>LKNB01000012.1 GCA_001564055.1 Rhodothermaceae bacterium Tc-Br11_B2g6_7
GCTGGCGGGTCGAGCACATCGACCTGCCGCAACAGATGCAGGAACGCGAGGACCTTATCGTCGCGCCTGCCGAAGTCGAGGTCAACGGAGGCTAACGTCCACCGACCTCGCCTTCCCATTTTTTCTTTTGACCTGAAAGGTTATGGCTAACCCCAAATATATTGTAGGCATCGACCTCGGCACCACGCACTGTGCGCTCAGCTATGCGCCGGCGGACGCCGAGACGCAGGAAGAGCCGACGCCGTTTCGTATTCCGCAGCTCGTTGACGCGGGCGAAGTCGACGGCCGCCTGCTCCTGCCCTCCTTTATGCTCTTGCCCGGGCCGCACGACGTGCCGGAGGGGGGGCTGCGCCTCCCCTGGACCGACGGCCATGACTACGCCGTGGGCGCATTTGCCCGCGAGCGCGGAGCCGAGCTGCCAAGCCGCCTCGTGGCGTCGGCCAAGTCGTGGCTGTGCCATACGGGTGTCGACCGCACCGCCGACCTGCTCCCGTGGGAGGGACCGGATGATGTGCAGAAAGTCTCGCCCGTGGAAGCCGCCCGCCGCTACTTGCAGCACCTGCGCCACGCCTGGAACCACAGCATGGCCGCAGAGGACCCGGAGGCCCGTCTCGAACACCAGACGGTGCTGCTGACCGTGCCAGCGTCGTTCGACGCGGTGGCGCGGGAGCTCACCGTGCGGGCCGCGCAAGAGGCCGGACTGCCCGACATCACCCTGCTCGAAGAGCCGCAGGCCGCGTTCTATGCCTGGCTGGCCGCGCAGGGTGATGACTGGCGCGATACCATCGAGGTGGGCGATTCCATCCTCGTCTGTGACGTCGGCGGTGGTACCACCGACTTCAGTCTCATTGAGGTGGTGGAAGAAGACGGGGCGCTGGATCTGCAGCGCGTGGCCGTCGGAGAGCACATCACGCTGGGCGGCGACAACATGGACCTGACGCTGGCCTATTCCGTCCGCCACAAGCTGGCACAGCAGGGCACGCAGCTCGACAACTGGCAGTTTCGCGCGCTTACGCACCAGTGCCGAAAAGCGAAGGAGCACCTGCTGAGCGATCCGACCGCTACGGGGGCGCCGGTTGTCATCAGCGGCCGTGGCTCTTCGCTTATCGGCGGCTCCATCCGCACGGAGCTAACCCGGGAGGAGATTCAAGGCATCCTGACGGACGGCTTCTTTCCGTACGGTGCCCTTACCGATCACCCGGAGCGCAAGCCGAAAGTCGGGATGCGCGAGATGGGACTGCCGTACGAGTCGGATCCCGCCATCACGCGCCACCTCGCCGCGTTTCTGCACGGGCATGTGGGGGAAGGGCGCACGGCCTTTCCGTCGGCCGTTCTGTTCAACGGCGGCGTAATGAAGGCCGAAGGGCTGCGCACCCGCGTATTGGAGGTGCTGCAGCAGTGGAGTGGCGAGGCCGAGGTCCGCGCCTTGCCGGCGCCCGACCTTGACATCGCTGTGGCGCGCGGCGCTTGCTACTACGGTGGCGCGCGTGAGGGCCGGGGCATCCGCATCCGTGCCGGCGCCCCGCGCTCCTACTACATCGCCGTCGAAAGCAACATGCCAGCCGTGCCGGGCGTGCCGACGCCGCTCAAGGCGCTCTGCGTGCTGCCGTTCGGCACCGAGGAAGGCTCGGCGCTCCGCATCCCGGAGAAGGAGTTCGGGCTGGTTGTGGGCGAGGACGCCGTCTTCACCCTGCTGGCCTCCACCACGCGCACCTCGGATGACGCCGGCGCCATCGTGGACGACTGGGGTGGGGAGATCGAGGAGGTCGCCACCATGGAGGCCCGCTTCGAAGCGACCAGCGACGAGGCCACCGGCACCGTCATCCCGGTCGTGCTCGAAAGCGCGTTCACCGAGGTGGGCACGCTGGAGCTCTACTGCGCCGCACGCGACAGCGAGCAGCGACGCAAGCTGGCGTTCAACATCCGCGAGACGCAAGAAGCGTAGCCATGCTCGTTCGTTCACCCTGTGCATCGATTCTGCTGATCTGCCATGCCCGCGCCTGACGCTCGCTACCTTGTGGGGATTGACCTCGGGACGACCCACACGGTTGTCTCCGCCATCGATCGGGAGGCATCGTCTGCGGCGGCAAAGCTGTTTGAGATCCCGCAGGTGGTGGAGCCGGGGGCTATCGGCCGGCACTCGGTGCTGCCGTCGTTTCTGTACCTGCCGGGGCCGCACGAGCTGCCGGAAGGCAGCACGGCGCTCCCGTGGGCAGCCGACCGTCCGTACGCCGTAGGCACGTTTGCGCGCGATCAGGGCATGCGCGTGCCGGGCCGGCTCGTGGCCTCGGCCAAGTCGTGGCTGTGCAACCCGCACGTCGACCGCAGCGCCGATATTCTCCCGTGGGACGCGCCCGCTGACGTGGCCAAGGTGTCGCCGGTGGAGGCCTCCACCCGCTACCTGCAGCACGTCCGCGAAGCCTGGAACGCGGAGCAGGCCACATCACCCGAAGAGCATCTGGAGCGGCAGCAGGTCATCCTCACCGTGCCCGCCTCGTTTGATGAGGTTGCGCGCTCGCTCACGGTAGAAGCTGCCGCCCGAGCCGGCCTCGGGCAGGTGATTTTGCTCGAAGAGCCCATCGCTGCGTTCTACGCCTGGCTGCAGGCCACCCCCGACTGGCACGACACCGTAGCCGATGGGCAGGTAATCCTTGTCTGCGACGTCGGGGGCGGCACGACGGACTTCTCTATCATCGGGGTGAGGGCCGAGGGCGAGGGCCTGCAGTTCGACCGCCTCGCCGTGGGCGATCACCTCATGCTGGGCGGCGACAACATGGATCACGCGCTGGCACGGGCGGTGGAGGCGGAGTTGACGGCCGATGGGCAGGGGCTCGACCGTCAGCGCTGGCAGCAGCTCGTACATCAATGCCGCCGCGCCAAAGAGACGCTCCTGCAGCCCGATGCCCCCGAAACCGCCGAGGTGGCCGTGGCGGGGCAGGGGAGCAACCTGATCGGCGGGACCCTCCGCCATACCATCCAGCGTGCCGACGTAGAGGCGCTGGTCCTCGATGGCTTCTTCCCGCAGGTAGATGCCGACGCCGCGCCGGCCGAAGACCGCCGATCTGGCCTGGCCGAGCTGGGGCTGCCCTACGCGCACGACCCGGCGATCACGCGGCACCTCGCTGCCTTCTGGCGGCAGGCCGTGCCCTACATCCGCAAGCAAACCGGGCGCGACACGCCGTACCCGGACCACGTCCTGTTCAACGGCGGCGTCTTCAACGCGCAGATGCTGCGCGCGCGGACGCAGGCCATCGTGGGTAACTGGTTTGAGGAGACGGCTGGCGACGGCTGGCAGCCCTCCGAGTTATCCACCGACCGGCTGGACCACAACGTGGCCGTGGGGGCGGCCTCGTACGGGCGCGTCCGGCAGGGTGAGGGCACGCGCGTCGGCAGCGGCAGCCCGCGGGCGTTTTATGTGGGCATCGCCGGGGAAGCTACGGACGAGGACACCACCAAAGCCGTCTGCCTCGTGCCGCGTGGCGCACCCGAGGGGTACGAGGTGCAGCTTGAGAACCGCACGTTCGAGGCGCTGGCCAATCAGCCGGTGACGTTTCATCTGCTCAGCTCCAGCACGCGCACTGGCGATCAGCCGGGGCAGGTCGTCACCCTCGCCGCCGATGAAGCGCAGGCCCTCCCGCCGATCCGTACGGTGCTGGCCTTCGGCAAGCGCTACGCGCGCACCGTGCCCGTCCAACTCGCCGCGCATCTGACAGAGGTGGGCACCCTCGACCTCTGGGCCGAATCTGTCCATACCGAGCACCGCTGGCAGCTTCAGTTCGATGTGCGGGAGGGCGGCACCGTGACGGAGGACGGGCAGGCGGATACGCGCGACGTCATCACCACGCGCCATGTGGAGAAGGTGCGCGAGGCCATCCAGCGCACGTTCGAGGACCCCGACCGGCAGGAGCCGCCGTCCACCGTCTGGAACTGGCTCGAAACGCTCGTCCACCGCCCGCCGGAGGAGTGGCCGCTGCCCTTCCTGCGGGCCTGCGCCGACCGCCTGCTCCACACCCGCCGCGACCGCTCGGCCGCGCACGAGAAGGTGTGGCTGGACCTCCTCGGGTACTGCCTGCGCCCCGGCTATGGCGATGCGGTCGACGAGTGGCGGATGCAGCAGGCGTGGGTATTGCATCTCGAAGGGCTCCACTTCCCCGATGAAAAACGCAACCGTGTGGCCTGGTGGCACTTCTGGCGCCGCGTGAGTGGCGGGCTGGCGGCCGGCAAGCAGGAGCAGGTCTACTACGAAGCCCGGCCCTTCATCCAGCCCGAGGTGCGCACGCGCAAGGAGCACCGCGTGTACCACCGCCGCATGGAGATGAGCGAGAAAGAGGAGGCCTGGAAGTCGCTGGCCACGTTCGAGCGCATGAAGCCCGACCTGAAGACGGCGCTGGCGAAGCTGCTGCTCGACAAGTTTCGGCACTCCTCGCCGCGCGGCGGTGAGCTCTGGGCGCTGAGCCGGCTCGGCACGCGCCACCCGCTGCACGGCCCGCTGGATCGCCGCGTGCCGGTAGCCGACGTGGAGGAGTGGCTGGAGGCGCTTCTCGGGATGGATCTGCCGCCGTCGAAAGACGCCGCCTACGCACTGGCCCACCTGGCCCGGCGCACCCCAGAGCGCGGCCGGGGCGTGTCAGCAGCCGTCCGCAGCAGCGTTGACGCATGGCTGGACAAGCACATGAGCGACGCGGTCCCCTACCGTACCCTCATGGAGACTCCCGAGCCCCTCGCCGAGCATCCCGGCGAGCAATGGTTCGTCGCCGAACCCCTCCCGCAGGACGCTGCCACCACAGTGCACGAGCCTACGGGGATTGTGGTGTGAGGATTGGTCAACTGGCTGTGGCGAGGGACTGCTTGGTTCGGGTGTCCAGCGAGGTATTTGGGCTCAGCGTCTGGAAATTTCTCCGGATCGCCTCGGTTGCACTCGCACATCAGCCGGAACCCCCGATGCGCGCGTAGCTTCAAACAGGCGTAAGTAGCAGATATAAAACTTGCGTGCTACACGTACCAGTTATGGTTCAGAAACAGCTCCACATTACCAGAGCGCAGAATGAAGCGCTCAAGCGTCAGGCGAAGGAACGGGGTATTTCCGAGGAAGAGCTGGTGCGCCGTATCCTCAGTGATGCCCTGAGGATAGAGGACAACGACAAGCAGCTGGCTGGAGAATCCGAGTCCACACGACAGGAAGCGATTGATGGATTGCTTGATTCCACGAGAGAGCTTGCCAAGGGGCGCCGTCTCACATCCAGATTCAGATAAGCGTAGCGAAAAAAGGGCCGAGGGGTGCTTTACGAAGACCGTTTGGGCTGAGACGTAGCGTTCGGTAGCAGGTCTCTTGGCCACCTTCGCTTACGGGACGCTCGGTGCGGTACCTGATCGACACGAATATCCTCGTTTACTGCTTTGACGCAGGCGAACCTTAAAAGCAGCGTCGAGCGACCCAGGTAATCAAGCACGTCGCGCAGGCTCATAGCGCAGCGCTTTCCGCACAGGTCCTCGCGGAATTTTCTAATGTGGCTCTTTACCGACTAAATCCGAGCTTCAGCGCCGAGGAGACGCACCGGCAGATCCAACGCTACGAGGCAGTTTTTCGTGTGCTGCCCCTCACCTCGGCTGTCGTGCTTGAGGCCGTTCGTGTTGTTCAGAAGCACAGCTTTTCGTATTTCGACGCTCAGATCTGGGCAGTGGCGAAGCTCGCTCAGATTCCAGTAGTCTTAAGCGAGGACTTTGACGTTGGAAGCACCATCGACGGCGTTTCTTTTGTGAACCCGCTGCGCGAGACGTTCGATTTGCTTGAGCTGTAATGGGGGTGGTTTGTGGCACTCCTCCCCGTCTTCCGTGGAGCGTGCTCGGCAGAAGGCTTGGGCTGCCAGCGTGAATGTTCACGGTGTTGAAATAGTCTCTGTATTACTGGTTACTCATGATCGTAATGAAATCCTTTCTGCTCTGCGTATTATTTTTAATCAGTACCGACGCGTTTGGTCAACACGACGGTACGAAATATCCTGACTTTTTTGGATTGACGCTTGCCGAGGTTGTAGATCACGAAGGCTGGCGTGTGATAGAGAAAGCCACCGGTTATCTAAGCTCTGGCCAAGTTGAAGCTACGGTTGTTGTCTTGCAGTCGGGGAGTCATGAGTTCGTTAGCTGCTCTGAAAGCGCAGAGTTGTTACAAAATGAGGAGCGGATCATTTTGGTTTTGATCTCGCAGGAGGGCGAGCCCAGGGTGACAATACAAAATAATGAATTTATAGTACGCCCGAACGAAGGGGGAATGATGTGTTACATAGAACCGAAGCTTTCGATTGAAAATAATCAGCTCAACATATTATATCAATACACAAGATCGAATAGACAGTATACCTTCGAGTACTCGAATGGTGAAATGATTTTGGTTAGCGCAAAGAGCGTAGGCGTATCAGGAGGAAGATTCTATTCCAGTTTCTATGACTTCAGGCGTAAGGTAATTGAGTCAGAGGAAGGTAGTATTGGGTCGGATTCCAGTACGCAGGAAACCATACCTATAGAATTCGATGGGTTCAAGACGCTTTCAGAGTTTGGGGAGATGAATGAATGGGAAGTGGCTGAATACAAATTGCTTTAGCCTCCTGCAACGAGCGGTCCCACGTGCGAGTGGCTCGGCTTTCGTCTCGTGCAGAGAACGGCGTCGAGGCAAGGGTTTGTATCTCGTGCCTATGCTACAGCGTCGGCACGCAGGATAAGACGGTCTCCGTCCAGTTTCTTCGTAGCAGCGTCGCCCGACGGATGATGAAGGCGGTCTCAAACCCAGCAGGGCATGTAGGTCGAGGATTTACACATGCACGCGGAGCGTGCGGCACGGGCGCTCCCACGCAGAGCATGGGAGCGAGAGATGGCGGGTGAGCTTCCGAATCGTGCGAAGAACTTGGAGCTGACGGGAACCATTAAGCCGCTCGAATAGGCCAAAAAACACCCATACCCCCTCACGCTGCCGGTCGCACCAAGGGCTGGTAGTCTGAGCAACCTTGCCCGTGATGGAAGCTCTTGGTAACTTAGAGGTAGTGCCCGCAGTGCGCTGGTACGTTTTCTTTTACGCATATGCTGGTCGATCTCATGAAAAAGGACTCCTCTGATCACACGTCGTCACATGCGGTGGCACGCGAGCTTGCATACTTCTTTACGCGCAACGGGTACGTACGCGCTCAAAATACGAAGCGCTTGAAAGAAGAGGGGCCGGGCACCTACAAGAAGGGCGCGGAGGTCCGATTGGTCGCCCGTTCTGAGGACGAGCTTGAGCGGATGAGAGATCTGCTTGACCGAGCCGGTTTTAAGGCCGGCCGACCATTCCGGAAGGGGAATCAGTATTGTCAACCCCTGTATGGCAAACGGGAGGTAGACCGGTTCCTGGAAATGGTGGTGAGCGCATCGGACGGATAACCCGGTGTGCCACCTGCCCCTCTATTACCGGACGTCACTTAAGGGGTTGCATCCGCTTGGTATGGCTGGCGTTATCAGCACTTGCAATGCGAACCAAGGGTCGAGGGCGAGCAGAAACATCGCGGCGGACTCACAACGTAGCGATACGTCCGCCTTTTCCGTAGGTTAGAAGCACACGCGGCCGCGGAGCGTCCCCATCATGCGGCATCCACGAACGCGCATGCATTGCCTTCAACCACCCGGCCGTCCCGGTAGCCCATTCATGATGCGGACCCTTCTGCTCTGCCTGATTTTCGTCGCCTCCCCGGGGCTTGCGCTGGGGCAGGACTTGCCGGCCTCGTACCCCCCGGTGTCGGAGCGGGAGGGCTACTACCTCACCTTTGAGGCTACGGACTCGACCGCGCATGCGGCCATCTATCAAGATCAGGCGGTGCGTGATTCGATCGATGCAGCGTACAGGAACCGCCATCGGGCCGCCCGATCCATCGAGCGCTACGCTATGGCGGAGCAGGATATCGATTTTCTCCGGCGAATCGACCAAGCGCAGAAACCCGATGCCTGGTCGGTGGCGCTCACGAGTGGGGACACCCTCCGGCTCGACCCACGGGAGGAGAGACCAAACGCCGCTAATTTCACTTTTGAGCATTATCATCCCGAACACGAGCTAATCGTATTCCGGTCGCAGTGGGCGGAGGGAAACGCCTACGTGCTGGTCTCCCGCAGCACAGGAGCGATCACCCCTACCTACGGTCCGCCGGTGTTTTCGCCTGATGCTACCTATTTTGTGGCCTTTAATCACGATACGATTTCCGGCTATTCGCCGAACGGGCTGCAACTCTTCCACCGCGCGGCGCAGGCCCCCGAGAAGGTCGTAGGGTACGACATGGATCAAGCCCTCGGAGGCCCAACGGCTGTCACGTGGGTGGACGACCATACCTTCCGTGTGGAGCTACTCGACGAGCGCATCATCGAGGGTGGCATGATCGAGGACTACCGGCACTACCGCGTGCGCATCCGGGAGGAGGAGTGAACACCTAAGGGCCATCCTCAAGCCGAGCAGTCCGGGCGGGTGGAGGATACGCATGCAGCGCATGGAGCGAGAAAACCCCTCACTCTTCCGTCATGCGTGTTGAACGGACCTATCTTGTTCAGCGTACTGATCGTAGTCTCAACCGCATCACCGTCGAAAGCTGAGGAGCCATGCCGAAAACAGTTGAAGCTGTTGTTGATGAGAATGGCGCGATTCGTCTTCTTGAACCGGTTGCCCTTCACGCGCGGCAGCGCGTCCTGGTAACCATTCTGGAGGAGGAAGCCAAAGAGGTGCGGCACGTCAGCGATACAGCACTTCTGAGCGAAGAGGCCCTCGCCAAGGATTGGAACAGAGAAGAAGAGGATGAGGCATGGGCGCACCTGCAGCCGGATCAGTAGTCCTGCTACCGTTTCCCTTCTCGGATCTGTCACGATCAAAGTTGCGACCGGCGGTCACGCTGGCCATGACCAGTCACAATGACTTTGTCCTGTGCCAGGTGACGAGCAATCCGTACGCAGACCAGGATGCAGTAATGCTTACCGAAGGGAGCTTCGATGTCGGCAGTCTGCGGCTTGATAGCTATGCCCGACCAAGAAAGCTGTTTACGGCCAATGAGGAGTTATTCGAAGGGATAATCGGGGAGTTGAAGGAGGAGGTTCGAGACGAAATCGTTGAACAGGTAGTGACTCTTCTTAGGGCTGGTCAGTCCAAGCAAAGGTAGCGCACCGAACAAACCTACACGCTACCGGATGCACAAGGTGATGCCGATTGGATGGCTCTGCCGCAAAAGAACATATCTCCTGCCGGTGCTCCACTGTCAGAACGCATGATGGGGCGGATCCCGTCCAGCATCTCCGCAGCAGCGTCGCACGTCGAGTGATGCAAGCAGCCTCAAGCTGAACCGACGGGTGGAGGATTTGCATGCGGTGCGTGCTGCACAGGCGCTCCCACCCAGCGCATGGGAGCGATACACGCGTTCCAGATAGGTGGCCGGGTGCAACTGCACGAGGTGGGATCGGTACTTCGATATAGATTCATTCACTAATGTGTCCCAGCTTATGGCCACCAAGACACTGGATCAGCGCATTGAATCGCGCCCTAACGTGCTCGGGGGCAAACCGTGCATCACGGGTCGTCGAGTTGCCGTCGAGCATATCGCCATCTGGCACGAACGTCTTGGAATGAGTGCCGATGAGATTGCGAGCGCGTTTGATCTGGAACTCGCGGATGTCTATGCGGCACTGGCCTATTATTTTGCGCATCGGGCCGAGATTGACCGGTCCATCCAGGAAGGCGAAGACTACGTTCAGCGACTGCGCGAAGAACACCCGTCTCTATTGGCAGAGAAGCTGGGGGGTAGTGCCGGATCACGATGAGCATCCGATACTTCACGGATGAGCACGTTGCAGGGGCAGTCGTCAGCGCCCTTCGAAAACGTGGAGTTGATGTGCTTACGGTGGCAGATGCCGGGTTGCTTGGCGTGGATGACGCGGACCTCTTCTCATTCGCACAGGAAAAGGGGCGCGTGATCGTCACACAAGACCGCGACTTCTTACGAATCGCGGCGCAGCAACGCGATCATCCGGGCGTGGTGTATGCCCCGCAGGGGCGTTCAATTGGCGAACTGGTTCGCATGCTGGATTTGCTAACACAGGTCAGTGACGCAACGGAGATGCGAGGGCGTATCGAATTTGTATGAACAGGCTCTCCCGCAGTACCACACAACCTCTCCGCCAAGGATTTTGCCAGGCAGGCACCGAGGTTGAGGTCGGTCATTTCCATCGTGGCCCCCGCGTGTCACCCCGCCAACAGCGGCAGCCCCGTCGCCGGGTCCACCGTGCGGTGCAGGGTGGCGTCGAACTGGGTGACAAAGACCTCCAGCGTGGGGCCGGTCACGGCAGAGATGAGATGCCCCCCCACGCACGAGCCATCGCGTGTGCTAAGGCTCGCATGCACGTGCAACCGTGGCGTGCCTTCAAACAGGGCCACGTTGCCCGTCAGGCTCAGGACCTCCACCGGCTCGTCGACGGCGATTTCCTCGTACACGTTGGTCTTCGTGTTGAAAAACCCCAGCACCGCTTCCGAAAACGCACCAATACCGGGGCCGATGCGCCCGGCCGTGATGTCCTCCTCGGTGATGTAGCGTTCCAGATGAGGGACGACGTCGTCACCGGTGGCAAACGCGAGGAGGTCCGTGTGAATGGGGTCGCGCTGGATGGGATAGGGGCGCATGAGGCAGTAGGGATAGATAAATATACGTGACAAAAAACGTACGAGCCGCCACGCGCTAACGATCCGGGGGCAGTTGCTATCTTTCCTATCTATGCCGTATGTTAGACGCGTCTGGCTGGCACGCTTGCCGTACCCACCTCCCTGTGCTGTCACCGACCCTTTTCATCTCCGTCGTTGACCCTGCTTTTTCTCCATGTACCGATCTCACCCTCTGGCCCTCGCAGCGGCTGCGCTGCTGATGGCTTTTGTCGTGGCGGGCTGTGCCGGCACGGCCGCCACCACCGCCGACGTTGCCGAATCGAGCCCCGCATCAGCGCCCGGCCCCTTCGATGAGCATGTCGCGGCCAGCGATACCCTCGCGGGCCTGTTCACGGTTTACCAGGACACCACGAATGGCAAGCTGCGCCTGCAAATCGATGCGGACCAGCTCGACCAGGAGTTCATCTATTTCACGCTTACGCAAGACGGCGCCCCGGTGGCGGGCCATTTCCGTGGGCAGTTCCGCGCGAATGAGGTATTCACCATGCGCCGCTATCATGACAAGATTGAATTTGTCAAGGTGAACACCGGGTTCTACTTCGACCCGGATAATGCCCTCAGCCGCGCATCGCAGGCCAACATCACGCCGGCCATCCTCGCCTCCCAATCCATTGTGGCGGAGGATACGACCAATGGCGGTGCGTTCCTGATTGACGCCGATGGCCTCTTTCTTTCTGAAGCCCTTCATCAGGTAAAGCCCTCGCCTCCCCTGCAGCGGCGGCCGGGGCAGTTTCAGTTGGGAAATCTGAATCGCGAAAAGACGCGTTACCATAGCGTGCGCAGCTTCCCTGAGAATATGGATGTGGTGGTGGAATACGTGTACGACAACCCCTTCCCGCAGGCGCGGGGCGGCAGTGCCGTGACGGATGCGCGCTCCGTGGGCATCAAGGTGCAGCACAGCCTCATCCAGATGCCCGAGAACGACTTTGTACCGCGCTTTGCCGATCAGCGGGTGGGCTACTTCACCCAGGAGATCGACGATCAGACATCGACGAGCGCCACCCCGTACCACGACCTCGTGAACCGCTGGCACCTCGAAAAGCAGGACCCGGACGCGGAGATCTCCGACCCGGTGGAGCCGATCGTCTGGTGGATCGAAAATACGACGCCGGAAGAACTCCGCCCGGCCATCAAGGAAGCCACGCTGGCCTGGAATGAGGCGTTTGAGACGGCGGGCATCAGCAATGCCATCGAAGTGAAGATTCAGCCCGACGATGCCGACTGGGAGCCGGGTGACATTCGCTACAACACCCTGCGGTGGACGTCCTCACCCACCCCGCCGTTCGGCGGCTACGGGCCGAGCTTTGTGAATCCACGCACGGGCCAGATTCTGGGCGCGGACGTGATGCTGGAGTGGGTCTTCCTCTCCAACCGCGTACGGCAGGAGCAGCTCTTTGACCGTGCTGCGCTCCCCGGCTTTATAGGTGCGGATGGACTGCACGACGACTGGTTTGGGGCGTCTGCTGATGACGCGCATCACCACGCGGATCATGCGCACGGCGATCATGCCCACAACTGTCAGCTGGGCCATCAGATGCAGCACAATATGCTGCTGGGCCTGCAAGCACTGATGGCACGGGGCGCCTCCGAGATTGACATGGATGACTTTGTGGAGGAAGCCCTCCACTATCTCATCCTGCACGAGGTAGGCCACACGCTGGGGCTCAACCATAACATGCAGGCCCACAACCTGCTCTCCCCCGAGGAGCTGAAGGATGCCGCTGCCATCAGTGCGCAGGGCATGATTGGCTCGGTGATGGACTATCCGGCTGTGCACATCACCGCCGATGCGGCAGATCAGCACGCGTACTACATCACCCACACCGGGCCGTATGACAACTGGGCTATCCAGTTTGGGTACGACCCCCGCGTGGATGACGAGGACTACCGCACCGAGCTGCTGGCGCGCTCTACGGAGCCGGCGCTGGCCTTCGGGAACGACGCCGACGACATGCGCAGCCCAGGGAAGGCCATCGACCCGCGTGTGATGATCAACGCGATGTCAAACGATCCTATCGCCTATGCGCAAGATCGCTTCGCGCTGGTGGGCGATCTGATGGCGTCGCTCCGCGAAAAGTACGACGAGCCGGGCGACTCCTATGCGCCGCTCCGCAACGCGTACCTCATCCTGACCGGGGAGCAGTCGAGTGCGGCCAACGTGACCTCCCGCTTCATTGGCGGTGTGTACCGCGACCGCAGCGTGATCGGGCAGCCGAATGCCGAGACACCGTTCCGCCCGGTCCCGCGCGAGACGCAAGAGGCGGCACTGCAGTCGCTTCGCGCCCATGTCTTCGCGCCGGATGCGTTTGAGGCGCCGGAGGACCTCTACAACCACCTGCAGATGCAGCGACGCGGGTTCAACTTCTCGGCTGCGGGCGAGGACCCGAAGATTCACAGCCGGGCGCTAAACATCCAAACGTCGGTGCTGGCGCATATCATGCACCCACGCGTCCTCACTCGCATGACGAACAGCCGCCTGTACGGCAATACGTACCCGGTAGCTGAATACATGCAGGACCTCACGAACGCCATCTTTGAGGACGACGCCCGCGGGTCGGTGAACACCTTCCGGCAGCAGTTGCAGATTGCCTACGTGCAGCGCCTGAGCGCGGTCATCGACCCAGAGACCGGCAGCGCGTTTGATACCATGGCGCGTTCGGCGGCTCTCATGAGCCTGCGCGACGTCCAGCGGATGCTCCGCGGCAAGTCGGGCCCCGATGCCGAGACGGCGGCGCACACGGAGCACGTGCGGTTCCTCATCGACAAGGCGCTGGCAACGAGCTAACGCCAATGGGCCAAGTCCTGCAGACCCTACCCCGGGCTGGCGCTTCGCGCTGGTCCGGGGTTTTTTGATGGCGGGCGCGCCGGTGGGGCTTACGTGGCCGCCTGCCGCTGTTTCGCGCGATCGGCCGCGGTGAGCACGCCCGGCGGCTTGGGGACCTGATGCGGAGTGCTCTTCGACGGAGCGTGGAAATCCCCGATGAACGTAATTTCCGGCTCCAGCGCGTAGCCCGTCTCACGCGCCACAACATCCTGCACATGGGCGATCAGCGCCTGTACATCGGCTGCCGTGGCGCCGTCGCGGTTAATCATGATGTTGGCGTGCCGGTGTGTCACCTCCGCGCCGCCGATGCGCGTGCCCAGGAGCCCGCACTGGTCGATGAGCCGCCCGGCGCCCACGCCTTCAATCTTTTTAAAGATGGACCCCGCGCTGGGCTCCGTGTCGAGGGGAGGATGGCGCTTGCGTCGCCAGTCGAGGTTAGCCGCCATGATCTCCCGCATCCGCTCCTCGGTGCCGGGCGTCAGCTGAAAGGTCGCCGCGAGCACCACGTCGTCGCGGTGGTGCAGGATGGACTGGTCGTAGCCAAACTCGAAGTAGTCGACGCCCACCGTGCGCCGCTCGCCTTCCTCCGTGAGGATGTCGGCGCTGTGCACTACCTCCTCGATGAACATGGTGCGCTCCCGCGCAGGCGGCGGGGAGAGGAAGTGGAGGTTCTGCCAGAGCGCCCCGCCCACCGTGGAGGGAATGCCGACGTAATGCTCCAGCCCGGAGAGGCCGGCGCCGACGGCGGTTTCGATCAGGTCAGGGTAGACAATCGCGCCGCTCTCGGCCCAGAGCTGGTGCACGTCCGGGCGCAGGTCCACGTGCTGTGCCGCATTGCGGATAACGAGCCCCCGAAACCCGCCGTCGCCCACCAAAATGTTAGCCCCGACGCCCAGCAGGAAGAAGGGCAGGTCTACGCCCCGGGCAGCCTGCAGTGCGTGGTACAATTCATCAGCCGTGCGGGCCTCGTAAAAGAGATCGGCGGGCCCCCCGATCTTGAAGGTGGTGTAGGGCCCGAGGGGCACGTCGCGATACAGGCGGTCGGGGCCGAGGGCATCACGCAGCGTGCGAAGTACCTCGGCAGGAACGGCGGTGGAAGTCGTAGACACAGCGGTGGGGCAGAAGAAAACGGCGAAAGGAATGCACAGCGGTTGTGCAGCGCGTTAAGGGCAACCAGGCGGTGGCCGGAGGCGTTCCGTGGAGCCGCAGGGCGCGTGAAACTCCCGGACGAAAGGTGCCGTACGCCGGACTATTCGCCCCGTACCGTGCTGTAACTCCGTTACATCCCCCTTATCCCCGTTTTGCCATGCGCAGTACCGGAACGATAGCCCTCTTAATTGCCGTTGTCCTGCTGCTCTTCGTAGGAATGTCAGGCTGCGGTGCCTACAACAGCCTCGTGGGCGCCGAGGAGCAGGTGGAGGAAGCCTGGGCCAACGTGGAGACGCAGTACCAGCGGCGTGCTGACCTCATCCCCAACCTGGTCAGCACCGTGCGCGGTGCCGCCGACTTTGAGCAGGACGTCCTCACCTCCGTAACGGAGGCGCGGGCGCAGGCGACGAGCATCCAACTGTCGGTCGATGATCTGAACGATCCGGCGGCCCTCCAGCGCTTTCAGGAGGCGCAGGGCCAACTGGGAAGCGCGCTCGGGCGGCTCCTGGCGGTCTCCGAGAACTACCCCCAGCTGCGGGCCACTGAGGCGTTCCGCGACCTGCAGGCGCAGCTTGAAGGCACAGAAAACCGCATCAACGTCGCCCGCACGCGCTACAACAACACGGTGCGGGAGTACAACACACAGGTGCGCAGCTTCCCCACGGTGGTCTATGCCAGCGTGTTTGGCTTCGAGCGCCGCGCCGCCTTTGAGGCCGATGCCGGCGCTGAGACAGCCCCGTCTGTCGACTTCGGATAACATCTGCCCCCTTCGCGCTGTCCCTCTCATCCTTACCCACAACGGCTGTGGCTACACGCGTGCTGTGCATCGGATGGTGGGTGTTGCTGCTTCTGGTAGCGGGCGGCCCACGTGCGTCGGCCCAGGTCGTCGATGTGCTGCCGCCCAGCGGGCAATGGGTGACGGACGAGGCGGGCATGCTGACCTCCGCGCAGCGCAATGCCCTCAGCCGCACGCTCCAGGACTATGCCGACAGTACCTCTACGCAGATCATCGTGGTGACGCTGCCCAGCCTGCAGGGCAACGATCCCGGCCTGTACGCCACCGAATTGGGACAGCAGTGGGGCGTGGGGCAGGAGGGGCGCGACAACGGCGCGGTGGTGCTCGTCTCACGGGATGATCGCCAGCTCTTCATCGCCACCGGGTTTGGGCTGGAAGGCGCCATTCCAGATGCGGTCGCTTCTCGTATTATCCGCAACGAAATCACCCCCGCTTTTCGCCGGGGCGACTACTACAGCGGGCTGAACCGGGGCGTCGGGGCGATGATGGCTGCTGCGGCCGGCGAGTACACCGCAGAGCGCTCCTCGTCGGGCAGCTCCGGCTCGCCGCTGCCAAGCCTGGCCTTCATGCTTTTCATCTTTATCCTGATCGTCCGCTCGGCCACCCGCGGCGGCTCCTCGGGGCCCGGACGCCGGCGGCGCGGACGCGGCGGGGCGGACATGTTCATCCTGGGCTCTATGATGGGCAGCGGCACGCGACGCAGCAGTGGGGGCGGCTTTGGCGGCGGTGGGTTCGGCGGCGGTGGCTTTGGTGGGGGGGGCTTCAGCGGGGGTGGCGGTGGCTTTGGGGGAGGTGGCGCCGGTGGCGGCTGGTAAAGCCGGGGACCGATGTGCTTTCGTGCCAAACCGGACCGCCCGAAGCCCGTATTTCCCCTCCGTTGTTTCTGCATACACTTGCCCTGCCACGCATGAGCACCGATCGCCTCGACACCCTGCTGCAATTCCACGACGAAGATCCTGACGATGCGTTCACCCGCTTTGCTATCGCGCAGGAGTACTTGAAGCGCGATGAGACGGAGCAGGCGCTGTCCTTCCTCGAAGGTCTGGTGGCTGATGATCCCGAATATACTGGCACGTACTACCACCTGGCCAGGCTGTACGAGCGGCTGGGCCGGCGGGAGGACGCCATCAGCACCTACCGCAAGGGGGTGAAGCAGGCGCAGGCGCAGCGACAGACGAAGGATCTGTCGGAACTACAGGATGCCCTCATGAACCTTGAACTGGCCGATGACTGATCGTATGATCCGGATGGGCATGGGATGGAAAGCCTGGGGGCTGGCGCTGCTACTGAGCGTGCTTCCGCTGGTCGCTGTAGCGCAGGACCCGCCTACGCACACGGTGGCGCAGGGAGAGACGCTGTTTGGCATCGCACGTCAGTATGACCTATCGGTGGAAGAGCTGCAGCGCCTGAACGACCTGGACGGCTCCACCATCCGCGTGGGGCAGGAGCTCATCGTGGGCACGGCCGATCCGGAAGAAGAGGGCGACGCTACCGAGGAAGCCGCTGATGTGGAGGAGAGCATCGAGGCAGCAGAAGCGCCGGAAGCTGAGGCACCGCCCGCTCCGGGCGTGTACCGGCTGGACGCCGACGCGCGCCTCTTTGCCGTAGCACGCGCGCTGGGCGTTCCGGTCGATACACTGGTGGCCCTGAATGCCGAGACGCTGCGCGGGCCGCTGCAGGAGGGCCAGGAACTGCGCATCCCCGCTACGGCTACGACCGCCACCACGACGACCGAGCACACCGTCAGCGCAGGCGAGAACCTGACCCGTATCGCCCGGCAGTATGACGTCTCGCTACAGGCGCTGCGCGAGGCTAACAACCTGCGCTCCGACGTACTGCAGGTGGGGCAGGTGCTGGACGTCCCCGGGCAGGAAGCCGCTGTGGAGCTGCCTGAGGTCTTCGCCGAAGGTCGCGTCTTGCGCTACCCCAGCGCCTTCCGTGGACGGCTTACCGCCAGTGGGACGACCTACGATCCTGACGCCTACACCGTAAGTCACCCGTCCCTTGCCTTCGGTACGCTGGTGCTTCTCCATCACCCGGATACCGGGCAGGAGGTCATTGCCGAGGTGAACGACCGCGGGCCCGTGGATGACACCTTTGCCATGGAGGTCTCGCACGCCACCGCTGAGGCTCTGGACATCGAACAGGAGAGCGCGCAGGCGTTAACCATCTACGTGTTACCGTAGCCCGCCTCCCCAACCCGACGGTCGCTCCTGTGGCTGCTTCCACCCGCTGGCAATCCTATCATCGCATCACCCGCACCGCCACGTACGGGTTCGTTATGGCGCTGCCGCTCTTCTTGCTGTACGAGGGGTTGCTGTTGCTCACGAGCGTAGGGCGCGGCATGCACGTGCGGGTGGGCGCTGACGTGTGGATCAAGCAGCTGCTGGGGGCTTTTGGCGTGTATGGGATGCAAGCGCTGGCCGTGCTCGTATTGGTCGCGGGGATCGCGGTATTCTGGTACGAGCGCCGCCGCAACGTCCCCCTGCGCGTGCGCTATTTCGGATGGATGATCGTGGAGAGTGCAGGCTATGCCGTGGTACTGGCACTGTTGGTGGGCGGCGTGGTAGGTTTTATCTTTGGTCTGCAGGCGACGCCGCTGCTGATGGCACAGGTGAGCGAGCTGCCTTTGCCCACGCTGCTCATCCTGTCTATTGGCGCGGGCCTGTACGAGGAGCTCTTCTTTCGCGTCCTGTTGGTCGGCGGGCTGTACCTTGGCCTGCGGCGTCTGCTGCAGCAGCCCCGCTGGGCCTACCCCATCGCGGCCGTCGTTGGGGCGCTCATCTTCAGCGCCGTGCACTACATCGGGCCCCTGGGCGATCCGTTTGCGCCCGCATCCTTTACGTTTCGCTTCCTGTTTGGCCTGGCGCTTAACGCGCTCTTTCTCTGGCGAGGCTTTGCCATCGCGGCGTGGACCCATGCGCTGTATGACGTATTTGTCGTGACGTCACTGCTCGGGTAGCCAGATCCTAACGGAGGCGTTACGTTGCGCTGCCATCGCTACAGGCGCCGGCGTTTGTGGCAGGCGCCGTCGTTATAGGCACCCGTTTTGCTCTGCAGTTTAACGTATAGAGAAGTATCTACGCTACCGACCAACGACGATATAACGACTTATGAATACTGTACGTACCGCGCTGTTGATGGGCGTGATGTTCGGCCTCTTTATGGCGGTGGGTCACCTGCTGGGCGGTGGCACGGGTATGACCGTAGCCTTCGCGATGGCCCTTGCGCTGAACTTCGGCAGCTACTGGTTCAGCGACAAGATCGTCCTCCGCATGTATAAAGCAGAGGAGGTGACGCCGGAGCAGGCGCCCAAGCTGTTCGACATGGTGGACCGGCTCCGGCAAAACGCTGATCTGCCCATGCCGAAGGTGTACATCATTCCGGGTGATCAGCCGAACGCTTTTGCCACCGGACGTAACCCCAAGAACGGCGTCGTCGCCTTCACGCAGGGCATCTTGCGTCAGCTCAGCGACCAGGAGCTGGAAGGGGTGATCGCGCACGAATTGGCCCACATCAAGAACCGTGATATCCTGACCTCATCCATCGCCGCGACGATGGCTGGCGCGATCACGTATCTGGCCTATTTCGCGATGTTCTTTGGCGGACGCGATCGCAACCCGATCGTCTCCCTGCTGCTCTTTATGCTCGCGCCGCTGGCGGCTACGATCATCCAAATGGCGATCTCGCGCTCGCGTGAGTATGCAGCGGACAAAGAGGGCGCCGAGATCTGCCGGAATCCACAGGCGCTGGCCAGTGCGCTGGATAAGTTGGCCCGCGGCGTACAGGCCCGGCCGATGCAGCAGGCCGAGGCCAGCACGGCTCACATGTTCATTGCCAATCCCTTCTCCGGTGGCCTGAAGGGGCTGCAGAGCCTGTTTTCGACGCACCCGCCCATGGAGGAGCGCATTGAGCGCCTCATGCAGATGGAACGGGGTACCGCGTAGCTGCGAGAAGTACCTGCATACATCCTACAAAAGCCCTGACGCGCTCTGGCGGTCAGGGCTTTTTTCGTCACGTCACCCGGCCGGGGGCCGTTACACAACGGTTGAGGCCCCGCTGCAACACTTACGGGCGCGGCGGATGCGAAGTCTGAGACTTACCCATCCAATCGATCCCCCGACTCCCATGGCTACCCACATTCTGATTCCATACTATAGCACGTACGGGCACACGCATACGATGGCGACGGCCGTGCACGAGGGTGCAGCGAACGTGCCGGACACCGAGGTGCGCCTCCGCCGCATCCCTGAACTCGCGGAGGCCCGGAAAGCGCTGGAGGGGCAGGACGCCTATCAACAGGCGCAGGAGCAGATGGCCGACGTGGCGCGCGCCACACACGACGATCTGCGCTGGGCAGACGGCATCGCCTGGGGGTTTCCCACGCGCTACGGCAACATGCCAGCGCAGGCCAAGCAGTTCATCGACACCACGGGCGCGCTCTGGCAGAAAGGCGAGCTTGAAGGCAAAGCCACCGGCATCTTCACCTCCACCGCTACCATCCACGGGGGCCAGGAGACAACCATTCTCACCGCGCTGGTGCCACTGCTCCACCTCGGCATGATCTTCGTCGGCACGCCGTACGGCGAAAACCCGCATATCCTTACCACCGAGGGTGAGGGGGGCACGCCCTATGGCCCCACTACGCTGGCCGGAGGCGATGGGAGCCGGCAGCCCATCGAAAACGAACTGAAGACGGCCCGCAACTTCGGCCGCCGCCTCGCGCGGGTGGCCGGTCGGCTGAAAGGGCTTGGCGACGCCGGGTAAGGCGAGGATTTTTGCCCGACCAGCCCATCGAAAGCAAAAAATCCGCTCCCCCGTCTTGGGGAAGCGGATTTTTTCATGGTTTGATGCGCGCGCAGTTGTCGGCTACAAGAAGATGCGGAGGCCCAGCTTCAAGCGGTTGCGGATGATGCTTTCATCCACCTGTATCACATCGTCCTGCCGCGGGCCAAGCTCGTCCTCCGGGTAGGGCAAGAGCTGGTCATCGAAGCGCTCCTGCATCCAGCCGAAGTCTACGGCAAACTGCCCGGGTACTTCGTAGCCTACGCCAGCCGAGAGGAAGGTCCGGTCGCGCCCGTCGTTACCTGCGGGGTCGGGCAGGAAGGCGGCGCCCCCACGTACGGTGAAGGGCAGCAGCCGAAGCTCAAGGCCGGCCCGTGTGTTTACAACGGCGGAGAAGTCGTCGCGGAGCTGCCGGTTAAGCTCATCGATAAAGGCCTGATTGCCACTGGCACTTACGCTGGTCTGCGACCAATCTACGACCTCCACGTCGGCATGGGCGGTCACGTTGCCGAACTCCAGCCCGGCCCCGGCCCCAAAACGCCACGGCGTCTGGATTTCGTAATCAAACGTGGACGTCAGCTCGTCACTGAGGCTGCCACCCACCTCAAAATCGACCTGCAGGGCCTGCCGGAAGTCGTCCTCCACGGAGTAGAAGGTGGGCGACTCGATGGTAGCGCCCAACCGCAGGAGCGGGTTCACCTGGGCAGACACGCCGGCCCGGGCGTTAAAGCCTACCAGCCGAGTGTCCAGCACGCGGTCGAACGTGACGGCGTTGAAGCCCTCCAGGAGGCTGCCATCGTCCAGTAGCACGTTGAAGTCCTCGCGGGTGTTTTCTCCGTCGATGTCAAACTCTACGAAGCGGTTCTCGAAGCGGTAGTTGGCAAACGAGACGTTGCCGGAGAGCCCTACCATGAGCTGGGGGGCAGCTTCCCAGGCGCCGCCAATGTTGAACTCGCGCGTGGCGCCCTCTTCCACAACGGATCCAGACTGCTCAAGCGTGGTGCCCGGAATCGCTGCTTGCAGGAAGGGAAAAGCGCCATCCTCAAACAGGTCATCGAAAAACTCGATGGCCCCCGCGCCAAACGCCAGATCGGGCAGGTCGGCAAAGAACCGGATGTCGTCGCCGTCTACCTCAAACTCACTATCAAAGGGCAGGAAGGAGGTGGTGATGGTGCTCTGGTTGTTGATGCCGCTGAAGCGGGTGCTGCGCTGAAACGTGTGCGTCTGGTTTAGTGCGGCGCCAATTACAAACGTGCCTCGTTGTGTGGGGCTGTCGTACAGGTAAGCGGCATTGCCAATGGTGTACTGGGTACCCGTTTCGGCGGTTAGGTCGCCAGAGGGCCCGAAGACGGCGTCGGTCTCAGCAATCGTGCCGGTCATGCTCCCAGACACCTCCGAGCGCCCGAGCCAGCCCAGCCCGGCCGGGTTGGTGATGAAGGCAGACGCATCGCCCATCCCGGCGATCCCGACGCCTCCCATCCCAAGGTTCGCGGCCCCGACCCCGGGGGTACGCTGCGAGAGCCGGACCACTTCGTCGGCTGTTTGCGCCTGGGCTGGCAGGGCCAGCAAGAGCAGGGTGCACAGAAGGCTACCGGTAAGAAGGAGCGGCTGACGGATAGAGGAGAGCATAGCCATAACGAAATCATTCAGGAGGACAGCAGGGGTGGTGAAACCGGCAGGTGGGAAGCCGTGGGCGTCCGGCGGGGATACACCAAAGGCCCGCGTCAAGCCGTCAACACGGGCCCTGGGTACCTGCAGAAGCATGGAGGGGTACGGTTAGTCGTTGCCTCCCCGGTCGCGGTTGGAGCTACGGCTGGTACCGCGGGAGGAGTTGTTGCTGCGGGAAGAGGAGCGCGCGCTCGAGTTATTGCTCCGGCTTCGGCTGCTGGAAGCCCGCGAGTTATTTCCACGCGAGCGACTGGAACTGGCGCGGGAGTTATTCCCGCGACTGCGGGTAGAACTGGCGCGTGAGTTGTTGCCCCGGGAGCGGGTGGTGCGCGCCTCGCTGCCGCTGGACCGCGTGGTGCGGGTGCGGGTCGTGCTGCGGGTGCGCTGTGTAGTGCCGCTGCTGCGTGTGGCCCGTGGGGTGGTGCTGCGGGTGCGGGCGGTACGGTCGGTGCCGCGGGTGCGAACGGTTGTGGAGCGGTCGGTGGCGCGGGTTGCACTCCGCGTGCGGGCGGCGTCACGATTCGTGCCGCGCGTTCGGACCGTGCTGGTGGTGCGGGTGTTCGTCGTAGCGCCCCCCCGGCTCCGTACGGCCGTCCGCGTCCGCTGCCCATCCGCGACGCGCCCCCGGCCCAGCGTGGTGCTGCGGGGCTGCACGTTGCGCGTTGTGGTGGCCACACGCGGGGCGGTTATGAACGTGCTGCCGAGGAAAGGGCGGCGGTGTCCGTAAAACGATCCAAAGCGGGCATACGTGAAGCTGGAGCGGTAAAAGAACGGATCGTGGAAAAAGGGATCGTGAAACGACCCAAAGCCGAAGCTAAAGGCGAAACTGGACCGATAGAAAGGCGACCGGTGGAAGCCCCGGTAGAATGGATCGTGGTAGAAGAACGGGTCGTGGTAAAACGCCAGCGAGCTACGGTAGGCAAACGGGTCGTTGTAAAAGCGCGCAAAGTACCGCGAGTACCGCTGCGGACGATACCGTTCGGTGTAACGGTCGTCTGCGTAGTACTCATCCTCATAGTAATAATGCGTCACGTCCACATCCTCAGCAGCTGTACGGCGCTCCACTCGTTCCTCCTCCGTATATGTAGCGCCCAGTTGCGTATAGCAGCCCGTCAACCCCACCGTCAGCGCCAGCAGGACGACCGCCGAAAGCGGTGTACGGATCCATCGTGTATGTTCGTCTGAGCGTCCCATGTGCCTACCGTAATCTGTGGTGAAAACCTAACCGAGTGCCGCCTTTTTGCGTTTGCACTCAGCATTTATTTACTGACTTGCAATCATATACTGGTGAACGTTGCAGCGGGCCAATTGTTACGCAGTCCGCTACCGCAACACGCCGTGGCGCTGGGGTGCGTCGGCATTGCATTCAGCCCCCGGGCCGCCTATATTGACCGTCCTGTGCCACATAAGGGAAGCCGCGTGCAGGGGCCGCTAAAGTAACACCCATGCACTCGTACCCTCACACAAACACCACGCCGTACCGCTTCACGTCCGTCACAGTTGGTGAAACCGGCGGTCGGCACGTCGCTCTACCTCCTCTTGTACAGTTTACCACTCACCGCCGTACACCATGGCTGACGCTATTACGCCCCGCTCCGAAGACTACTCCCAATGGTACCTTGACGTCGTGAAGGCCGGCAAGCTGGCCGATTACTCGCCGGTACGGGGCTGCATGATTATCCGCCCTAACGGCTACGGCCTGTGGGAAAACATGCGGGAGGCGCTCGACCAGATGTTCAAGGACACCGGCCACGAGAACGCCTACTTCCCCCTGTTCATCCCGGAGTCGTTTTTGGGGAAGGAGGCGCAGCACGTGGAAGGCTTCGCCAAGGAGTGCGCGGTAGTCACGCATTCGCGCCTTACGGTGGATCCCGAAGACGGCACCCTGATGGCTGACCCGGCGTCGCGCCTCGACGAAAACCTCATCGTGCGCCCGACCAGCGAAACCATCATCTGGGATACCTACAGCCGATGGATCCAGTCGTGGCGCGACCTTCCCATCCTCATCAACCAGTGGGCGAACGTCGTGCGGTGGGAGATGCGCACCCGCATGTTCTTGCGGACGATGGAGTTCCTCTGGCAGGAAGGCCACACCGCCCACGCCACGAAGGAGGAAGCCGTGGAGGAAGCCGAGCGGATGCTGCAGGTGTACACCACGTTTGCGGAGGACTACATGGCCCTTCCCGTGGTGCAGGGCACCAAGACGGCCAGCGAGCGCTTTGCGGGGGCCGTGGAGACCTATTGCATTGAGGCGCTCATGCAAGATGGGAAGGCCCTGCAGGCGGGCACCAGCCACTTTCTGGGGCAGAACTTCGCCAAAGCCTTTGACTGCACCTTCCAGAACAAAAACAACGAGTTGGAGCATGTCTGGGCCACGTCGTGGGGCGTCTCGACCCGCCTCATTGGGGCGCTCATCATGACGCACTCGGACGACCAGGGGCTCGTCCTGCCGCCCCGCCTGGCGCCCACGCAAGTGGCCGTCGTACCCATCTTCCGGAACGACGAGGAGAAAGCCGAGGTGATGGCCGTTGTGGACCGGATTCAGCGCGAGCTGGAGGCTAAAGACATCCGGGTGAAAGTGGACGCGCGCGAGTCGCAGCGCCCGGGCTGGAAGTTTGCCGAGTATGAGGCGCAGGGCGTCCCCACACGCCTGGCCATCGGGCCGCGCGATGTGAAGAACAATAATGCCGAACTGGCGCGCCGCGACACCAAAGAGAAAACCATCGTGCCGCAGGAAGGGCTGGCCGAGCGGATCGTGGCCCTGCTCGACGAGATTCAGCAACACCTGTACGACCGCGCCTTCACGTATCGTGAGGACCACACCACCGAGGTGCACGACTACGACACGTTCAAGGACGTGCTCAATGACAAGGGCGGGTTTATCGTCGCGCCATGGGATGGCACCGACGCCTCTGAGGCCCAGATCAAGGAGGAGACGAAGGCCACCATCCGCTGCATCCCGTTCGACCAGTCGGAGGTCAGCGGCACCGACCTCGTCTCGGGTAAGCCGGCCACCCACAAGGTGCTCTTTGCCAAGGCGTATTAAGCGCGGGTGGTTGCTCGCCGGACGGTTCGGGGCGACAGAGGTTGAAGGGTTGATGGTCGCATCGCCTCACGCGTAGCCAATCCACACCGCGCCGATGAGGGCCAGCGCACTCAGCACGAGTAGCTTCAGGATGAGAGGGCCGATAAACCGAAACCAGCGGTCGTACGGAATACCAGCCAGCCCCAGGATACCCATCAGCACAGGATTGGTGGGCACGATCATGTTCATGAGGCCGTCCCCCATCTGAAAGGCCAGTACGGCGACCTGCCGGCTGACGCCCACCAGGTCGCTGATGGGGGCCATCAGGGGCATCGTCACGAGGGCCTGCCCACTGCCGGAGGGAATGAAAAAGTTGAGGACGCTCTGGATAACCAGCATCCCTGCGGCTGCCCCCTCCGCCCCAACCACGCCCAGCGGCGTGGCCACGCCCTGCACGATGGTGTGGAGGATCTCACCGTCTTCCAGCAGCAAGCCGATGGCACGCGCGAAGCCAATAAGCAGCGCGGTACCCGTCAGCTCCGCCGCGCCTTTCGTAAAGGTCTGAGCCAGGGTGTCGGCTGAAAGACCGCCCACCAGGCCGACAACCAGGGCGAGGGCCAGGAAAATGGCACCCAGTTCGATCAAAAACCACCCGGCCTGCTGGATGCCGATGATCATAAACACGAGCGTCAACCCCGTAATAGCGAGCACCGCAACGCGCCGCCGGCTGAGCGGTGGAAAGTCCTGCTTTAACGCGCCGGCGGGGGGCTCCTGGTCATGCACCAGGCTTGCCGCCGGATCGGCCTGCACGCGGCGGGCATAGCGCCACACGTGATGAAACCCCACCGCCAGAAAAGGGCCTGCCAGGGCCAGCCGGTATCCGAAGCCCGACGTAGGCTCCAACTCCGCCACTTCCTGCGCTACGATCAGCGTGAATGGGTTCGCTACCGCGATGCCGTAGCCAATGCCATACCCTACCACCAGAATCCCGATGGCCACGATGGCGTCCAGCTTCAGGGCGAGGCAGAGGGTCACCAGAATGATCGCAAACGGGATGTATTCCTCGGCCATGCCAATGGTGGCCGAGGCCAAGGCAAAGGCAAACATGCCGCCGAAGATAAGCAGAGCGGGGTAGTTGCCAAACCGGTCGATAAGGCGGGCGAGTCCCGCATCAATAGCGCCCGTAGCTCGCACGACGGCCAGGGCCCCACCCACGATCAATACGAAGAAGATGATGCCCTGCGTATCGCCGAACGCGCGGGGAACGACGGTGAAGAGGGCGGTTGGCCCGAGGCGCCCGGCATCGTCGGCCCGCTCGTAGGTGCCAGGCACGACCACAGTGCGTCCCTCAGCGGTCTCCGTGGTCTCGAAACTGCCCGCAGGGATAACCCAGGTAGAGGCAACGGCCACGACCATCAGCCCAAACAGGAGCACAAGGGTGTGGGGAATATAGAACTTCTGCATCATGGGTGAAGACAACGGCGATGAAGGCGGCACCGCAAGCTACTACGTCAGGGGTGGGGTTGCAACCTGCTGCCAGGGAATACCCGAGCGTCGACCGTTCTTCCGCTGGTCCTGCTGCCAGGCATGCCTCCAGGCCGATACTGTGCTTGTGAGGGCGGGCATAACCGGAGGCACCTCGGGCTCGTGCACACCCCCAACGACTCAAACCCTCACCATCCCCTGATCTTTTCCTCAGGATGTAGTATCCTTAACGGTGTGTTCACTCCCCGCCATCCATTTTCTCCTGCCCATGGGTACCGTTACCACGCCTGCTCGTCTCTTTTTAGCTGCCTGTTGCGCTATTCTACTCCTGCTGCCCGGGGTAGCCCAGGCCCAGGATGTGACGGAGGCCGACCTCCGGAATGCCGACTCCGATGAGGGCCTCTTTACCGTTCATCAGGTGGACGACAAGATCCTCTTTGAAATCCCCGATGCGATGTGGGGTCGTGACATGGCCGTGATGAGCCGCTATGCCCAGGCTCAAGAAGGATTAGCCGCACGGGGCGGGGGCGACCGGATGACGGCCAACATGGTCGTGCAATGGGAGCGCCGGGGCGACCGTGTGTACCTGCGCACGCAATCGTATAGCAACACAGCCGATGAGGGCGACAACGTGCACCTGGCCGTGCAAAACTCCAACTTTGCCCCGGTCGTGGCCAGCTTTCCGGTGGAGCTGACGCGCGGCAATGCGTCGGTGATTGACGTGACGGACCTGTACATGGGCGACCATCCATCGTTTGCCTTTCCGCGGCAGCGCCGGTCTACCCTCGGCATCCGCGGCTACGATCGCGACCGCAGTTGGCTCGAATTTGCACGTAGCTTTCCCGAGAACATCGAGGTGCGCGTGGTGCGCAGCTACGCCGCCGACAACCCGCCCTCCAACCGGCGTGGCGGCACGGTCTCGTTCGAGATCAACCACTCGATGATCCTCCTTCCGGAGGAGCCTATGATGCCCCGCCTGGCCGATGAGCGCGTGACCTACATCACCGTCTCGCAGACCGACTACTCGCGCGATTTTCAGGGGGTGCGGCCGTATCAGTACCTGCGCCGCTTCCGCCTGGAGCCCAGCGATATGGATGCGTTCCAGCGCGGGGAGCTTGTGGAGCCGGTCAAGCCTATCGTGTGGTACATCGACCCGGCCACACCCGAGGAGTGGATCCCGTATTACAAGGAGGGCATCATGGAATGGGAAGATGCCTTCGAGCAGGCAGGCTTCAAGAACGCGCTGGATGTAAAGGTGGCGCCGACGGAAGACGAGGACCCCGAGTTTAGCCTGCTGGATGCGCGCTACAACGTCATCCGCTATGTGGCCACGCCCGTGCGCTCGGCCAATGCTGGGGGCGACGTGGTGGATCCTCGCTCAGGGGAGGTCATCCGCGCCCACATGAACATGTACCACGGGCTGGACGAGCGGCTGCGCTGGTGGCTGGTGAGCCAGGTGGCCACGGCCAACCCGGACTTCCAGACCAACGAACTTTCGGAAGAGGATATGGGGGAGGCCCTCCGCTACGTGATCTCGCACGAGATGGCGCACGCCATGGGCCTGCCGCACAACCAGCGCGCCAACTTTGTCTTCCCGGTCGATTCGCTGCGGAGCCCGGACTTTGTGGAGCGCATGGGGCACTCCGCGTCTTCTGTGGGCCGTACGCGCTACAACTACGTGGCGCAGCCGGGCGACAACGTGCTGCCGGAGCGGCGCATCGGGCTGTGGGATGAGTTTGCCATCATGTGGGGCTACCGGCCCATCCCGGAAGCCACCACCCCGGAGGAAGAGTTCGACACCCTGAACGAGTGGATCGTGGAGCGCTCCGACCGGCCGTGGTTCCGCTCGGCCTACGCCCAGTTTGGGATGGACGTCGAATGGGATCCCTACCGCATGACCGAAGGCATTTCGGCCGATCCGGTAGAGGCCGCCGTCTACGGCATGCGCAACCTGCGCACCGCCACCGAAAACCTGATGGACTGGGTCTTGGATGAGGGCGATGACTACTACGAGTTGGGCACGCACTACTTGCAAAACCTGACGCAGTGGAACCGCTACGCCGAGCACGCGGCCTCGGCCGTGGGGGGCTCGTGGACCCACCATAAGCGCTACGGCGAGGAGGGCTGGGTGTACACGCCCATCGAGAAGGATTATCAGCAGAAGGCCATGGCGTTTATTGAGGAGCACATCCTGAGCACCCCCACGTGGGCGCTGGACATGGATATGCTGCGCCGGCTGGAGCATGCCGGGGCGGTGGAGCGCATCCGGGCGTATCAGGAGCTGGCGGTGCAGCGCCTGCTGAACCACGCGCGTCTGGCTCGCATGATCGAGCACGAGGCGTTCCTCGGCGATGAGACCTACCGCCCAGCCGATATGCTGGATGACGCGCGTACGGCCGTCTGGCGCGAGGTGGGGAATGGCGAGGCCATCGACACGTACCGCCGCAACCTGCAGCGGGCCTACCTGGAGCAGGCCCATTACTTGCTGCACGAGGCGGAGGCGGATCATTGGGCGCCACCGCGCTCAGGCAACCTGCGCGTAGGCTCCAACGACGACCCGCCCCTGAACGCCGATTTGCACATCAGCCAGTCGGACATCCGCCCGCTGGTGCGTGACCAGTTGCGGCTGCTGCATGATGAGATCACCGACGCCATCAACGGCGGCGTGTCCGACCGGATGACCCGCATCCACCTCGAAGACGCTCTCGAACGCATCGAAGCCACCCTGTAGAGCCGATCCACTGGATCGGCTCCACGCGGCCAGCCCCTGCAGTCAAACCTACGCCTCGATCCCCTCCTCATACGCCGAGACCGGCGGGCAGGAGCAGACGAGGTTGCGGTCGCCGTACGCGTCATCCACGCGGCGAACCGACGGCCAGAACTTGTGGTCGTGCAACCCGGCGGTGGGGTAGGCGGCCTGCTGGCGCGTGTATGGGTGTGTCCATTCGTCGGCGGTGACCATGCGGGCGGTGTGCGGGGCGTTGGTGAGGAGGTTATCCTCAGGGTCAGCCTCGCCGTCCGCCACGGCACGGACCTCCTCGCGGATGGCACCCATGGCTTCGCAGAAGCGATCGAGCTCGGCTTTGCCCTCGCTTTCCGTGGGCTCCACCATCATGGTGCCCAGCACGGGCCACGACATCGTGGGGGCGTGATAGCCATAGTCCATCAGGCGCTTGGCTACGTCTACCTCGTTGATGGGCAGCTCCTGCCGGAAGGGCCGCAGGTCGATGATGAACTCATGCGCGACACGGCCGCCGCGGCCGGTGTACACGATGTCGTAGTGAGCGGCAAGGCGCTCCTTCACGTAGTTTGCGTTGAGGATAGCCACCTTCGAGGCCTGCGTCAGGCCGTCCGGCCCCAGCAGGGCGATGTAGGCCCACGAAATCAGCAGGATGCTGGCGCTGCCAAAGGGCGCAGCGGCTACCGGCCCGATGCCGTGGCTGCCGCCTGTTTCGACGACGGGATGGGTGGGCAGGAAGGGCGTCAGGTGCGCGGCCGCACAGATCGGCCCCATGCCCGGGCCGCCCCCGCCGTGCGGGATGGCAAACGTCTTGTGCAGGTTGAGATGGCACACGTCCACGCCAAAGTCGCCGGGGCGGCAGAGGCCCACCTGCGCGTTCATGTTGGCGCCATCCATGTAGACCTGCCCGCCATGCATGTGCACCACGTCGCAGATCTCCCGGATGTCTTCCTCAAACACGCCGTGTGTGGAAGGATACGTCACCATCAGCGCCGCGAGGTTGTCGCTGTACTGCTCGGCCTTCGCCTTCAGGTCGTCCACGTCCACGTTGCCGTGGTCGTCCGTCTGAATCGTGACCACCTTCATGCCGGCCATCACGGCGCTGGCCGGGTTGGTGCCGTGCGCCGAGTCCGGAATGAGGCACACCGTACGGTGGGCTTCGTCCTGGCTTTCATGGTAGGCGCGGATCACCATCAGGCCGGTGTATTCGCCCGAGGCGCCGGAGTTGGGTTGCAGGGAGACGCCCGCAAAGCCGGTGATCTCCCCGAGCCAGTCCTGCAACTGCTTGAAGATGAGTTGGTAGCCGGGCGCCTGGTCGGTCGGGGCGTAGGGATGTAGCCCGTTGAAGCCAGACCAGCTCAGCGGCATGAGCTCGGCGGCGGCGTTCAGCTTCATCGTGCACGAGCCGAGCGGGATCATGCTGTGGGTGAGGGAGAGGTCACGCGAGGCCAGCCGATGCAGGTAGCGCATCAGCTCCGTCTCCGACTGGTACTGCTGGAAGACGGGATGCTGCAGGAAATCAGACGTCCGCTTCAGCGGGCCGTCGTAGCCGCTGTGGATGTCGGCCATAAGCTCCTGTAGCGAAGGCTTCTCTTCGGAGGCCCCTCCGGCAAACACCGTGAGGAGGTCGCCCAGGTCTTTGGGCGTTGTGGTCTCGTCCAGCGCCACACCCACCGAGCCGTCGGCGTAGTAGCGGAGGTTCAGCTGCCGTGCTTCGGCGAGGGTGCGGAGGCGGTCGGCCGTGAGCGACGCGTGGAGGTCAACCCGGAGCGTGTCGAAGAAGTTGGCATGCCGGAGCGTGTGGCCGAGGCGCTGCACGCCTTCGCTCAGCACCCGCGCCTGCCGGTGCACCTGCTCGGCGATGCGGGTGAGGCCGTCGGGTCCGTGGTACACGGCGTAGGCGCCGGCCATCACGGCCAGCAGGACCTGTGCAGTGCAGATATTGGAGGTGGCTTTGTCGCGCCGGATGTGCTGCTCACGCGTCTGCAGGGCCATCCGCAGCGCCATGTTGCCGTCAGCGTCCTTCGTCACGCCAATCATACGCCCAGGCACCTGCCGCTTGAAGCGCTCCAGCGTGGCAAAGTAGGCCGCGTGTGGGCCGCCGTAGCCCAGCGGCACGCCGAAGCGCTGCGTGCTGCCGACCGCTACATCGGCGCCCAGCTCGCCAGGGGGGGTAAGCAAGGTGAGGCTGAGCAGGTCGGCGGCCATCACCACGAACGTATCGGCCTCGTGGGCACGTTCACAGAACGCGCGCGCATCCACAATCGCGCCGTCGGTTGTGGGGTACTGCAGCAGTGCGCCGAAGACGTCGTCATCAAAGGTGTACGCGTCGGGGTCGCCCACCACCACACGGATATCCAGTGGCTCCGCGCGGGCCTGCACCACCGCGATCGTCTGCGGATGGCAGTGGTCAGCCACAAAGAAGGTGTCGGCGTCCCGGCGGCGTGTGACGCGGTTGAGCATCAGCATAGCCTCCGCGGCGGCCGTGGCCTCATCCAGCAACGAGGCGTTGGCGATTTCCAGTCCGGTGAGCTCAATCACCATGGTCTGGAAGTTGAGCAGCGCTTCCAGCCGGCCCTGCGCAATCTCGGCCTGGTACGGGGTGTACTGCGTGTACCAGTTCGGATTCTCCAGGATGTTGCGCTGGATGACGGGGGGCGTCACGGTGTCGTGGTAGCCCATCCCGATAAATGAGCGATAGACGTCGTTCTTATCGGCAATGGCCTGCAGATCGCGGAGCAGCTGATGCTCCGACCGAGCCGGCGGGAGATCCAGCGGCTTCTCCGTGCGGATGGCCTGCGGCACGGCTTCGTCGATCAGAGCGTCGAGTGAGTCGGCCGAAATGGCGTCCAGCATCTGCTTGATGTCGTCAGGCGACGGCCCAACGTGCCGGCGAACAAACGGGGTGGCGGTAGCCGGGGCAGTCGACGCCTGGCCAGTAGTAGATGCAGCAGGTGGAGCAAGAGGCATAGCAGACAGCGCGTTGGTGTTAATCGGTCGGTGAGGTACCGGGGGATAAGCACCTCCTCGCAACGAAAAGCAACCCCGTGGGGTTCGGTGGTCACGTCCGAATCTTGGAACGTCGTAAGCCGGCGTGACCCAGACAGCGGGAGGAGTGCCTGATGTCCGGTCTGGCAGACGGGTCACGCTAATAAAGCCGACGTCATTGTAGCATCCTAAGCCCTTCGTTGTCACCGGGCTTGGCTACAGTTTCCCCGCACTCAATGCTCTCTCTGTTCTATGTTTCAGCGTCTCGTTACACTTACATTTCTCTGCGCCGTCTTCCTCGTTACTGATGCCTTCGCCCAGACCCGGGCGTTTGACATTGGCCTCAAGGGGGGCGTTAACCTGGCTACTTTTCGCACCGATGTGGAAGACTTTGACTCCCGCACAGGCCTTAACGCGGGTCTCTTCACACGTCTTTCTGCAGGCCCGATTGCCATTCAGCCGGAGCTGCTATACGCACAGAAAGGGGCCGCCTTCTCATTTCAGATTCCTGAATTTGACGGCTTTGCTTCCCTGGAAGGAGTAGGCGCCGATCAGTTCTTTCCAGGAAGCTCGATCGATGTGACATACAAAGTAGACTACCTTGAAATCCCCGTGCTGGCCGTGCTGGAAATCCCGAGCGGTCCGCTGTCCCCCTTCCTGATGGCCGGTCCTGCGCTGGGCGTTAAACTGAACGAGTCAGTTTCTGTGGATGGCTTCGACGACGACTTCATAGAGGATGGCGATGACGAGGTCAACAGCATTGACTTCGGGCTGGTGTTGGGGGGTGGCCTCGACTTCGCGCTGCCGTCTGGTCAAACCGTAGTGCTGGATGCCCGCTACACGCTGGGGTTGACGGACATCTTTGATACACCTGAGTTCGATGATGACTTCAACGGCGGCGTAGACGAAAACGCACAGAACGGGGTGTTCTCGTTCTCCATCGGACTGTTATTCTAATCCCCTGCGCCCGCCATTACCAGTGCAAGCGCGCACCCCAAGACAGGCGCTACTGTCCGTTCGTTTTCACCGTCGTGGGGGTATATCGGGGGAGGCGAACGGCAAAGGTGCTGCCTTCGCCGGGTGTGGTCTCAACCTGGACTATACCATCGTGCAGACGGGTGAGGCGCCGTACGATGTGCAGGCCCAGGCCGGTAGACGATTCGTCGCCGGTGGGCTGCGCGGAGAGGCGGTTGAAGGGCTTGAAGAGGCCTTCCTTGTCTTCTGCGGTGAGGCCCGGGCCCTCGTCGGCGACGGCAAAGGTGACCGTGTCGGTTGTGCTGCGGACGGTCACGTCGACGGGGGCGCCATGGGGCGAGTACTTGAGGGCGTTGCTCACGAGGTTACTACACACCTCGTGGAGCCGCCCCGCGTCGCCGCGGATCGTGCAGGTGTCCTCCGCATCCAGGTGGAACTGCAGCGTCTGCTTCTTGCGTCGGGCCTGCTCCTCAAACGACTCGACGACGGTATGCCCCAGCGTGGCCAGGTCTACCGGCTCCATCGCCAGTTCCAGATGCCCCGATTCGATGGCTGAGGACGCAAGCAGGTCCGAAATCATCGCCAGCATGTGATCGCTTGAGGAGCGGATGAGCCGCAGCATTTCCTCGTTGGCCTCGCCTTCTTCCTGCAATACGTCAACCACCCCGCGGATGCTGGCCAGCGGATTCTTGAGGTCGTGAACGGCCATGTTAAGCAGGTTCGACTTCGCTTCGTTCGCCTCGCGGAGGACACCGTTGGTGGTGCGCAGTTGGGTGTTCAGGGTCTGCACCTCCGCGGTGCGGCTGGCGACCTCCGCCTCCAGCGTATTATTGCGGCGCTGCAGGGTGTGCGTGCGGAGTTGCACCAGCCCGGCGAGGAGGAGCCCTGCCAGGAGCACGTACAGCAGGTAGGCCCACGTTGTCCGGTACCAGGGGGGGAGAATGGTAAAGGTAGCTGAGGTGGTGGGCGTGATGGTGCCCTCTACCGTTTCGGCGCGCACCTCAAACGTGTAGGTGCCCGGCCCCAGGTTGGTGTAGTCGCTGCGCGATTCATCCGACCAGTCCGACCACTCCGTGTTGAGGTCCAGCAGGCGGTACTGATACCGGGTCTGCTCCGGGTGTCGGTAGGCCGGGGCCGCAAATTCGAGGCGCACGTCCCGGGTGGCGTAGGTGAGGGTTGGCGCTGCAGACGCGATGCGTGCGTCCGCCACAACGGTGGAGTCGGGCGAGCGGGTCGCGAGGCGCCGAATGAGGGGGGCAGGCGCCTCTGCGTCAGGTCTATCGGTATGCGGGCCATACCGGACGATGCGGTCATCCGCACCGGCCCAGATGGTGGGGCCGTCTTCACCAAGCACGGCGTAGATACCGAGCGGAGGCATGGCTGCCATGGGACGCTGTACAGTACCACCCGCCTCACGGGGAAGAAGAAAACTTCCTTCGGAGGTCATCGCGAGGAGATACGCGGAGCCCACAGTCTGGATGTCGGCCACAAAGGCGCGCTCTTCAGGCAGATGGCGATTTAGCACCTCATCTACCTGCATGCGGTACGTCCCGCCCTCCTCCCGTACGAGGCGGCTGATGTTGGCGCCCTGCGTAACGAACACGTCATCGCCTGCGGGGGTGAGCCGATAGCCGAAGCGAGAGGTGCTATCCGCGCTGGCGAAGAGCCGGGCCTCAGCGCCCAGGCCCAGGGCTCCGGGTCGGTCGATCTGCCAGAGGCCGGAAGTTAGCGAGCTGGCCCAGAGGGTGCCTTCCGGATCGGAGGCGAGGTAGTGGATGGCTTCATCCATCGCCTCCAGCGGTCCTTGCGGAGTCCAGGTGTCGTCATCCGCGAGGCGTAGCAGCTGCACGCCTTGCCCATAGCCAACAAAGGCTTCCCGCGTGCCCGGGGGATGATGCACGGCAAACGCGTCGAGCCCGTCGGTTACGCGCTGCACCGCGCCGTCGTCCGTACGCTGGTACACGCCATCTTCCGTGCCCAGCAGCAGTCCCGCGGGTGTGGATTCCAGCGTAAAGATCTGCAGGCCCAGGTTGGTGACCGGAGTGAGCTGAGGCGGAGCGCCGGTGCCGGGGGCTGGATCGAGCCGGTAGAGGACGCTGCTGGTGCCCGTGTACAGGCTGCCGTCGTGCCGGGCAAAAGAGTAAATGCCGTGTTCGAGGCCGTGCCGCGCATCGAGGGTGGTGAGCGGGTGATCGACATCGGCGCGTGCCACCCCGCGCTCCAGCGCCATCCAGAGGCCGCCCTGGTTATCCTGCCCGAGCTGCTTCACGTCGTTGTCCTGCAGGCCAAAGTCCTGATTGAGCACCTGCTGGAGGCCGCCGGTCCGGGGATCCACAAGGGCCACCCCGCCCGTGCGCGAGGCAACGGCCAGTGTGCCGCCGGTCAGGCGAAGGCCGTGCGTTACCCGGTGCTCTGCGGCCCAGGCCGAGACGTTCGGACTGAGGGGCTGGGCGTCGTCGGCATCCACGCGCCATACGTCAGTGGTAGTCCCAACCACGAGGGCTTCATCGTCCCAGGGCTGAACAAAGAACACGCTCGCATCGGGCGGAAGGGCTGCATAGCCGGCATGGGCTTCAAACCCGTCCGCGGTGGCCCGCAGCCAGCCGTCTCCTTGGGCGAAGGCCAAGAGCTGGTCGTCCCTCCACAGGGCCTCCTCCACCCGGCCCCCGGGATACGGCAGCACCGCCAGCGCCTTACCGTCCCACCGGTACGCCTGCGAAGCGTCGAAGAAGTACGTGCCATCGGGCGTCGGAGTGATCGCTTCGATCCGTTGTACAGAGGCCGCCCCCTCATCGGGCAGGTGTGCCTGTAGCGCCTGGTAGGTAGGCTGGCCAAGCGAGTCCACATCCACATAGCCGAAGGTGCCAGCAGCGCCGACGTAGAGGCGGTCGTCGAAGCCACGCGCCACGCGCCGGGTGGGGCGGTCGCCAGGCAGTGGCAGCAGGTCCCAGGTGACGCCATCGTACAGCAGCAGCCCGCGCTGGTTGGCAATGTACATCATGCCCGAGGTGTCCTGCGCCACCCCCCAGCTTTGCCCTGGCACCTGCGCGCCAAAGTGGGTGCTGTTGTAGTTGTGGAGGAGCGGAGCCCCGCGCTCTGCGGTAGGCAAAGGTAAGGCCGGGTCCGGGTCCTCGGTGCCGTACGCAGCGATGGTAGCGCCCACTGACCCCACACTCATAAGCAGAAGGGCAAGACATCCAGCGAGAAGGCGGAGCATGGGAGGGGCTATCAGGAGACGTACAGGAGGGCGCGCTGACGCGAGGGTAACAGGCGCAGAGCCACGGGTACACATAGCCCATCAGCAGAACGCGTGATGGGGCGGGCGGTGCCCGGTGCAAATAGTGGCCCGCAGGGCCTGTGGAGTAGATCTATCTGGTCATCGGTATCGCGCCCGGCAGCGGCATCTTAAGAAGCCGCCCCATAGTATACGGCAGGACACCCCAGGAAGCCGGTCTCTTTAGGGGCGAAATGGCCGCTCATTAGCCCTATGGCGTTACCGGGTCCTCGTTTTCCAGCCGAACCAGCGCCTCCGCTGCCGCTTGTTGCTCCGCGCCCTTCTTGCTACGGTCGATGCCATGACCGTAGACCGCCCCATTGATGCGCACGTCTACCTCAAAGGTCTTGTCGTGGCTCGGGCCATGCTCAGCGGTGACCTCATATTCAGGCTGTGGCCAGCTTTCCGCCTGCACGTACTCCAGGAGCCGGCTCTTGTGGTTGTCATGTCGCCTGGCCAAGGCCTCCAGGTCGAGCGCGTCAAGCGTGGTTTCTTCAAGGAATGTTCGGGCGCGCTCCAGGCCAAGGTCCAGGTATATCGCCCCCAGCAGTGCCTCGAAGGCATCGGCCAGAATGGTGGCGTTCTGGCGCCCACCGGCGCGCTCCATGTTTTCGCTGAGTAGGATACACTCGCCCAGGCCGAGTTGCTTCGCCGCATCCGCCAGCGCTTTGCCACTAACGATCTTTGCCCGGAGCCGCGTCAGGTAGCCCTCCGTCTTATCCGGAAAGGCCTCGTAGAGATAGTCGGCCACGAGGGCGCCCAGGATGGCATCGCCCAAAAACTCCAGCCGCTCGTTGGAGTCGAGGTGGCTGTTGGGCTGTCCGCGGAGGACCGAGCGGTGGGTGAGGGCCCGCTCGTACAGCGCCAGGTCGCCGACATGCTGGCCCACCAAGCGCTCTACATCAGCGCGCGACACCGCCAGCGTGTGCTCGCGCGTCTGCACGGGCAGGGCCGGATGCTCCATGAGGAGCAAGAAGGTGGAGCGGAGGGCGGTCATGAGGGACGAGGAACTCACCGAAAAGCGCGGGCAGATGATGGAAATCATGGAGTCGCATTAAAGATAGGCGTTTCGTTGTTTAAACGCAGGTCTATCTCTGGTGCCGGGATGGGATGTGACGATATGCGGAGGTCCGGACCCGACGCTTCTTCCTTTGGTGCCATACTTCACACCGTCTGCTCATCAGCCCCCTCCTTACCATGCCTTTGCAGTCACAAAATCCTGCCACTGAGGAAACGGTGGCGCAGTACGACGAGCTCTCGGATGCGGCGCTGGACGCGAAGCTGCAGCGCGCCGCGGACGCGTTTGCCGCCCACCGCCGGACGGCCCTGGCCGAACGCTCGGAGCGGCTACGGGCGGTAGCAGATATTCTGGAAGACCGTGCCGAAACGTTTGGCCGCTTGATGACGCAGGAGATGGGCAAGCCGCTCGTGCAGGCTACCGCGGAGGCCGAGAAGTGCGCCTGGGTGTGCCGCTACTACGCTGGGAACGGCCCCGATATGCTGCGGCCTGAGGTGGTGCAGACGGACGCCTCGAAGAGTTACATCGCATACCAACCGCTGGGGCCAGTGCTCGCCGTAATGCCGTGGAATTTTCCGTTCTGGCAGGTCTTCCGGTTTGCTGCCCCCGCCCTCATGGCCGGCAACGTAGGCCTGCTGAAGCACGCCTCCAACGTCACGGGTTGTGCGCTTCAGATTGAGTCGATCTTTCAGGAAGCCGGTTTTATGGACGGCGCGTTTCAGACGCTGGTGGTGTCTTCCGATCGGGTGGACGGTATCATTGCGGATGACCGGGTGAGAGGGGCTACCGTGACGGGCAGTGAGGGGGCGGGGCGGGCGGTGGGCGGCGCGGCAGGGAAAGCCATTAAGCCGTCGGTGCTGGAGCTGGGCGGCTCAGATCCGTTCATCGTGCTGGCGGATGCGGAGTTGGATACGGCGCTGGACACGGGCGTTACGGCGCGCATGCAAAACAATGCGCAGAGCTGTATTGCAGCCAAACGCTTTATTGTGGAGGCCCCGGTGTACGACGCCTTCGTGGAGGGCTTCACCGAGCGTATGAACCAGCTGACGGTTGGCGATCCCATGGCGGAGGACACGGACGTGGGGCCACTGGCGCGGGCCGATCTGCGCGACGAGGTGCACGACCAAGTGCAGCGGGCTGTGGCCGATGGGGCCACGCTACAAACGGGCGGCCATGCGCTGGACGGCCCTGGCTACTTCTATGCGCCGACCGTCCTCGTCGACGTAACGCCGGGCACCGTCGCCTTCGAAGAGGAAATCTTCGGTCCGGTGGCGGCTATCGTTAAAGCCGATGACGTGAATCATGCCGTGCAGCTCGCCAACGACACGCCCTTTGGGCTGGGCGGAGCCGTCTTTACGACCGATCTGGAGCAGGGCGAAGCCGTTGCGCTACGCCTGGAGTGTGGCTGCGCGTTCGTCAACGGTATGGTGAAGAGCGATCCCCGGCTGCCGTTTGGGGGCATCAAGACGAGCGGCTACGGACGCGAGCTCAGCCGCTTTGGCCTGCAGGCCTTCGTTAACGTCAAGACAGTGTGGATTGGGTAGGCGCGCCTGGCGTGCATGAGGGATGCCGCAACGATCCGTTACTACGGAAAACGCCCGCCCCGGCTGAAAAGCCAGAGCGGGCGCTGGTGCGTACCCGTAGTTGACATGAGGGGCCGGAGCCTGTCACGGTTGTAGTGTCCGTTGGGCTGGCGCTTAGTTATTCGGCGGCAGCGTCGTGCCGGTCACCTCTTCGTTGACCCGGACGGTGGCCTGGCGCATGAGGCGCTCAACCTCGTCCATCACAATCTCTTGCTGTCGTTCCTGTTGCAGCATCGCCCGGGCCTGTTCGGGATCGACCGAGTCGTCGGTGCGGCGGCCCGTCAGGCGAATGATGTGGAAGCCAAACTGGGTTTCCACGAGCTCCTCCGTGACGTCCCCTTCCTCTTCGAGCGCAAAAGCAGCATCGGCAAAGGGTTCCACCATACGGCCGCGGCTGAAGAAGCCGAGGTCCCCGCCTTGCTGCGCGGTACCGTCTTCCCCGTGGCGTTCGGCAAGCTCAGCGAAGTCCACCTCACCTGTGCGGGCGGAGTCCAGCACGGCTTCTGCACGTTCCCGGACCTGAGCCCGCTGTTCATCCGAGGCGCCTTCTTCCACGCGGAAGAGAATGTGCTGAGCGCTGATCTGGTCGGCCTGCTCGTCCACGAAGGCCTGTACCTCGTCGTCGCTAATCTCGTCCGCTGAGGCCAGCAGTTCTTCCTGGAGGGTTTGCATGCGCATCATACTGCGCATCTCTTCCTCCACCTCGTCCATCGTCATGCCCTGCTGGGCAAGGATTTCGTTGAGCGTTTCCTCATCGGGGAAGTTCTGCCGGAGTTGCTGCAGTTGTTGTTGTACGGCTTCCTCGTCCGGCTCCAGGCCGCGTTCTTCAGCCTCGCCCGCCATCACATGCTGGGCGATAAACGATTCAAGTATGTTGGCCGGCGGCTGGCCCTGCTGGGCGCCTTGCTGAAAGCTGGCGACATCCAGGGTATCGCTGCCATAGGGGGAGGAGACGACGGCGGCAATGTTTTCGTCAGCGATGGGCTCTCCCACGCTGTAGGTGTCATTGCCGTTGGCGTTGGAGCCCGTACCGTTACCGCAGCCCGTGAGGAGCAGCGCAGCGACGAGCAGGCCGAGAAGCGCAGGCAGGCCCGCGCGTTGCAGTGAAAACATGGAAATACCCAAAGCTGATCAGGACAGTAAATTTAAAATTGTGCACAGCCACGTATTACAGAACCACAGTGCGAATAGTTCGATACGCTGGGCTCAGAGTTTACGTGAAGACGAAACCTGCCCTCAGAGCTCGCGTGTGAGCAGGTCCCTTTAAAAAACGCCGCGTTCGTCTAGGGGTCCAGGACGCCGGCCTCTCACGCCGGTAACACGGGTTCAAATCCCGTACGCGGTACTACGACAGGAGCATCCAGCCTGTAACTGGCACAACAGAAAAGCCCTCGCTACCATCTGGCGGCGAGGGCTTTTTGTATGCAGTAGGATTGTATGCAGTAGGGATCAGGCGATTAGCTTTCGTCGCCTTCGTCTTCATCCTCACCGTTCTTTTTCTTGCTGGCACCCGTTTCAGGCTCCAGCACGTTGTCGATGAGACCATATTCCTGCGCTTCCTTCGCGCTGAGCCAGTAGTCGCGGTCAGCGTCCTCTTCCAGCTTCTCTACGGATTTGCCGCTGTGGTGCGACAGGATCTCGTAGAGGCGCTTGCGGAGGTACACGATTTCCTGCGCCTGAATCTGGATGTCCGAAGCTTGCCCTTGCGCGCCGCCGAGGGGTTGGTGCATCATCACGCGGGCATTGGGGAGCGCCGCGCGGCGGCCGGCTTCGCCAGCGGCCAGGAGGACGGACCCCATGGAGGCCGCGAGCCCTACACAGATGGTGGCGACGGGTGCGCCCACATGCTGCATGGTGTCGTACACGCCAAGGCCGCTATAGACTACGCCACCGGGCGAGTTGATGTACATGTTGATCTCGCGCTCGGGGTCTTCGCTGGCCAGGTACAGCAGCTGCGCGATCGTCAGGTTGGCTATCTGGTCGTTGATGGGCGTCCCGATGATGACGATGCGCTCCTTCAGCAGACGGCTGAAAATGTCATAGGCGCGCTCGCCGCGGGTCGTTTGCTCGACGACCATGGGTACGAGCCCGCTCATCGGGGCGCTGTTCTGTCCGCCACTGTAAATGCTACTCGGCAGCGTCAGGTCTTTCGCGTATTTTAAAAAGTCGTCTACCATAAAAGGTCTGTCCTCGCATTAAGTCGGCAATGGATGCGTTGCTACCTGAGGCGCCAAACGGCAGTTCCTACCGGCGCCGTAGCAAGCTGCAACGAGCGTGTTCAAAAGCGCCCCGTTAGGGGGTAGGCGCCAGGTCCGCGGCGGCTTCGCGCTTGGCCTTCAGTTCGGCTTCGAGCGTTTCGCGGTCTTTCTCGACGATGGTAAAGCGCTCGCGGAGGTGCCCGAACACTTTATCGCTGAGGAGCTGTTGCTTCACGCGTCCCATCACGTTCATCTGCTCATAGAACCCGCGCAGCTGCTCGGCGGAAAGCTGAGCTTCCTCGCCAGCTTGCTTGGCAAAGAAGGCGTCCAGGTCGTCGTCGGTAACCTCCAGGTCCTCGTCTTCGATGATCTGGTCGCGGATGATCATCCAGCGGGCCTGCCGCTCGGCTTCCTCGCGGTTTTGGGCGCGGAAGGCTTCGCGGTCGAAGTTGTCGGGCAGCTCGCCGTCGTTGCGTTGCTTGACGTCCTCGATGAAGGAATCCAAGAACATTTCCACGGCGGTGCTGGGCACGGGCACGGGGTTACGCTCGAGCAGGCGTTCCACCATGTTGCTCTGCACAAACTCGCCGGCCTGCTGTTCGGCCTGCTGCTCCAGCTGGCTGCGGATCTCCTCGCGGAGGTCCTCCACCGAGATAAACTCGTCGTCCGTTACCTCGCCCACGAAGGCATCGTCCAGCTCCGGCAGCTCGCGATGCTTCGTCTCTTTGATGGTTACTTGGTAGCGATGCGTGTGGCTGCCTTCGGGGTCCTGCTCCGTCTGGTGCGGAAGGTCCACCGTGAACGTATCTCCGACAGTGCGGCCCAGCAGGCCATCGCGGAGGGCATCGTGTAGCTTCTCGTCGTCGAGGAAGAAGTTGACGTCTTCCTCTTTCTCGCCAATCACCGGCGTGCCGCTTTCTTTGTCAATCTGCTGCAGGTCGATCACCACGTAGTCGGTGTCGGCGATCTCCTCCTCGTGAGGCATGAGGTCGGCATGCTTCTGCTGCAGCTCTTCCAGCTGCTCGTCGACGTCTTCGTCGGTGATGTCGTAGGCGAGGGCATCCACTTCTTCTTCCGAGAGGTCGCCGATCTCCACGTCGGGGCGCACGCCGAACTGAACGGTGGCCTTCATCTCGCCATCCACCTCGTACGACAGCTCGCTGATCTGCGGCTGGCCGAGGACGTCGTAGTCATCGTTCGACATTACCTCCTCGTCGAAGACTTCCTGCACTTTGCGCTCGGCAATCTGGTAGCCGATGGCTTTGCCGTGCATCTTCTTCACGAGCTGCATGGGCACCTTGCCCGGCCGAAAGCCCTTCATGTCGGTCTGGCGCTGCTGCGTGCGTAGCGCTTGGTTGACTTCCTCCTTGAGGTCGTCGTGGCTGGCGGTGATCTCCAGTTCGAATTCGACCGGAGAGATTTCGTTGATGACGGTTTCCATGGGCAAGGCACGATCATGAGCAAAAGTGGGGCCGCGCGCGACGTCCGCAGCCCCCGTCGAACCACGGCGGTCCGAAAGAGGGACAAAAGCGGCCTATAAAGCAGCATAAAGCAACGCAGCCTCCTGCCAAAAGATCAGCCTACCGGTGCCCTCATTGGATTTTCACCGCATCCCGTCGGCACGGGCATCCGTGACCAGCGAAATACTATTCAGCTTCCACTGTCATCCAGCCGGGCGACCTCCCGCAGTACGTGGCCGGCCTCGCTGGCCTCAAACGTGAACGTGATCCGGTCGTCGCGCTCCAGGTGGTCAACGTCGAGGGTGTCGGGCACGTCGAAGGGCATCGTCATGGCCTGCATAAAGCCCGGGATATCCTCGTGGTGGATCATCACATGCCGGCCGCTCGGCGTGACGGAGCGCACCGTGCCCTCCACGGTGTATACGGTCACCTCTGTTTCCGTGTCGAGAGCTTCGGGGGCTTCTGCTTCCGCGGCAGGGGCGTCAGCCGTCCCGGGCGGTTCTGGAGCATCGTCTGGACCGCAGGCGGCCAGCGGCAGCAGAAGCGCAAGAAGAGCAAGCGTAGAAAAACGCATGGGAGTACAGCAGTCGTGGAAAAAGGAGGAGCTGCGGGTCGGCACTTACAGGATAGCCGCCCATCCATCACCGTCGCGCACTTCGATCTGTTGCGGCACCAGCACGCCACGGGAGCGCACAATGCCGGTGACGCGGGCGTGAGAGGTAAGGTAATCGACCAGCGCCTGGGGCACGGTCACGAGCATCCATACGGTATCCCGGTCGTCATCCCGCAGCCCTACCGGGTAGCCGTGCACCACGTAGTCGCCCTCACACGTGGCGGGGTCCCCGCCCTGCTCCTCCGCCTCCGCATGGCAGGTGGCATCAAGCAGGGTGCCGGTCACCACCAGCGTATCCTCTGGGGCGTAATCGATCGGCTGGTCGGAAGGGGCGGCAGGTTCATCCGAAACGTCACCCTGGGATCCCAGCGCAAACGCTGCGCAGAGGATAAAAAGCAACGGCAGACGAAGCCAGGGAGCCGTGAGGGAGGGCATAACAGCGATAGCGAAAGGCGAGCAGATCATCTACACATAGAGGTTCGCCGGCACCGGGCGATGCTGCCCCGGTGCCGACCAACCTCGTGGATACGCCCGAAGGGCGCACATTATACTGGTAGATGCCGCGTCACATCATCAGCTGGATCTCCACCTCCTTCCATTCGCCATCTTCTTTCACTTCGATGGTGTTGGGCTTGATGCCCCCGTCAAATACGCGGGTGCCTTCCACACGAACCTCTTGGTCCATGTACTCAGAAAGCTGGGTCGCGGGGGTGACCAGGATGTAGGTATCGCCGCCGGGCTCATTGCCCTCAGCAACGCCTACCGGGATGCCCATGTTGGCACAGGCGGTGGCACAGTTCGGGATTTCCATCATTTCGCCATCCGGGCCGGGGACCATGTGGTCGTCATTGAAGCCCGCTTCCGGCATGCCCATGTTAGTGGCATCACCGTAGCAGATGGTGTCGATGAGGTTGCCCTGCACCGTGACGGTGGCCGGACTTTGGGCGCTGAAGGTGAAGGCAGCGAAGACCGCTACGAGTGCCGCGCTGAAAAAATAGGTCAAATATCGCATAAATCGTGCGGGGTGTAATGGAAGAAATGGCTTTTCGCTATCCGTGTGTAGTGTTCGTGGGCCGTCCGTTACGCTTGGATCCCATATTTTTTATCCCCTCGGACCAGGCTCCCGTAACGTCGCCTCCGGCGGAGGCACGTATTTGTTCACCGCGCTCCGCACGCCATCCCACGAATGATACGCCGGCCCTTTCATGCGCCCCCTGTTCTGGACCTCTGCCGGACTCCTGCTCGCCGTACTGCTCGTTGGTGGAGCCTGTACGGAAGAGCCCACGCCTGACGCCACCGCGGACCGCTCCATCTCGGAAGACGTCACGGAGGCGCCCACCGCTGCAGCCGAAAGCCCCGACGCGCGCCGCATGGCGCCCGACTTTGAGCGCACCACCCTGGCGGGCGATACGATGCGGCGGGCCGACTGGGAGGGGCGCGTCGTGGTGCTCAACTTCTGGGCTACCTGGTGCGCCCCCTGCCGCGTCGAAATCCCCCGCCTCATCACGCTGTATGAAGCATTTGATGCCACCGATGTATTGGTCGTTGGCGTATCCATCGATGAAGAGGGGCGCGCGGTTGTGGAGCCCTATGCGGAGGAGATGGAGATCCCTTACCCGCTCATCGTGGACGCGGACCACACCATGGCGGAGACCTACGGGGGACACTATGCCGTGCCTACCACGTTCATCATTGACCAGGACGGGGCCATGCGCCAGCGCTTCATGCGGGTGGTCGCCCACGATGAGTTGATGGCGGCCATCGAGCCGCTGCTGAACGGCGATGCGTAAGGGCCAATCCCGCCGTCGAGCCTTCACCCCTCTCTTGTTTAGCGTGCAACTACTGTGCATACACTCGTCATTATCCCCGCCTTCAACGAAGCCCGCGCCATCGGGCAAGTGATCGGTGACATCCCGGCCGACCTCGTTGACGAGGTGGTGGTCGTGAATAACGCCTCCACCGATGCCACCGAAGCCAACGCCCGTGCGGCTGGCGCTACCGTGCTGCGGGAGCACCGCCAGGGCTACGGCTGGGCCTGCCTGCGGGGTATCGCGTATGCTGAGGCGCAGGGGGCTGAGCTGATCGTCTTCCTGGATGGCGACTACAGCGACCATCCGGAGGAGCTAACGCAGCTCGTTGCCCCCATCCTGGCTGGAAAGGCCGACTTTGTGGTGGGGTCACGGATGGAAGGGGAGCGCGAGCCCGGCGCCATGCTGCCGCAAGCCCTCATCGGCAACCGGCTGGCCTGTGCGCTTATGCGGTGGATCTGGGATGTTGATTACACCGACCTCGGCCCCTTCCGTGCCATTCGCGCCGACGCGCTGCGTCGCCTGCAGATGGAAGACAAGACGTTCGGCTGGACCATCGAGATGCAGATCAAGGCCGCCGAGGCCGGGCTCCGCATCACCGAGGTGCCCGTCTCGTACCGTCGCCGCGTAGGAGTCTCGAAGATTACCGGGACCATCTCGGGCACCGTGAAGGCGTCGGCCAAGATTCTGTGGACGATCTTCGCCTACGCGCTGCGGCGCGGACGCAACGTCCCGCAGCACGTCGCCACCGCACCTCCGTCGGCGTCTGAGACCGTTGCGGCATAGTGGGTAAAGTTCACCTGGAACACAGAAGCAGCCACTGAAAAAGCGCTTCCAGCATCGTATGTTCGAGCTGTTGTCCCTCCGTAAAGAATCGACCCGGTGCCCCAAGGGCAAGAACCTTGCTGAGGGCCTGCCGTTTTTACGACTTGTAGTTTTCCATTCCTGTCTACCGTTTTCCATAAGGTACCCATGCAGCCCAAGATTTGGTTTAATGGCGAGTTCGTGGCGAATGAGGACGCCCAGATTCACGTCCTCTCGCATGTTGTTCATTACGGCTCTTCCGTGTTTGAAGGCATTCGGTGCTACCACACCGATGACGGCCCGGCCGTCTTCCGCCTGGAAAAACACATGCAACGCCTGATCGACTCGGCGAAGATTTACCGCATGGAGGTCCCGTATTCGTTGGAGGAGTTGGGCGAGGCCTCGCTGGAAACCATCCGGCAGAGCGGGATGCCGTCGTGCTACATCCGGCCGGTGGTATTTCGGGGGCAGGGGCCCATGGGCGTGAACCCATTGCAGAACAGCGTAGAAACGGTTATCGCGGTGTGGGAATGGGGCGCGTACCTCGGCCCTGAGGCGCTCAAAGAGGGCGTGGACGTGCAGGTGGCCTCGTGGCAGCGCATGGCGCCCAACACGATGCCGGCGCTGGCCAAGGCGGGGGGCAACTACCTGAACGCCTCGCTCGTGAAGATGGACGCGGTGCTGAACGGTTATGCCGAGGGCATCATGCTGAGCACCAACGGCTTCTTGGCGGAAGGCAGCGGCGAGAACCTCTTCCTCATTAAAGGCGACACTATTTACACTGCGCCGGTGGGCTTGTCCATTCTGCCCGGCATCACGCGCGACGCGATCCTGACGCTCGCTGAAGAGCGCGGCTACAAGATTGAGGAGAAGTCCATTCCACGGGAGGCGCTCTACATTGCCGATGAGCTGTTCTTCACCGGCACCGCAGCGGAAGTCACGCCTATCCGCTCCGTCGACAAGTACACGATCGGCAACGGCACCCGGGGCCCCATCACCACGGAGCTGCAAGAGGCCTTCTTCGACATCGTGCACCGCGGCAACGACCCGCACGGGTGGCTGACGCCGGTGGACATGCCGGTGGAAGAGAGCGTGGCGTAACGCGCACGCACACCAAACGCAGGATCCGGCGGGCTGCCTAATCGGCAGTCCGCTTTTTTGTGGGCGATGCCGCCAGAGCGAGAGGTTTGGCACCTTTCTTCCCAATCAGTCAACCTCGACGTGGCCGAGAGCAAAACTGCTGCAAAATAGCAGTCCACTCTCCAAACAAGTCATCCTCGACTCCGATCGAGGATCCATACGTAGGTAGCCCGAAGCACCGAGTTACAGGCATTAGCTCTTGAGTCCGGCGTGCTACGCTACCCCCAGATCACATCCCTTCACGTGATGGCTCCGCAGTGACGCACTATGGGTCCTCGCATGCGCAAGGACGACTTCGTGGGGGCGGTTGTGCTGGATTGCAAGGCCGTGGACGCTCTTTCCAACGTACCCCCGAACGCAAGCGGGCGCTGAACGGCGCACCGCTCTCAGCCGTAACACCGCGGCATCCACGGATGATACACCACCCCAATCCCATGGCTGACGAACCCATCCTGTCCATTGGCCGGTTGCTGCTCTTTGCCGGACTGAGCCTTGCCCTGCTGGGCGGCGTGCTGCTGCTGGCTGGGCGCCTTCCGGGGCTGGGCGACCTGCCGGGCGACTTCCAGTGGGAAACAGAGCGTGGCACCTCAGTCTATGTGCCGCTCGGCACCATGATTGTGCTCTCCATTCTCCTCACGATCCTCGTGAACGTGGCGCTGTGGCTCTGGCGCGGGTGAGCGCTTAGCCCTGCTGCGTGGTCGGCATCACGAGCACTTCTTCCACGTCCACCCGCGCCGGGGCGGTGAGGGCATAGTGGATCGCCTCGGCGATGTCCTCGGCCTCAAGCGGCGTCATCCCATCATTGCCGGCCTTGATCTGCTCGAGGATCTCCTCGTCGGTGATGGTGCTGATGAGCTCCGTAGCCACGGCGCCGGGCGCGATGTTCGTGGTCCGGATGTTGTGCGCCGGACCGAGCTCGTTGCGCATCCCTTCGGTAAGGGCGCGCACGAAGAACTTGGTGCCGCAGTAGACCGCCCCGCCCCCAAACACGCGCCGCCCGGCCACCGAGCCGATGTTGACAACGTGCCCGTGGCCCTGCTCCAGCATCAGGGGCAGCACCGCACCAACCCCGTAGAGCACGCCTTTGATGTTGACGTCCACCATCTGCTCCCACTCGTCCTCGTGGGTGTTTTTCATGAGCGACAGCGGCATCAGGCCCGCGTTGTTGATGAGCACATCCACTTGCCCAAACGCTTCCACGGTGGCATCCACCAGCGCCTGCACCTGCTTCCGGTCGGTCACGTCCGTGGGCACCACGATGGCCGTGCCGCCCTCGGCTTCGATGGCGTCCTTCAGGGCTTCAAGACGGTCGGTGCGGCGAGCGGCGAGGGCCACCTTTGCGCCGTCGTGTGCGAGACGGCGGGCGGCGGCATCGCCAATACCACTGGAGGCACCGGTGATAATGACGGAGCGGTCGGAGAGAGCGGGCATAGCAGAAAGGGGATTAGTCGCAAGAAGAAACTGCTCCAACGTAGCATACGCACGCCCAATACGCTGCCACGATGCCGTGACGATTCAACCCGTGACCGACGGCTGGCCGGATTAAGCTGCTTGGAAGATTTCCAGGAGAGAGATGCGGGCGTTTTCTTTGAGGTGACAGCCAGCCGATCCTACAGTGAGTAGCGTCTCCAGTGCTTGCCCAGTAGTGGTGGTGCGGATACTCGGGTGATGGGCACCAGCCTGCACGAGCCGGTGCAGCGGTGTGATGTGCGCGATGTGCCCGTCCGCAAGCTTCAGTTGCTCGTTGTAGCGCACGATGTACGTGCCCGCATCCAGCCGCCACCAGCCGTAGCTATCCTCCGGGTCGGCCTTCGTGGGCGTCAGCTGTTCGCGCGGGGCCTCGGCAAACTCGCTGCCCCCGAAGTCGAGCTGTCCGGGGCCCGTCAGCCGGTACACGTGCCCAACGGTGAGGTCTGCGCCACGGGGGGCCTGCTGGGTATCCCAGTGAATAATACCATCGAGGAGAGGCTGAACATCGTTGATGCGTCGCATGAGCACGCGCGGGTTGTCCGATAATCAGTGAGGATAGGAATACGGAGTGCCGGTGATAGTGTTGGGCAGTAGGGGGATGCTCGTCTGCGCCCTGTGCGTACCTTAAGCTGAAATGTCGCCGCATGGGGGTCGCCACGTGGTCGGCAAGGAGTGAACCAGATTTTGCGCTGCTGCATTCCATTATGACCGTATGAAGCAGGGACGTAGAGCAAGGAGAAGATCTATGGCGTCAGCCCAGGTCTACGACAATCTCACCGTCGGCCCCTACGACGAGGCGTCTGCCGCGCCCGAGGCGTTTGGGGCGCTCCTGAATGTGGCGGAGGAACACCCCATCCCTGAAACCGACCGGCCAGCCCATAAAGTGCCCGTGGTCGACATGCAGCCCATCCCGCCCGACCAGCTGGAGGAGGCGATCCGGTGGATCGATCGCCATATTGATGAGCACCACATCCACCTTTTCTGCAATGCCGGCGTTGGCCGGTCCTCCTCGGTGGCCATCGGGTATCTCTGCTGCCGGGAGGGGTTTTCGTTTGGAGAAGCCGTGGAGCACGTCGCGCGCCGCAAGCCGGACATCTCCCCGCTGCCCCGGCTTATTGAAAGCATTGAGACGGTGCGGGGGCGTTCCGACAGATGGCACGACCACTGTATTACTCCTTCAGCATCGTGAGATTTCTGGCCGGTCACGAGGTGTGGGCACATACCGTGCGCACGTGGTGGCCCGGATGCCGGAACTTAACAGCACCGCAACTCGCGGACTGGCATTTTGTGTTCGCGGAGTGTGAGATGAGGTGCATGGTGTCGCAACGCGTCAGGTTACCTCGTATAGTCCGCCTTGCCCGGAATGACGCCCCGGACCCCACCGCGCGGGTTTTCGACGTCCCCCTCGTAGCGCGGGATGAGATGCAGGTGTACGTGGTTTATCGTCTGCCCGGCAGCCTCGCCAACATTAATGCCCACGTTAAAGCCGTCTGGGGCCAGGCGTTTGTTCATTATCTCGCGGACGCGATTAAGCACGATCCAGCAAGCTGATTGGGACCGCTCATCCATCGAGAAATAGTCGCCAATGTGGTGTTTCGGGATGACCAACGCGTGGCCCTCGGAGACCGGAAATTTGTCAAAGATGGCGTACACCCGGGCGGACTCAGTGAGCAGTTCACGGTCAGGATCCGGCCTGCAGAAAGGGCAGTCACTGACGATTGTGCTCGCCACCCGAGGATAGGGGCGGTACCGGTAGATCTCACAGAATTTGGTCCTGAGTTGGGTTTCGTATGGAAGCGTCACATTGCACTGGTAGGTTTGCTTGCGGTGCTTCTTGTGCATCCGATAGCCCGGTCGCCAGACATCCCGCCTGACCGTGAAGTAGGCCACTCCGTCAGGCTTCAAAAGCTCTGAAACCGCCATCAGCACCTGCGACTGCGCCTCGGGCAGCAGCACGTTCAGGACGTAGTGACACAGGATGGTATCGAACCGGCCTTCTGGATAATCCGGTGCGTAATGCGGGTCGTAGCCCGTGACGTCCATTCCCTTTTTTCGGAGAAAAGCTACGTCGGTGCCAAAGCCACAGCCGAAATCAAGGACGCGTCCGTCAATCACCCCCATACGCCACAGCTTACGCGTCGGAAACGACGCCCGATCGCGCTCCTTGGCGGTGAGATGGGGGTTGGGGTTACGCATGGGAGCGTAGTAAGCTAAGCAGAGTCGAGAAATACTTTTGTTCGATGCCACTCCAGCGAATCCTGCCGTGGCCGCAGAAGCTCATGCTGTGGAAGGATCATGCGGGTGTCCCGGAGCCCGTGTAGATACCCGATGCGCTGATCCTCCTGCTTTAGATAGGGAGAGAACAGAATTTGCCAGCCATCCGACAGGGACAGTAACCCCTCATCGAACGTCCAGTGGCAGACCCCACACAGCGCAAGGCCATTACGCGGATCGTCGTCGCGCCCCTCGCTATAGGGAATGATATGCGCTGCTTGCACGACGGTGTGGTTATCGGGAGAGTGGATACGAAGACGGCAAAAGGCACACTGGCGCTCGTAGATGCGCACTACCGCTTTCCGAAAACCTGCCTCGCGAACGGGCGCTTCCTGGGTCTGGGGCTCCCTATCTGTAGCCCCAGTTGCCTTCTCTATCAGCCACCGCGCATAGTCCTCGGACATAACATTCGTGCGGCTGTGCTGGTTGAGTTCCTCCCACGCACGCTTTACAAAATACGTCCGCACAATAAACCGTCGGAATTCGCGGCGTGGACCCTCTTGCTGAAGCAACGCAAAGAGTTCATCCTCAAACGAGGCGTGGCTGACACGTGCTGCGAGACGTGATTTGTTGATTGAACCGATATCGCTTGGGTTAACTGTTCTTCCACCCTCTTGTCCTCTGAGATACCAAGGGATGTCGTTGGCAAGCCGCACGTACGGTTGCCTGATATCTGGTTTCTTATCTGGAAAGAACTGAGTCCAGTACTGATGAAAAGCCTCGTGCAGCAGGTGGGACTCGTCAGGCAGGGGTATGCGATTTTCCGTGATCGGCCCATCCTCAATTAGATCGAGCACGGCAAGAAGCAGTAGCGGCTTATAAGGCGACGCTTCATTATTGGTCGAAGGGTGTCTGCACCACGGGTGCTTCGGCGTCGAACCCAGATTCAGACTGCTAAACGCATGCAGGTAGTGCTGTAAGGAATTTGCCACGTCCGCCCCTAAAGGTTGTCTGGATGGTTTCTCGGTAACACCCTTTTAAAGTATACAGCATGGGTGTCGTCAATTCCAGTCAGCGCCAGGAGGAATAGAGGCCGCACATGTGTATTCGTCAGGATCCGCGAAAGCATGAGAGGTGGATGCAGTGCAAGCCAGGGCGATCCCTGAACCCATCTTCTCCATCAGGCATCCCCACCACCCCTCACGGCCCATCCCCGAGCTGCAGCGCAACCGCCACGCCCGCGAAGGGCTGCGCGGGGTTGACGTTGCCAAACAGGGTCACGCCAAGGCCGGCGAAGGGGAGGGGGCGGAAGTAAGCCTGGATCTCCACCGGGAGTCCGATGGTCGTCGTTTCGCCCTGTACGATGCCCAGGCCGGCAGCGCCGGACGCCAGTCCAAAACGGCCCGCGGTGGAGCGGCCGTACAGCACACCCAGGTCGCCGAGGGTATCGCCCCCAGGATCGCCTCTGTGCTCACAAAGCGTCCGGTCCACAGGTGGTCGTTGATTTGCATGGAGGCGCTAACGTGGAAGCCGCCGCCTGCGCCTCCGATGGCGGGCCCTACATTGATCCAGAAGGCCTGTACCTCGCGGGGCGGCTCGTCGTCCGTGACGTGCTCGACGGGAGGGGTCCCCTCAGGCACAGCTGTCACCTGCGCGGCGAGCGCGGACGGGCAGAAGAGGAGGAGCGTAAGTGCGCACAGTAGACGTTGTGCGTTCGGCATGAGCAGGAGGAGGCGTGCCTGAAGAATAGAAGCCATAGTGTCTGTTTCTGAAGCCTGCGAAGCAGCCGTGGATGTCGGTGGTGCATCGCCGGTCTCAATGATCAGGCGGGTCGGCGGAGGCTGGTTCGACTCTATCGGCCTACCACGCGGCGGCGTCACTACCACGCCACCCGCACCTGCACCCCCGGCCGCCCTTCATGGGGCGATACCCAGGGCCCTACGGACACAGCATTTCCGACGCGGCTGAGGCCTTCATTGTGCGCGTCCACCGAGCGGGCAGACACGAACAAGGCATCGTAGACCCCGTGCGCGACAATGCCGAGCGCCCCCACCGCCGGCACGAAGAACAAGACGCCGAGGGCCGGACCGGGCTGTTCATCGCCAGATCCCGCCATGGAACCCAATAGCACGGTAAGGACGCCCGCCCCAGCCGCCCCACCGCCGCGCACGGCGATGCCCTGCCATGCCCGTTGGCTATCGCCGGCGTAGAAGATGCCAGCCGACGGCGCGAAAAAGAGGCTGCTGCCCACCAGTACCCCGCCCACGATGGGGCGATCGCTCGCAATGGCAAGACCGCCGCCCACCGCCGTAGCCCCCATGGCGCCTATCGACAGGCCACGGGCAGTGGCCACGCTCTTGTGTTCGGTACGCTGATCAGCCGTATACGAGGTGTAGGCGGGCGGCGGTGCGCCCTGACCTGCTACGGGCCGAGGCCCGGCAAGCACCGTTGCAATAAAGAAAGCACATACGACGACGGGGGAGTGGAGTGGTACGACATGCACCGAGGTGCATCCATGAGAAGGCAGTGCTACCGGCAGCACCTGAAGGGGGCACTGTCAAACCACGTACATCTTATGGATACCGACGGCAAATGTTAAGCTGCTACCGTCCTTCGGGGGCTGATTTAGCCGCTGCCGCGCCCTACCCCCAACCCCTGCAGCTTCTGCGCGACCGCCTCCAGTTCGGCGCGCGAGGACCCGCGACCCAGGTACTGGGCCTCCACGCGGGCCAGGTAAGTCACCAGCTCGCTCAGCGGCCGCTTGTACCGCAGGAGGCGATGAATGCCGGGGACGTACTGCCCATACTCCTGTGCAGCGTAGGGCTCGCCGTTTACGTCGGCTGGATCCCAGTCGGACTGTAGGGTCAGGTGAATAGCGCGGTGAAGATATTCGAACGTGCGTGCGCGGTCGCGGACTGTTGCCATGGATAGAAAGTGACCAGCCAAAAGGACGCGGAAGCAGCAAGATGCGCCTCGTATATTAGCAAACAACAACGCCATGGTTAGGAAACCGTAACCGTACGAAGCGCCCTCGCTACGTTGCGAAGGTATCGGCCGAAGGTAGGAGAAGTGAAGGCCCTATGCAAGCGCCGCCCGGGAGGCTACTCCGCCGAGCCCCGCAGCACCGATTCAAACTCGCGCACGGGCAGGGCGCCGTCGCCGCCGGCGGGCGTGCGGGCGTCGCGGGCCAGGTGCAGGTTGAAGGACATCCGGTCGGCCCGGTAGTAGCGGGTCTGGTAGAAGATGCACGACTGATCCTCCGCAAACGACACCCGCTCCATGAGGAGCAGGGCCGCGCCGGGCGCCAGATGCAGATGGGCCGCCACGTCGCCGTCGGCCTGCGTGGCCCCGATGCGGCACTCGCCCTTCACCACAGGGATGTCGTACGCCTGCTCCAGGACCTGGAAGATGGTCTGCTCGGTGAGGGGATAGTCGGCAAGCAGCTCGGCATAGGTGAGGGGAAGCCACGTCTGGTCGAACGCCACCGGCTCGTTGTTGGCCTGTCGGACGCGGTCGATGCGGACGACCGTCGTGCCGGGCTCGACGCCCAGAAAAGCCGCTACGTCGGGCGAGGCAGCTTCCGGCGCCCGGTGCACCACCGTGCACGAGGGCGCGATGCCGCGCTGCTCCATGTCCTGCACAAAGTCCGTCAGGTACGCCAGGCCCTGATGCAGGCGGGCATCCTGCACAAACGAGCCCAGGCCCTGCCGCCGGTAGATGTGGCCTTCCGTCTCCAGCGTCTGCAGCGCCCGCCGCACCGTGATGCGGCTGACGTCAAACTGCTCGCACAGCTCGTTCTCTGAAGGGAGCTTGTCGTTCGGCTCGTACTGGCCCTGCTCGATCCGCGCCCGCAACCAGTCGCTGATCTGCTCGTGGCGCGGTGCTCCCGGGGTATCCATGGGCACAAAGGATTGATGAAGGGGGAAACTGACGCCCGCATGAGGGCTACAGGTTATTACAAGTAACGCACAGTACAGCGGCTTGTGCCTCCAGCAGCAACTGCCCGGCTTACCTCTGCTCATTCCCCTAACCCTATGCGTTTGCTTTCGGTCCTTGCGATGGCCTGTGCCGTGGTGCTTGCGGGGTGCGGAGAATCCTACGATTCGCTCTCGGAGGAGACCTATCCGCTGACCAACTACGACAGCACGGCGGTGACCTTCCCGGCGGCATACGAAGGGGAGGTCCTGCTGGTCGGCTACGTCTACACGCAGTGCCCGGACATCTGCTCGGTGATCACGGCCAACATGCGCAATATCCATGACGCGCTGGAGGGGGATACCGAGGGGGTGCGGTTTGTGACGATCACCTTTGACCCGGCGCGGGATACGCCCGCACAACTGGCCCGGTATGCGGAGACCTTTGGTCTGCAGGACCGGCGGTGGGACCTGTTGACGGGCGACGCTGACACCATCGACGCGCTGATGCAACGCATGGGGGTGCGGCGGGCGCTGGCCGGCGAAGACGCCGCATCCTTCGACGGGACGTTTCCGGAAGACGAGGACTACATCATCGACCATACCGACCGGATGACGCTCATCGATGGCCAGGGGCGCATCCGCGACTACTACATGGGCAGCCGGATGCCAGCAGAGATGGTCGCGGAAGACATTAACCACTTACGACGCGAACGTTCATGACTTTTATGCGCCCCCTTGCCTTGTTGACTGTTCTGGTGCTGCTGTTCACCCTCACGGCCTGCGCTGATGAGCAGCCCGCCTCGGATGTACCGTTGCCGGAGGAGCCCCCCGTACCGGCTGATACCTTTGCCGTTGTCGATGCCTGGGCGGGGGTCGCCTCGGAAGGCGGCACCACGGCCGGGTACTTCACCATCGAAAACGGCCTGGCGAGGGCGGACACTCTGCAAGGCGTGACGGCCAACGGTATGGACCGCATCGAGATGCACGAGACGTATGAGCGGGAGGATGGCCTGCGGGGGATGCGGCCCGTGGAGGAGCTGGTGGCGCCGCCGGGCGAGCGCGTGCGGTTTGCGCCGGGGGGGCTGCACCTCATGCTCATCAACATGGAGCGGGCGCTGGCCGTGGGCGACTCGGTGGAGGTCACCCTCTCCTTCGCCGAGCACGGCGCCTACCCGCTGACGCTCCCGGTGCGCGACCGGTAACCCGACGGCTCGTCCCTTCATCCTTCCGTTGCTTCCCATGGCCTCTACTGCACCGAACGCTACCCCGGATACCACATCTGGACGCCCGCGTCGCGCGCTGGCGTTTCTGAAACGCAATTGGACCTGGCTCCTCGTGCTCGGCTTGATCGGGTACCTGGTGTACACCGTCAACCCGCCGGTAAGCCTGGATGAGCGCCGGGGTGCGGCGCCGGCCTTTGTGCTGCCTACGATGGCAGGCGATCAGTTCGACTTGAGTGGACATCAGGGGGAGGTCGTCGTGGTTACGTTCTGGGCTACGTGGTGCCCTTCGTGCCGCACCGAGCGCCCCATGAAGGAGTCGCTGTACGCTGACCTGCAGGGCGAGGAGGTAGCGTTTGTGCACGTGTCGGTCAATGAAAGCGGCCTGGACGCCGTCCGCGAATTTGCGGAGGGACGCGACATGGCCATCCCGCAGGTCGCGGATCGTGGGCTGCTGGGGGCGTTCGGTGGGTCGGGCGCGATCCCGGCCACCTTCCTTATCGACCGGCAGGGCCAGATCCGCTATCAGCACGAGGGCCTCCTCGCCAAGCCCGCCCTCCGCCGCGCGGTGGAGCGTCTGCTGGAAGAGCGGGCATAGCGCTGATTCTCTCTGGAATTCCCCCCTCTCTTTAGTTCTCTCCCGCCGGGGGAGAGAAGACGTGGTCTGTAAGCGCCGAGGTGCGGCTGAGTGGTGGGCGCCTTGGCTGAATGGTGGCGGTTGGTCTACGGCTCAGTCGTGTATGAGCCTGTCGTATGCCAAGAGGTCATCGTATCGCGATTCGCACGAAAGTCCCTTCTCCCCCGGTGGGAGAAGGTCAGGATGAGGGGCAAGCCCCAAGTCCACTTGCGTCATCGTCTTGGGGTGGTGGCTCTGCAAAAGGCTGTGGCCTGGCCTGTGCTCGGGTGCTTAGCGCGGGCTCTTTTTCCCCTCTCTTTGGTTCTCTCCCGCCGGGGGAGAGAAGACGTGGTCTGTAAGCGCTGAGGTGCGGCTGAGTGGTGGGCGCCTTGGCTGAATGGTGGCGGTTGGTCTACGGCTCAGTCGTGTATGAGCCTGTCGTATGCCAAGAGGTCATCGTATCGCGATTCGCACGAAAGTCCC
>LKNB01000049.1 GCA_001564055.1 Rhodothermaceae bacterium Tc-Br11_B2g6_7
CTGGCCTTCCACAAACCCCCAGCCTTGCGCCTGGATGAGCGAGGGAAGGCCCAGCACGCAGAAGCTGACAATCAGTAGACAAACAACGTAACGTCGATGCACGGGGCACGCTCAGGCATGATTCGTAATGAACATCGGCAAAGCGCCGGTGCGGGCACTGATGGTAGCGCTGCGTCAGAGGCATGCGGAGACGGTGGGGGAAGAGCGACGATAAACTGCTGTTGTAACGAACACCTTACTATAGTAATGGATGCAGGGCCAGAGCGCAAGTGCACGTCAGGGAAAGACCAGCAGCCCAGCGGCTTGGAGCAGCCACAATTCCATCAGCGGAAGCGTCAGGCCGCCCACCGTGCCCGCGATCACCTGTCGTGGGGTGTGGTGCCGCATCCGCACGCGAGCCCAGGCCACCAGCGGGATGCACGCGACGCTTAGGCTTAGGAGAAGGTGCAGCCCCGGGAATGACGCCGGCTCGGCAAGGCCATACGCCATAAATACCAGCACCGATGGAATTCCCGCGATGGCAAGCGCATGGATGGAAATCTTCCACTGCCGTGTGACGAGTACCGTCAGGGCTGTGTTGAATCCATAGCAGACCATCAGCCAGCCCAGCAATACATGCCCCGGAACGGGTAGCGTACTCATCACCGCTGCCCCACACAGGTACGAGGCGACGGTCACAAGCAGTGGTCGCCTCCGTCGGGTGCGGTCGCGTATGTCGAGCGAGTCTACGCCGCCGCGCCGCAGTTCCCAGACAACATAGCTACCCGGTATCAAAGCGAAGAATACGACACCAACGGCACTCACGAGCAGCACCTCGACCGGGGCGGCTCCGGCGTAGGTCGCGAGGATGCCAAACAGCACCGGCGGCAGGAGCAACGGGTTCAGCACGGCCGAGACGATTTCAGCCAGACGATCCAGTGCTGACGCGTTGAACGTAGGCAAGGCGGTGAAGCAGGCAAGGTGTAAGAATCCGGGAGTGCCTACCATGCATTAACAACCCTGTTGCGTATGAGCGTAGCAGCAGATTAATCATCCGCTGCCCTCATGCGTCATCGCGTCATCTATTCCTTTGCTTACATCGTGGGTATACCGTGCAACCATTCGACCCTGTGTTAGAGCGCGCCACGGAGCTTGCCGCCACGTGGCATAGCGGAACGTACCGTAAAGGCCAATGGCGGGCGCCAGTGTACGAAAGCGAGAAGGGTCGTGCTGCCCCGGTGCCTGTCTTCTCCCACCTCACGGCCGTGGCGCTCACGGTGCAGCGGGCCAAGTGGCCCGCGGTTGTGGTCGCCGCAGCGTTTCTGCATGATATCCTGGAAGATGCCAACCGGAGAGGGGAGCGCATGAAACCAGAAACGCTGGCTGCCCGCATGAACGACGAGGTGGCGACGCTCGTGCAGCACGTCACGGAAGATAGCTATGACGCGAGCGGACAGAAACGCCCCTGGCGCACGCGGAAGGAGGCGTACATTGCGCACCTGAAGGAGGCCCCAGATGAGGCCGTGGCCATCAGCTTGGCCGACAAGCTGCACAACCTGTGGACTATGAATCAGTCGCTCGACGCGGGGTTGCCCCTGTTCAAGGGCGGCGATGATTTCATTGCGCTGAGCGCTGGCCCGGAGGAGCAACAGTGGTTTTTTCAGTCCATGTTGCGTGCCACTGCGGAGCACCGTGATACACGATTAGCCGCCCTCCGCGATCAGCTCACGCAGGAGGTGGCCCGCTTCGAACGTCTTGCCTTTCCGCAGTCTACTTAGTCGGCGATGCCAGGGCCCACAGGGAAGGGGCAGGCGGAGGCCGATCTACCGCGGCCGCGGAAGGGCGATTGCGCAGTAGCCCATCACAGGAATGGCGTAAAGGGCGCGCCGAGGTCCTTCCTGCGGCGTCTTGTGGATCGACGGCTGATGCATCCTACGAGGCGTCCGCCGTTCAGGCGCCGCTCAATTCTGTGTCTCCACATCCAGCGCGTCGAGTACCTCGGTAAAGCTCTCCGGCAGTGGTGTGGGGCGCCCGGTCGCAAAATCGACCCACACGACAGTGGCGTGCCCTACCGCGCAAAGCGGAGCGTCCTCTTGGGGGAGCCGCGCCTCATAGTACGTTTCGACGCTGGAGCGGCCAGGGGGCGTGCTGTAGAGGTCAATTACCAGATCAGCAGGATAGACCACCGGTTGCTTGAAGTCGCAACTCGTATGAGCGAGCACGGGGCCAGCGCCATCGGCTTTCCAATCGGTGCCCATCACGGCCCGCAGCCACGTCACGCGGACGTGCTCAAAGTATTGGAAGAATCGTGTGTTATTGACGTGCCCAAGGGCGTCCATGTCGCCCCAGCGGATGGTCACCTGCACCCGGTGAAGGTGGCGGGCATCGGACGGAATGGAAAGGCGGGCCATGGTTGCAATGGGAGACTAAAAGGAAAGAGCGGGCGCCTCCGAAGGGGACACCGCACGGGCCGGCGGCCAGGCTTGTGCCGAATGGCGAACGACTGGATGACAAGCTGGCACGCATGCCAACACTTTAATAAAGGGACGTGTCAAACGCCCGGCGGTGCTTTTTCGTGAGCGGGTGCTCGCGCCCCAGGAGCGTGAACAATGCCACACAGGCCTTGCGGGCACCATCGTCATCGTACGATCGGTCCTGCCGTACCACCTCAATAAAACGCTCCAGCGCCGCGTCGAAGTCCTGCCGGGTGAGCGCTTCGATAGCTTGCACGTACGTAAGCTGCACGTCTCCCGCAGGGATGTCATCGGGGGTCTGGTACAGACGGAGCAGCCGCGCGATGATCCCCACGGCCTCTTTTGTCTGGAGAAGATCGGGATCCGCCACATCGGTGCCCTCCACGAGCGCCTCTGCGCGGTCTGGCGCGGTGAACACGACAAGCCCGGCCAATAGCGTCTCTGCTTCATCGGTCTCCGCTTCGTCAGCGACGATCGTTTCCAGGATTTCGCGCGCCTCGGAGCGTTGGCCTTTCTCCAGCAACGCCTTGGCCTGTGCGAGGGCCTTTTTATCTTCCGTGGGCAGGTGCTCGTCCAGCCACGTGCGGATCTGATGCTCGGGCAGCGCCCCGGTAAACTCGGCTTCGACCTGGCCGTCGACGAACAGCTTCACGGCGGGAATCCCGCGGACGTTGTATTGCTGTGCCAGCTGCGAGTGCTCGTCCGTGTTTACCTTCGCGAGGGTCCATGAAGTCTCCGGCTCCCGTGCCAGCCGTTCCAGCACCGGGCCCAGCGTACGACAGGGCCCGCACCACGGCGCCCAGAAGTCAACCAGCACCGGCTGATCGTGGCTGGCCTGTAGCACGTCTGTTTCGAAGGAGGATATTTCGAACGAGGTGGTGTCTTGCGTGGCCATAAGAGCGAGAAATCATTCAATTCAGAAAATACACAGAATTGTATCTCTGGGCGGCCGGCAGGATTCGTAGGGATTCATCAAAAAGACGGCTGGTTACGACCAAAAACAGAGCGGCTTCCGGGGTGGGGAGGAAGCCGCTCATGCGGGCAGAAGGGCGGCCCGCGGTGACGTCGGTGGACGACGTTGGTGTAGTTACATAGCCATGTTCGGCTGGGGCCGTCAGCGGACCACTGTGACGCGTTGCGTATCGCGGAAGTCCTGCCCCCGGGCGACGATAAAGTACGTACCACTGGAGAGGCCGTCGGCGTCGACGCTAAACCGAGCACTACCTGATGCAACAGGAGCGTCGTGCACCGTGGCGACTTCGCGCCCCAGCATGTCATACAGCGCAATGTGCACGTGCTGTCCGGCATCGAGGGTCAGGCTGAACGATGCCTGCGTATTAAACGGACTGGGGGAGGCCGGGGAAAGGCCAGCCGTCTCTTGGTCGGCGCCATTGGAAACGCTTTGCCCGTCAAATGCCCGGGTGTCGAAACGCTCGCCCGGCACAGCCTCTACAGAGGCTACTTGGTAGATGCCATTGGAACGATAGACGGCCTCCGTCAGGAACGGCGCGCCGCGGTCGGCGAACGTAAGGGAGAGCACCTGACCTTCATCCGCTCCCGGCGCCGTAAGCACAAACTGAAGGGGCTCGCTGGAGCGGAAGCCGTCACGCTCGGCCGTCATCACATCGTTACCCCAGACGGTAAGGGCCTGGGCGCCGTCTTTCCACTCCATCTGTCCCGCGCAACGTCCCGCTTCCGTGTGCGCCGTCAGCCGACTGCCATCGGCGATGGGCGTGCCGTCCGTCATCGTGTGCACGGAGTCTGGAAATATAACGGTGGCATTGTCACCGGTGCGGGTGCTGCAGGGGTCAGCACTGGCGTGCAACGGAAACCACAGCAGAAAAATCAGCAGGGGAAGGAGCGTTTTCATGAGCCTGTGCAATTAAAGGGCAGGAGCCGCGTGCGATTCGGTTCCCAATATCGCGGGTCATGTGGATATCCGTATTACACCTTTGGAGCACGAGAAGTCTATATTAGGGTATCCTTTGGATTAATCCTGGCGCAGAAACGCTCCCTCCCTCCTGGTCGTGGCGCGTCCTTCGGTCCCCTCCAGTCTTTTTGCAAAATAAAATACGATTTAGCTTAAACTAACAAATCGGACGGGCATACAGAGGGTGTACATGATTCTACAACTGCCCCATCGCTATACCGCATGCGCCCTTTCCTACTGTTTTTCCTGACCGCGCTCGTGCTCGTCATGCTGACCGCCTGCAACGAGGCAACGGATGATGATCGCCCCGCCGTAGTGGCTACCACCAATGTGGTAGGCGACCTGGTGCGCACCATCGGAGGCGATGACATCGCGCTGACGGTGCTCATGGGGCCCGGCGTCGATCCTCATCTGTATCGGGCGAGTGAAGGTGATGCGGCTCGCATGAGCGAAGCCGACATCGTATTTTACAACGGGCATCACCTGGAAGGCCGGATGACGGACCTGTTTGAGCAGATGGGGCGCCGTGGGGTCCGCACGGTAGCGCTGGCCGAGACGCTGCCGGATAGCCTACTGCAGACCTCAGCGGACTACCCGGGCAACCGGGATCCGCACGTCTGGCTGGATGCGTCGTTGTGGATGCTGGCTGTAGATGCGGTTGAGGAGGCACTGGCTGAAGCCGACCCTACCCATGCGGCGGTGTACACCGAGCGGGCTGCAGCGTATCGTGATGAGCTGCAGGAAACCCATCGCTACGTGGAAGAGCGGGCCCAAAAGGTGCCTGAAGAACGCCGGGTACTGATTACCTCGCATGACGCCTTCGGATACTTTGGTGCAGCCTACGGCTTTGAGGTGCGTGGGCTGCAAGGGATCAGCACGGCGACAGAAGCCGGTACGCGCGACGTACAGCAGATGGCCGCGTTTATCGTGGAGCGCGAAATCCCCGTGCTGTTCGCTGAGTCCTCCGTCCCCGAGCGGGGCATCGAAGCTGTCCGCCGGGCCGCGCGCGATCGGGGCTTTCCGGCCGAATTCGGAGGCACGCTCTATGGGGATGCCCTGGGGGACCGAGGAACGCCAGAGGGAACGTATACCGGGATGATGCGCCATAATATCGATACCATCGTCGATGGGCTGTTGCGTGATCCTGCGTGACGGACATGCCATCCACGAATGCCTCCCCACGCTCCATAGCCCATGTCGTCCTCGCCCGCCATTACCGTTCGCGACCTTACCGTAGCCTACCGCGAATCGCCCGTGCTTTGGGACATCGACTGGACGGTGGAGCAGCAAGACCTGGTGGCGATTGCTGGACCCAATGGCGCCGGTAAAACCACATTGCTGAAGGCGGTGATGGACCTGGTAGATCCGGTTGCTGGGCAGGTACGGGTACTGGGCGAGCCCTACCGCGCCGTCCGCGACCAGGTCGGCTATGTGCCGCAGCGCGGCAGCGTTGATTGGGACTTTCCCACCAATGTGCTCGACGTGGTTTTGATGGGCCTCTATGGTAAGCTCGGCTGGTTTCGGCAGCCCGGAGCCGAAGAGCGGGCTACAGCCCGTGAGGCGCTCGCACAAGTGGGCATTGAGGACCTCGCGGACCGTCAGATCAGCGAGCTCTCCGGCGGGCAGCAACAGCGTACGTTTCTGGCCCGCGCGCTGGTGCAGGATGCCGCGCTGTACTTGATGGATGAGCCGTTCCAGGGGGTCGATGCCACCACCGAGCGCACGATTATCGATCTGCTGCGCGACCTGCAGGCCGACGGGAAAACCCTTGTGGTGGTGCATCACGACCTGCAGACGCTCCCGGAGTACTTTGACTCGGTGCTGCTGCTCAACGTCCGCCGTATGGCGTCGGGCCCAGTAGAGGAGACCTTCACCGATGAAAACCTGCGCCGCACGTACGGGGGCCGTGTGGGCTTTCTGCATCCACCATCGGAGGCGTCCTGATGGATGCCCTTATAGATATATTGTACGCTCTGGCGACTGACTACACGCTTCGGACGGTGGCGTTGGGGTCGGCCATCCTTGGGCTGGTGAGCGGGGCCCTCGGGACGTATGCTGTGCTCCGGGGCCAGAGCCTCATCGGCGACGCCATTTCGCATGCGGCACTCCCGGGTATCGCGCTTGCGTTTTTGCTCACAGGCAGTCGCCTTACGCTGGTGCTGCTGCTGGGGGCGCTGGCCGCCGGTTGGTTGGCCACGCTCGCGATCATGGCCGTGACGCAAACCTCGCGCATCACCTTCGATAGCGCGCTCGGCCTGGCGCTCTCCGTGTTCTTCGGTGTCGGACTGATGCTGCTCACGTATATTCAGCAAACGGCCGGGGCACAGCAGGCCGGGCTGGACACCTTTCTGTTTGGCCAGGCGGCTACGCTGGTTACCGACGATGTGTGGACCATGGCCGGCTTGGGCGCTGTCGCGCTCTTGGGGATGGCCTTGTGCTGGAAAGAGTTTAAGCTGTTGTCGTTTGATCCAGCATTTGCTCGCAGCCTCGGTTTGCCCGTCCGCATGCTTGATACGCTCCTCATGACGCTGCTGGTGCTGGCCATCGTGATTGGCCTCCAAACCGTCGGGGTGGTGCTGATGAGTGCCATGTTGGTGGCGCCCGCAGCCGCGGCCCGGCAGTGGACGGATCGCCTCGGCGTGATGGTCGCGCTGTCGATGGCGTTTGGGGTGGCGGCGGGCGTCTGTGGTGCACTTATCAGCAGCCTTGTGGCGAACCTGCCCACGGGTCCGACCATCGTTCTGTGTGTGAGCGCTATCGTCGCCGTATCCCTGACGCTGGCGCCCCGACGCGGCCTGCTGTGGCGTTACCTTCGTGACCGGCGTACGCGCGTCAGGCCGCCGGTGGCTGTTCCTGCAGACGAGAATGGGAGACCATGACCATCACGCAACTTGAAATTCAGTTAGTAGCGGCGGTCGTTGCGGCGGCCTGTGCGCTGCCCGGGGTGTACCTCGTCCTGCGCGGTATGGCTATGATGAGCGACGCCATCAGCCACTCGATTCTTCCGGGCATCGTAGTAGCGTTTTTTCTGGTGGAAAACCTGAACTCTCCGCTCCTCATTGTAGGCGCAGCGCTGACAGGTCTGCTGACCGTGGTGCTGGTAGAGCTACTGACGGACACCCGCCTGGTGAAAGAGGACGCGGCCATTGGAATCGTCTTTCCGGCGCTGTTTAGCCTCGGCGTCATCCTCATTGCGCGCTACGCGGGAGACGTACATCTGGACTTAGATGCGGTGCTGCTGGGTGAACTGGCCTTTGCGCCCTTCAATCGACTCGAAATCGCCGGCCACGATCTCGGGCCGCAGGGGCTCTATGCCATGGGTGCGGTGGGGCTGTTAAACCTGGGGTTTATCCTGCTTTTCTACAAAGAGCTCAAGCTGGCAACCTTCGACGCGGCGCTGGCGACCACCCTCGGTTTTGCGCCCGTGGCACTCCACTACGCCCTGATGGCACTGGTCTCAGTTACAGCCGTAGCCGCATTTGACGCCGTGGGGGCTATTCTGGTGGTGGCGCTTATCGTGGGGCCGCCTGCCAGTGCGCGCCTTCTCACCGACCGCCTTGGTCTGACGCTGGTGCTAAGTGTCGTGCTGGGCGTGGCCTGCGCGATCAGTGGATATTGGCTGGCGCATGTGCTGGACGCGTCAATTGCCGGCAGCATTGCCACCATGGTAGGGGGTTGTTTTACCGCGTGCTACCTGTTTGCCCCCACGCACGGCCTGGTGGCGCAATACCTGATGCGGCGGGAGCGGCGCTGGACGTTTGCACGGAAGGTGCTGGTTATTCATCTCCTGCAGCATGAAGGGTTGCCTGAAGCCACACGCGAGTGTCGGGTAGACCATCTTCAGGAGCACCTGTCGTGGACGGCTTCTTTTGCCAGGCAGGTGGTGGCACAGGCGGAGGACCAGGCGCTGGTTCGTCGCGGGGAGGGCCGGTTATGGCTGACACCAGCCGGACGGGCGCTGGCACAAGAAGCCGTGGTGCACACGTAACGTGCACACGTAACATACCGGTTGGTCTGGATCACAGGCTGCGCTCTCCGGGTTATATAACGTGTTCTTTTCACAAAGCCCTGAGTTCTATGCGTGCGTTTCTTCGGAAGTGGCTTGAGCGCTGGCGCGCCCGGCGTGTATCTCCAGAGCGGGCGGCCCGGCGCGTAGCACGCGGCGCAGCATACCTGGACGAGGTAGATCCAACCTGGTACCGAGGGGTCGACCCGGACACCCTTGAGCTGAGCAGCGGCTCGTCGTGCATTTTGGGGCAACTCCATGGCGAGTTTCGCCTGGGCCTGCGCCGAGCGCACCTCTTTCATCTGAGCAGCGCCCCCCGTGCCAACCTCTCGCCAGTATCCTACGGCTTTTTCCACGTCCGCAACGTATCAGAGGAGTTGCAGGATCGCGATTACGACTACCTGAATCAGGCATGGGGGAAGGAAGTGCGGGCACGCCAGGTGCGGGACAGTGGCATAGACGGAAACGCACCAGCTGATCTGGAGCGTCCCGAACCCCTGGTTCCGGCGTAGGGCACCGTTGCATGGTCGCTACGCAGCCATCCGCACATGGCGTTCGAAGAGGGTGTTGATGTGCGGCGCAAAATGATGGCTGTCATTCAGCCGGTAGTACACGGTTTGTGCCTCCCGCCGTGGCTGCACGAGCCCCTGCTCGCGGAGCTTCTTTAGCTGCTGAGAGATGGCAGGTGTCGTCAGCTCCAGCACGTCGGCGATGTCGTTAACGCAGACCTCGGACGTGGCCCACAGCAGGTACAGAATACGGGTGCGGGTGGGGCTGCCAGCAGTCTTCAACAGAGCCGCAACGTCATCCAGCCAATCCTGCGCGGCCACGTCTTGGCGCAGCGCGCTTAGGGGTCGTCCATCCATGAAAGCCGAGAGCTAAGTCTGAGGGTCGAGAACCGACCGCTTGCCCAGCTATGGCAGATCTCCTGCCGCATCAGGCCTTGGAGCGATCGCGTGCCCTCAGTATCGGCAGTGCTGCGCAGGAGTTTAGTGAACGGTTAAGTGCGCCTGCCAGCGGACGAGCCACTCCTCATCTGGGGATACCCGTTGGACGCCGGCCCGGCATACGGCCCGCGCGGGTGCGTCCTACACACTGCCGCGTTCCCGGCTGATCTTGAAGTCTTGGGACCGGCGCCAGATGGCAATGCCAAAGCCAAAGCTGAGCATGATGAAGCCGATCCACACCAGACTGATGAGCGGCTTCTCGCGGGCATCAATGAGCACCCAGTCCTCGGGCTCCACCTCTACGCCGTCAAATGTCAGGTTGACCTCGCCGGAGTCTACACTCATGCCTGTGAACGACACCCCAACATCCCACGCATCCACACGGACCACGTCCGAGATGACACGCCGGTCCTCTGTGATGGTGTAGGTCGGACGCAGCGTACGCACGTCGCCGGTAGGCTCGTGGGTCATTTCCACGACGGCAACGACGGTAATCTCCGATGCGGTCGCCATCTCATCTGGGGCAACATTCGACTCAAAGCCTTCGAAGCGTACGACGTAGTCGCCGTCGGCCAGTCGTACGGCTTCGCCCCGTTCGAGCGCTAATTGATTGGTGGCATCTTCCTCCCCCGAGCCCGTCGCCTGCTTGGGTGTCACAGCGATGAATAGATCCTGCTCGGCGTATTTCTTCACCTCGGGATGGCGTATCCACTGATCCATTTCCTCGCTGAAGTATGCCACGGGGCTAACGGTGAAGTTGCGCCCACGGGGGTCTGTGAATTCCACCTCGTAGGCCGTCCGTCCCTGCTCAATGCTTTGTTGGCCGTGGTACGTCACTTCGTAGCCGTTAATAAGGCGTGTTTCACCCTTCACAGCCACGAAGTTGGTGCGCGATTCGTTCTGGCCTTGGCCTGCGGCCCCCAACTGCAGGGGGAGGGGACGCTCGAAGGCGCTGGAGGTGATGATGCCAATCACCATAATCGCAAACCCGATGTGCGTCACCGCCCCACCTGCCATCCGTGGATTGCCCCGGAGGAGGCGCAGCAAGACGGCACCGTTGCCGAAAAAGGCAAAGAGCGATGTGAACAGTAACAGCAGGAGCAACAGCCCTTGGCCGTAGATCTCCCAGAACTCGGCGAGCGATGCCGTAAACCCGGCCTCCGACATACGCTCTGCCGGCGAAGTCTCGGGGAATGAAATGGAGTATTCTACGAACGGAGTGAAGACCATAACGGCCAAGGTGACCACAACCGCCAGTCCCATGGGCTTCATCACAGCGCGGTTAATGCTGTCTACATCCATCTTATTCCACCAGAACAGCTGCCCAATCCCGATCAAAAATGCCATCACCACGGCCATGGGCAGCGTCCACTTGTTGTAGAACTCAATGGGTACGGTGGCCGGGCTTTCCCGGAACAGGTGTCCAATAATGGGCGAGCTGGTACCCAGCAGAATGACCGCAGCCATCGCGCACATAAGCATGGCCCCGCTAAAGATCATAAACTCGCGCGAGAGCGTATTGGGCTCTTTCTTTGGCGTGGGAAGCTCGCTGTAGCGGTAGGCAAACAGCCCAAAGCCCACCACCGTCATCGTCCCGATCCACACCAGCAACTGGCTGGTGAGGCCCAGGTCCACAAACGAGTGAACGGAGAGGTCCTCCAGCACATTGCTACGCGTTAAGAAGGTGGAGTACACCACCAGGATAAAGGCCAGGATGCTGAGGAAGAGGGCCGCCTTGTGGCCGTGGCCGCTCTTCTTCTGAATCAGCATGGTGTGGAAGGCGGCAATACCCACGATCCACGGCACCAGCGACGAGTTTTCGACCGGATCCCAGGCCCAGTAGCCGCCAAAGGAGAGGGTGACGTACGCCCAGTAGCCTCCCATGGCGATGCCGATACCGAGCATACAAACAGCAAAGAGCGTCCAGGGGAGGGCCGGACGCACCCATTCGGTATACTTGCGCTTCCAGAGGGCCGCAATCGCGAAGGCGAAGGGGACCAGCATGGCCGTAAACCCGACAAACATCATCGGTGGGTGAATGGCCATCCACGGATTCTGAAGCAGATCATTCAGCCCGGTGCCATTGGGCGGTACAAAGTCTGGGTTGGACTGGAAGATGGGCGCATCGGCGAAGCGCTCGGCCAGCATCGCGAAGGGAGAGGAGCCGATAGCCAGGTTGCCAAACTGCAAGCCGGCCACCATCGAGAGCAAGAAGAACTGGCAGAGGGCGAACACAGCCATTACGGGGGCCTCGTAGCTCCCCGTGCGCCAGATCACCGCAAGCCCCATGAGGCCTGTGAGCGCGATCCACAGCAAGAACGACCCTTCCTGGCTCGCCCAGGTGGCCGAGAACTGGTAGATAAAGGGCATCTCATTGGATGCGTTCTGGTAGACCAGCGCAAACTGGTATTGCTGCGTAACAAATAGATACATGAGCAGCCCAAACGCCGTGATGCCGGCTGTGGCAGACAGGCCCCAACTCCATCGACCGACTGATTCCCAGGCGATATCGTCTGCCCCCCACTGGGTTTCCCGGACGTACGCAAACCCGGCCAACAGGCAGGCCACAAAACTGGTCAAGACAAGCAGCTGCCCAATAATCCCGAGCATAGACTTCGAGCTGTAATTACAAGGAAATGCAACGACAATCATGCACGTCATATGTGCATGGGGGTTCCTGAGGGCACCTCCCGCCACGCACCCTATCTCCCTGATTCACCGGTTCTTGCAAGGGGGCATGACGGCACTATTTGGCGTGCGAGACCGCCCGCACTTCGCGAATGACGGTGATCTTGACCTGCCCTGGATACTGCAGTTCGTTCTGGACCCGTCGGGCAATGTCAGCTGCCAGTTGCTCGGCGCGAGCGTCCGACACGAGGTCGTGGTTGACGAGCACGCGGACCTCGCGCCCGGCCTGGATGGCATAGACGCGCTCCACCCCGTCGAACGAGGCGGCCAGGTCCTCGAGCTGCTCCAGTCGTTTGATGTAGGACTCAAGCGCTTCCCGGCGGGCTCCAGGCCGGGCGCCCGAGATGGCATCGGCAGCCTGTACGATGGGTGCGATGAGCGTCGTCATCTCGATCTCATCGTGGTGCGCGCCTACGGCATTGCACACGTCGGCTGCTTCTTTGTACTTCTTGCAAAGGTCCATGCCGGCCAGCGCGTGTGGCTGCTCAATTTCATCCTCCAGCACCTTTCCAATATCGTGGAGAAGGCCTGCCCGGCGCGCTTTGGCGGGGTCAAGGTCGAGCTCCGCAGCGATGAGGGACGCAATACGGGCGGTTTCCACCGAGTGCGCCAGCAGATTTTGCCCGTAGCTGGTGCGGTAGCGCATCCGCCCGATGTGGCGCACCAGTTCGCTATGTAGCCCGTGCAGGTTCAGGTCAATGACGGCCCGCTCCCCACGCTCCTGAATTTCCTCCTCAACGCCGGTGCGGGCTTCTTCTACCACCTCCTCGATGCGTCCAGGATGAATGCGACCATCCTGCACCAGATCGATCATCGCCAGTCGGGCGATCTCCCGGCGGACGGGGTCAAATCCTGAGAGGATGACGGCCTCCGGTGTGTCGTCCACGATAACCTCAATACCCGTCGCCGCCTCGAACGCCCGAATGTTGCGGCCTTCGCGGCCGATAATGCGGCCCTTCATCTCATCGGATTGGATGTTGACGACCGACACGGTATTCTCGATGGCGTGACTGGCCGCGGTCCGCTGAATGGCCGTTAGGATGATGCGGCGCGCCTCGCGGTTGGCCTCCAGCTTGGCCTCGTCCCGGATTTCCTTGATGTGGGAGGCCGCTTCCAGCTTAGCTTCGTCGATGAGCTGTTCGCGCATGGCCTCACGCGCCTCGCGGCGGGAGAGCCCGGCCACGTTTTCCAGCTTGCGTACTTGCTGGTCAATCATCTCTTGCAGCCGTTCCCGCTTGCGCGTCAGGGACTGGCTACGCTCGTTGAAGTGTTTTTCCGCTTCGGAAGCGGCTACCCGCTGTTCTTGGAGGGCCTCTTGCGTGGCCTCTGTGCGTTGCATCAGCGTGCGGAGTTGCTGTTGGTCACGCTCCGCTTCTTGCTGGAGGCGCTCCAGTGCCTCAGAAGCTCGCTCGGCGGCCTGTTGTTGTTCGTTGACCTGCTCCGCTTGCTGGCTGAGGCGCTGCTGCCAGCGGTCCAGCTTGCGGCGCGTGCGCTGCATCTGCTTGCGGGCCTCCTCTTGCTCCTCTGCAAACGCCCGTTGCCTTTTCTGCAACGCCGCTTCGGCCTCTTCCACATGATTCTTGCGATAGGCCTCCGCCGCTTCTTTGGCTTCACGGCGCAGGGTACTTGCCTCTTGTTGGGCTTGGCCGAGCACCTCTTCTGCGCGCCGCTGCCGGATCCACACCGTCAGCGCGCCACCGGCAGCAAACGCGCCGACGGCGATGGCGATGAGCAGGAGTCCGGTGGTCAGGTCCATAATGGGCAAACAGGGTGGGTAGGCCTCAAAGCGACGACGGCCGGCGGGGAGGGGAAGGGCGGCCTGGCCGAACGTGCGGAAGTGGCTCCTCCAAGGGGCACCGGGCGTGCCCTGCTCCATCTGCACAGCCTACGAGCCCGTAGCGAAGGATTCAAAGAACCCCCTTAGTTGACAATGTGGGTGCCGCTCAGGTGCTTCCGACTTCCACGGTCGACGCACGTGCGTGCGCCGTCTCCCGAATCGTTCGAGAGTGAGGCCTGTCGTCCAAACCTGAAGGTAAGCTCCCTTTTTTAGTAGCGTAAGGTTCTTTTTTTACGCTTTCGCTACGGGCTCGTAGACTGTGAAGCGCGGTCTTATATAGAGCCGGTAGAGGGCTGTTCCTGTGATGGTGGAGGCACGGCACCATCGCCGCGAGCATCGACCTCGGTCGCAGCGTCTGATGCCGCGAGGGCGTGCTCCAGCGCCTCGGCGAGATGCTGCACGTTGGCGTCAACGCTGTTGAGGGCCTGCTCTTTATCGCGCTGTACGGCGTAAAGCTCTTCAGCCAGTGCCAGTGCGGTGATGATAGCCGAGGTAAGGGGGGGCTGCTCGCTGTGTTGGGCCCGGAAGGCCTCCATCTTTCCATCCACGTAGGCGGCAATCTCGCGCGTGAGGGCTTCATCCTCCTCGCGCACCCGCAGGGGATAGGTGCGCCCCATGATTTCGACGCGAATGGACTTGTGTGCCATAGCGGGAGCAGCGATGGAGTGGCTTACGATTGCTTTTCGGCCTGCGCGATGTACTGGTCGAGCGCGCGCACAAACTGTTCAACCTTGCGGCGGGCCGCCTCGGGGCGCTCGTCAATCGAGAGGACCGTACGGTTGGGGTCGTCAATACCTGCTGATTCTTCAAGCGTGCGCAGCCGTTGGGCGAGCCGGGTGTTTTCGCGCCGGAGCCGGTCGATCTCGTCCAGAGCGTCCTCTACCCGGTCGCGGAGCTGCTCCAGCGTCCGGCGGCTCTTGTGGCGCACCGCATCATCAAAGGCGAGTTCGATGGCCGCTTCCTGGGCCTCGAGGTCGTCGACAGGATCTGATGGGGAGGAAGGTGAAGCCATAGGCAGACCGTGGCGGGACGGGGGTGTGAGACAACGCTACCAAATATAACCACTCCTACCCACGAAGTTCAGCATCGAAATTGGACTGGAGCGCTGTGAGGATCGCTCGCATCTTCGCATCGACCTCTGAATCCGTGAGGGTGCGGTCAGCTCCAAAGCGCAAGGTGAACGCCACGCTCTTCTGGCCCTCGGGGATGCCCTTGCCCTGATAGAGGTCAAACACATCCGCGGCGTTGAGGAGCGGCTCGCCGGCTGCACGAATCGCGTCCAGCATGGCACCGGCCGGGGTAGCATCGTCCACCACCACAGCGAGGTCGCGCTCGACAACGGGGAAGCGCTGCACTGGCGTAAAGCGGCGCTCCAGATGCGGCGCAGCCAACGCAATCACGGCCGCCCAGTCCAACTCTGCGATGCACACGTCCTGCTCCAGGTCGTAGTCGGCGGTGAGGGCTGGAGCGAGCGTCGCAATCATCCCGATAGGCGCCCCTTGCGCGGTAATCGTAAGATGATGCTGGGTAAGGTCACTCGATTCGTAGACCGCTTCCATGGCAACATCTGGCACGCGCAGGTCGCGCAGCAACGCGTCCACGACGCCTTTCATGTCAAAGACATCTGCCGGGCGTGGGGTCCGATCCCACGCGGCGGTGTCGACCGGCCCGCAGGACGCGATCAGTAGCGCCTCATGCTCTGCGTATCCCTGCACGACCGTTCCTCCATCGGTATCCTGCCGAAACACGTGTCCAAGTTCGAAGAAGTGGAGGGCGTCTTGGCCGTGGTTGTGGTTGAACTGTAGCACATCGAGCATACCGGGCAGCAGGGTAGGGCGCAGGGCTGCCATCTCGCGGGAGATGGGGTTGAGGGTTTCCACAACCGCTCCGTCCTTGGCGCCTCCCAGCGGCGGTTGGTTGAAGCGATCGGCGGTTTCCTTGCGCAGCATGCTGTTGGTGAAGACCTCGCGGTGACCTGTGCCCGTCAGTATGGTGCGGGCCTGGGCGCGGAGCGTGGTGGAGGGCAGGGCCTGCGGCGTATGCGTGGGGATCCGTGTGTGGCTGGGCGTAGGGATCTGATCGTACCCATAGATCCGGGCGACTTCTTCAATCAGGTCGACTTCCTGTCGCACGTCCGGGCGGAAGAGGGGCACCTCGCAGCGTAGCACGTCGTCAGCCGCTGCATCGACCCCAAATCCGAGGGCCGACAAAATCTGCGTGAGGGTGCCGGCGGTGAGGGGGGTTCCCAGCAGCTGCGCTACCCGCTCCACGCGCAGGTCAAGCATCAGCGGCTCCTGAGGGCGCGGGTGGGCATCGCGGAAGCCATCGGGGTCAATTTCCCCACCGGCAATCTCGGCGATAAGCACAGCCGCCCGAAAAGCCGCCCACACCTGGCCGTCCGCATCCACACCGCGCTCGAAGCGGTACGAGGAGTCGGTCGACAGCTGAAGCGCTTTTGCGGCCTTCCGAATGGTTACGGGGTTAAAGTACGCGCTTTCAATCAACAGGTCGGTAGTGTCGCCCGTCACTTCCGAGTTTGCGCTCCCCATGATGCCGGCCAGCGCCACCGGCGCGTTAGCATCGCAGATGAGCAGCGCGCCTGCCGGGACGTCCCGCGACACGTCATCCAGCGTGGTGAACGTCTCGCCACCTTCAGCCAGCCGTACGCGAATGGCCGGGCCTTGGAGGCGGTCGTAGTCAAATGCGTGCAGCGGTTGGCCACACTCGTACATCACGTAGTTGGTGATGTCGACCACATTGTTTCGCGGGCGCAGGCCCACGGCGGCCAGCCGTTGCTGCAACCAGGCGGGGGATTCGTCCACCGTCACGCCCGTGACTCGGAGCCCCACGTAGCGCGGGCAGGCGTCGGGAGCCTCGATGGACACCTCAAAGGGCGGCGCATCGCTGTCGGTGTGAGGATAGTCGACGTCGGGGCGCCGAAGCGTTCCCTGTGTCAGGGCCGCCACGTCGCGGGCTACCCCGATGTGGCTGACGGCGTCCGGGCGGTTGGGGGTAATGGCGATGTCCAGCACATGGTCGGTAAGTGCGAGGCCTTGCGTCGCGAGATAGTCGGCCAGCGGCGTGCCAACGGGGGCATCATCCGAAAGTACCAGGATGCCGTCCTGGTCGTCCGAGATCTCCAATTCGTGGCCCGAGCAAATCATGCCCTGCGAGGCCTCGCCGCGAAGCTCCACCGCCTCAAGGGTGAACGGTACCCGCGTGTCATCTTCTGGCAGGCGCAGCGTGGTGCCGACCGTCGCTACCGGCACGCGCTGTCCGGCCGCTACGTTGGGGGCGCCGCAGACAATCTGGAGCGGCGCGTCGGTGCCGATGTTGACGTCGCACAGCACCAGCTTGTCCGCATTGGGATGCGAACGCACCGCCTCTACATGGCCCACAACAACGCCCTCAGAGGCCGGGCCGCGCCGCGTTACGTCCTCCACCTCCAGCCCGCTCATCGTTAGCGCGTGGGCCAGTTCATCTGGAGAGAGGTCGTGGGCAATGTAGTCGGAGAGCCAGCGGTAGGAAATATCCATCGGAACAGAGGAGGTGAAGCAGGTGAACGTTCGGCAGCAAGAGGGGGGTGCAGCAGCGCCTAAAATTGCTGCAGGAAGCGGACGTCGTTTTCGTAGAAGGTGCGAATATCGTCAATGCCGTAGCGTAGCATGGCGATGCGTTCGACGCCCATCCCAAACGCATAGCCCGTGTAGCGCTCAGGGTCTGCACCGACGGCCTCCAGTACATTTGGATGAACCATCCCGGAGCCGAGGATCTCCATCCAACGGCCACCATCGGGGTGCTCCGGATCGGCCCACCAGATGTCAACTTCGGCGCTGGGTTCGGTGAAGGGAAAGTAGGACGGGCGGAAGCGCATCTGCACGTCAGCGCCAAAAAAGGCTTCAGCAAACGTCCGCAGGATGTGCTTCAAATCGCCCAGCGTCACGCCTTCGTCCACATACAGCCCCTCGACCTGATGAAACAGGCAAAACGACTTGTAGGAAATGGCCTCATTACGGTAGACGCGCCCCGGGGCAATGATGCGCACCGGCGGCGCCGTGTTTTCCATCACGCGGATCTGCACGGGAGAGGTATGCGTGCGCAATACGACACCGTTGCGCGGGCCTTCGGGCGGCTCCACGAAGAAGGTGTCCTGCATGTCCCGAGCGGGATGCTCGGGCGGAAAGTTGAGCGCGGTGAAGTTGTGCCAGTCGTCTTCGATTTCCGGCCCTTCGGCTACCGCAAACCCGAACCGCTCGAACAGGCGCGTGATGTCGTGCAGCGTCTGGGCCAGCGGATGCACCGAGCCGACGCGCGGAGTGCGGCCAGGCAAGGTCAGGTCGACGTCGGGGGCTGCTGGCCCCGCTGCTTGTTCTAAGCGGTCAACGGCTTCCTGATGGATAGCCTCCGCACGCTGTTTAAGCGCATTCAGCTGCTTGCCAACGGTGGGCCGATCCGCTGGGGCCACCTGGCCTATCTTTTTGAACAGATTGGTGATAATGCCGCTGCGCTGGCCGAGGTAGGTGATGCGGAAGTCCTCCGCTTCATCCAGCGTGGTGAGCGTAACGTCGGTCAGTTCCTCGCGAAGAGCGTCAATCCGGTCCAGCATGAGCAGGGGAGGTAGGTGGGGGCGTCCATTAGGCAAAAAAAATCCCGCCGGGCCTGCCGGGGCAGGGGCGGGAATAGGGCAACACGTACCGAAGGTGTGGGCTGCTGGGAGGCAGCCATAGCTTACGCGGTGACCGTGTCAACCACCTTGGAAAAGGCTTTCGGGTCGTGCATGGCAAGGTCGGCCAGCGCCTTGCGGTTCAGTTCGACGTCCGACTTCCGGAGCGCACCCATGAAGCGCGAGTAGCTGCTGCCGTTGAGCCGGGCCGCCGCGTTGATGCGCGCGATCCATAGCTTGCGGAACTGCCGCTTCTTCGTCCGGCGGTCCCGGTAGGCATAGGTGAGGCCCTTCTCAACAGCGTTCTTGGCGACCGTGTAGACTTTGCTACGACGGCCCCAGTAGCCTTTGGCCTGATTAAGAATTTTCTTGCGGCGGCGGCGTGAAGCCACCCGGTTGCGTGCGCGCGGCATGGGTCGTGCGGTTTAATCAAAAAAAGTTAGGGCGAGGGGAGGCAGGATCAGCCGCCCAGGAGGCGCTTGATCTGCTTCTTGTCAGCGTCGTCGACCAGCGTATCCTTCCGGAGTTGCCGTTTCGTCTTGGGCGACTTCTTGGTCAGGATGTGGCTCCGAAACGCCTTCTTGCGTTTGATCTTGCCGGTGCCTGTACGCTTGAAGCGTTTCTTCGCGCTGCTGTTGGTTTTCATTTTTGGCATTGCACTATACCTTCTATCAAATAAAACAGAGGCCATTAGTAGAGCCGGTACGTAACGAGGCGTGGGGCTTTCCGTTCCGAAGCGACCTCGCTACCAATGGGTATCAGAGGCAAAGAGGCTACGCCGACATAAGGTGGGGCGCAATAGGGGCGCGCTGAGCAGGAGTGGAGGCCGCGCGACTTTTGCGTGAAGGCGCTGGCTGCTCCCGCACGTGTCATTGCCCCTTCTTATGCGGTGCCAGAATGGTGGTCATCCGGCGGCCTTCCATCTGCGGGGGCTGGTCGATCTTCGCTAAGTCCTGCAGGTCCTCAATGAAGCGCTTCAGGAGGTCCATGCCCTGATCTTTATAGATGATGTCCCGCCCACGGAACTGCACGTAGGCGCGGACCTTGTTCCCATCTTCCAGCCAGCCCTTCGCATGGCGCATCTTAAACTCGTAGTCGTGGTCGTCCGTGCGCGGCCGGAAGCGCACTTCCTTCAACTCCATCTGATGCTGCTTCTTGCGCGCTTCTTTTTCTGCCTTCTGCTGTTCGTACCGGTACTTTCCGTAGTCGATGATTTTGCACACCGGCGGCTGTGCCTTCGGGGCAATTTCTACCAGGTCCAGTTCTTCCCTGCGGGCGATATCCAGCGCCTCGTTGACATCAAGAATGTCATGATCGCCGTCTGGAAAAACGACACGGACTTCGGATGCTCGGATTTCTTCGTTAACGCGGACTTTATCGGCGATAGCTTTTGGCCTCCAGTTGTTACGGTAAAGAAAGAATGCGGGTATTTTGCAGGACGCAGGTAATAGCGCGTGTCCTCTGCAGTAATTACATCATATCATAATACGTCTACAATCCCACAGGTTTCCTTTTCTGGGGCGCGGCAAGGGCTATTCATTCTCCCGTTGAAGTTCACTCGCAATGCGGGTGTGTAGTTGCTCGATAAACGCCTCCACCGCGCGTACGTCTTGCTGCCCTTCACCATGTTGTCGGACGGCTACGGTGCCGGCCTCCTTCTCGCGGCTGCCGACCACCAGCATGTAGGGGATCTTCTGGGTCTCTGCTTCGCGGATCTTGTAGCCAACCGTGTCATCCCCCGTATCTACGGTAGCGCGGAAGCCGGCATTCCGTAGCGTATCACGCACAGAGCGAGCGTACGGATTGAAGTCAGCACCCACGGGAAGCACGCGCACTTGCTCCGGCGCGAGCCACGTGGGGAAGTCCCCCCCGCAGTGCTCAATCAGCACGCCGATGAACCGCTCCAGCGAGCCAAAGGGCGCCCGGTGAATCATAACCGGACGCTGCCGCTCGTCGTTGGCGTCCACGTACGTGAGGTCAAAGCGTTCGGGCAGGTTGTAGTCGACCTGGATGGTCCCCAGTTGCCACTCCCGGCCGAGCGCATCCTCCACCATAAAGTCGAGCTTTGGACCATAGAAGGCCGCCTCGCCCGTCTCCTCTGTAGCGCTGAGGTTCATCTCTTCCGCGGCTTCCCGGATGGCCTGCTCAGCCTGAGCCCACAGGGTATCCTCTCCCACGTACTTGCCGGTGTTCTCTGGATCGCGCAGGGAAATCTGCGCGGTAAACTCCTTGAAGTCGAGCGCCGAAAGCACCTTCAGCGTCAGATCAATGACGTCCTTAAACTCAGCCTTTACCTGCTCCGGTGTACAGAAGATGTGGGCGTCATCTTGCGTGAAACCGCGCACCCGGGTGAGGCCACCGAGTTCGCCTGACTGCTCAAACCGATAGACGGTGCCAAACTCGGCGATCCGAACAGGCAAGTCCCGGTACGAGTGATGCTCGTTCGCATAAATCTGGGTGTGGTGCGGACAGTTCATAGGGCGGAGGAGGTAGCCGTCCTCATCGCCGTCCTCCTCGGAGAACACCATCGGCGGAAACTGGCTATCCCTATAGTACGGGTAGTGCCCACTTGTGCGATAGAGCTCCAGCCGTCCGATATGGGGCGTGACAACGGGCTCGTACCCGCGGGCCAACTGCTCCTCTTTTAGGAAATCCGAGAGCGTCTCGCGCAGACGGGTGCCTTTGGGCAGCCACATGGGTAGGCCCGGACCGACCTTTTGGCTAAACGTAAACAGCCCAAGCTCTTTACCCAGCTTACGGTGGTCGCGCTGGCGGGCCAGTTCCAGCCGTTCCAGAAATTGGTCCAGCTTCTTCTTCTTGGGAAAGGCAATACCGTAGATGCGGGTGAGTTGCGGACGGTTTTCATCGCCCCGCCAGTAGGCCCCAGCCACGTTCAGGAGCTTAGGGTATTTGATGGCGCCCGTTGACTGGATGTGGGGGCCTCGGCAGAGGTCTACGAAGTTGCCCTGCTCGTAAAAGGTAATCTCCCCATCTTCGAGGCCTTCCAGAAGTTCCAGCTTGTATTCGTCGCTCTTCTCCTCGAAGTAGGCTACCGCCTCGTCTTTGGGCACGGGCTGCCGCTGGTAGGGGACGTCGCGTTTGGCGAGTTCTTTCATCTTGTTCTCGATCGCCGCGAGGTCCTCCTGCGAGAGCGAGCGATCACCAAGATCTACGTCGTAGTAAAAACCCCGGTCGATAGGCGGGCCAATGCCAAACTTGACATCTGGGTAGAGCTCCTCGAGCGCCTCCGCCATGAGGTGCGCGGCCGAATGCCAGAAGGTCTGCTTGCCCTCTTTGTCGTCCCAGGTAAGAATGGCCACTTCGGCATCATCGGTAATGGGGCGGTCCAGGTCCCAGACTTCACCATTGACCTTCACCGCGAGCGCCGCCCGGGCCAGCCCCTTAGCGATGTCGGCGGCTACCTCATAGCCCGTGACGCCGGCCTCAAACGTGCGGGTCGATCCGTCGGGGAGCGTAATGGTGATGGGGCGGACATCGACGGAGGAGGGCATGAGCACTTACTTCAGGTGGGAGGTGGCGCGAATGACTGACAAGCCGCCCATGAGCGGCCACGGGGGCTACAAAAAAAGCGTTCCATCGGACGACGGAACGCTGAGGTGGGTTCTGGCGGATTCGAACCGCCGACCTCTACGATGTCAACGTAGCGCTCTAACCAACTGAGCTAAGAACCCGGGATGGCGTATGTGGACCACCGAACGTAAGGCAGGGTTCCGGGCGTGTCAAGCGGCAGCCTGTGAAGCAGGGTCCTCGCTCGGGCGTTTCACGGAAAGTTGGCGGGTCTCCTGACCGGACGATCGCACGGCGGAAACCCGCACAGTGTTAGGCAGCGTCCGATGCTTCGGCCCGCAGGATGTGCACCGGTCTACTCCATGGTCAACTGCCAGGTGCGCTCGTACAACCGGCGGCTCTGCTCATCCAGCACGTAAAACTGGAGCCGGGTAAAGCGGTCCGCCTCAATGGCGGTGCCGTCGTGCCAGGTGGTCGGCAGCTCCACGCTCCCAGACAGCGTGGTCGACTCGCCAGGAGGCAGGTTCACCGCATGGCCGTCGGAGGCGGTGTTGATGTGGAAGCGTCGCTCAGGATTGGTTGGGCTCAGCACGCCAGGAGGAGAGATGGAGCGAAGCGGTGGCTCGGCTTCTTCGTGGGTAGCGTACACAAACGCGTACCCCTGGAGCGTGTCTTCCATCACACTCCGAATGTCAGCTTCAAAGCGTAACGCTGAGGTGCGCCCATCCGCTGTATCGTAATCGAGATCAAACGTGACCTCCAGGGCTTCCACCGGATACACCTGTTCGGTACCCTCCGGCACCAAACCGCCAGAGAGCCAGATGATGAGGAGGGTTACCAGCGTGACGCCTACCACAGCGATGATAGACCCATACACGACGCGTCTTGATGATGCATCCACAGCAGATGTGCGGTTGTTTTTATGAATGAGAACGCTACGGGCACGGAGATACCATGCAACCGTTCATGCTTTTCGAAACGTACAGATCGCCTATTGCACATGTCGTCTAACGAACCAGTTGCCGTGTCTGCTCCAACCCCCAAAGAAACCGCTGCACTCCTACGCGAGCGCCGTACGATTCACCTGTTTACGGCAGAGCGCCCCCCTGATGAGCTTGTACACAACGCGATTGACGTGGCCCGCTGGGCACCTAACCACCGGCTGACCGAGCCCTGGCGCTTTTATTTGTTGGGTGAAGAGACCGCCGCAGCCATCTCGGAGCGCAATGCGCAACTGGTGGGTGCGCGCCGCGGAGATAGCGCAGCCAAGGCCAAGCTCGAACGCTGGAGTCGTATTCCGGGTTGGCTGCTGGTCACGAGCCGGCGCAGCACGGACGAGGTCCGCGACCAGGAAAATTATGCCGCCACCGCATGCGCCATCCAAAACCTGCAGCTCTA
>LKNB01000100.1 GCA_001564055.1 Rhodothermaceae bacterium Tc-Br11_B2g6_7
CCGCCCAGCGCCTACACGCTGGGTGACCGGCAGACGTTTAAGGCCTTCAACTTTGTAGAGGGCGAGCGGGAAGAGCTGCCGTTCGTGCTGGAGATGATCGGCAGCGCAGTGCGCATCTGGGTGGAAGGGCCGCCCGCGCTGCCCCCCGCCACCCGGCGCGCGGCGCTGGATTCGCTTCGGCAGGCGTTGGAGGAGACCACCCCGGAGGCATCGGTGAACCCCGGGCAGGGCATCCTTGCCAACAGCCAGGCGCTGATCGGCGCTCCTCCCAATGTGGATGGTGATGGGGTGCTGGATGTGCTGCTGCTGAACATACGGGATGCGTTCGACCCGGAGACGAACCCGCGCTTCATCGCCGGCTTTGTGGATCCGGCCGACCTCACCGACACCGGGAATGCGCGCGACATCATCTACCTGGACGACCGCGCGATCCGAGCCCCGGGCAGCACCAGCCGCACGCTGACGGACGTGCTGTCCACCGCAGCGCACGAGTACCAGCACCTCATCCACCTCAACTATGACCGGCGCGAGCTTACGTTTGTAAACGAGGGCCTCTCGGAATGGAACGAGGTGCTCAACGGCTACCGCCCGCGCCGGATGGCCTACCTCGGCGACCCGGGGCAGCTGAACGTACCGCTGCTGCGGTGGTCGGGGCGGGGCAGCGCCAGCGTGCTGTTTGACTATCAGCGGGCCGGACTGCTGACGACGTACCTCGCCCGCCGCCTGGGACCCGCGCAAACCGGCAGCATCACCCGCGACCCGGCCCGGGGAGTCGACGGCTACCGCAACGCCGTCCGCACGGCCGGTCCCGCGTGGCGTGATGTGCTGCTCGACTTCCACACGGCTAACGTCTTGAACGACCCGCAGCGCGACCCACGCTTTGGGTATGACGACCCCCGCTTTGCCGGCGTGGGCGCTGCCGCTGCTACCACGACTGATGGACGGCTCGCCCGCGGGCGCGAGGGGCGGGTACCGTTGGAGCCCGGCGGGGTGCGCTACCTGCAGTGGCGCCACGTGCACGACCTGGAGGTGGCGCTGGACGGCCCCGGCGCACTGGATGCCCGCCTCGTGGCCACCGCCGATGGCCACACCACCGAACGCCGGCTGCTGCCCGGGATGCCCGAAACCCTCGACGGAGCGTACGACACCGTCCACCTCATCGCCACGCACAGCGATACCGAAGGCTTCCCCTTCACCGCCCGCTACGCCGCCGCGTGGACGGCCGATGCGTTCTTCGCCGCTGACTCTCTGCGGTTTGACGACGGCCGGCCTGAGGCGTTCATCCGCGTGGAGACGAACCACGGCGCCGACGCCGAAATCCTCACCGAGCTGCGCAACCCAAACCCACGAGAGGCCTTTTTGGCAACCGTAGAGCTGCCCCTCTACTTTTTCAGCCAGTTCTCTAACCAGGATGCCCCATCTCCCGACACCGAGCAGCCCTTCACGCTCGTGGTGCGCGAGGTAGCCCCCGACGGCTCACCAGGCGCCGAGCTCTTCACCCGCACCACCACCGACCCCCGCCCCGCTACGCCGGCAAGCGGTAGCGCCCTGCGGCTGCTGTCCGTCGACCTTACCAACGACCGGGCCGCCATGGAGGCCCTCCCCGCGGTCTTTTTCATTGGCTTTCGGGACGTACCCGAGACGCCCAACGCGGTCGTCTACCCCACCAGCATCGACAGCACGCAGAACCGCTCCTATGTCGGGACTCCCGGTGCCTTTGCCCGGCTCTGGGACACCACGATCCCACGCGGGGGTGGCGAGGATTCCTCACCGCTTAGCCTGGAGGGCACGTTTTTGCCCGTTCGCGCGGCCTTCTTCCGGCCCACCGACGATGTGCCGGTCCTGCGCGATAGCCCCCTCCCCGACCGCCCCGCCATCCTTGCCAACGCGCCCAACCCGTTCACGCACACGACCACGCTCCGGTACGAATTGCCTGACGACCAACCCGTGCAGCTGAGCGTATACGACGTGCGGGGCCGTCGCATGGCGGTGCTCCGCGACGAGGTGCAGCTGGCCGGGCCGCACAGCGTTCCCATCGACGGCCGCGCATGGGGCAGTGGCGTATACCTCGTGCGCCTCCGCACCGAAGGCCACACGGTGGATCATTCCATCGTGCTGGTGCGGTAGCCCACGCGAGGCCCTCAGACGCCTCCTCTCCTTGGATTTTTCGTGGGGCGGTGGACTTCCACCGGCACGTTTGGTATGGTCCATCAGGCCATTCTTCTGATCTGCTGCTCTTTTTTCGTATGGGTCGAGTTATCAACGCGGGGGATACGCCCGCCAAGCGTCGCCACGCCGCTATGCGCTCGTGTGCCGAAGTCCTGCGCCTGCTGGCACAGCGGAGCACGTTCGACACCGAAGGCCGCGACATGGCGGCCTTTCTGGTGTTCAACCTCGAAGACATCTACACCATCATCGACGAGAGCGCGCATACGTGGGACGAGCGCGGCTACTGGAAGAAGGCCGAGGCACTACGCGAGCGATACCGGTGGGCGCGCAAAGCGGCGCGGTCGCTGCGCAAGACGATCTTGGCCAACCAGTGGGAGGAGGTGCCCCCGCAACTGATTGCGCTGGTGCCGCACTTCAACGACATCCGGGTGAGCACCGTTACCCGCGATGCCGACTGGTGGGCAGGGGCCTATCGCGCGCTCAAACGCAAACAAGCCAAGGCTGAGTGACCACACGCCATGGCCGATTCTTCCGTCTCCCCCGCACCGGGCGTGTTGCTGCTCGCCCACCCCATGCTTACCGACCCCAACTTTCGGCGGGCGGTGGTGCTGCTGTGCGAACACTCCGCTGACGGCAGCTTCGGGCTCATCCTCAACAAACCCCTCGCGCTGGAGCTGGGCGAGGTCGTTGAAGGCGTGGCCAGCGACGTGCAGGTATCGCTCGGCGGGCCCGTGCAGCCCAACACGCTGCACTACCTGCATCGGCATCAGGATGTACTGACCAATGCCAAACCCGTCACCGAGCACGTTGCCTGGGGCGGCGACTTTGACTTGGTGAAGGCCCTCGTGCTTTCGGAAGAGGCCTCGCCACAGACGCTGCGGTTTTTTCTGGGCTACAGCGGTTGGTCGGGCGGGCAACTGGAAGAGGAGATAGACGAGGGGGGCTGGATCCTGACCGGGCTGCGGGATGTGGACCTGTCCTTCCCCGAAAACCCCGAGCAACTCTGGCGCACCGTACTCCGCCGCATGGGCGGCGAATACGCCTACCTGGCCAACTTCCCGGACGACCCCCGGATGAATTAGGGGGCTGGCGCACGACCTGAGGGTTCACTCCTCGCCGCGTCAGCAGATGTGCGTGGGGTCCCGCTGCACCAAGGCGTTGTGAACCGTATGGCAGCCCCCCATGCACCGACCGGGCACATGCCAAAAGAGCGCCAAATGACACCCTTCAACAGATGGCCTGAGACAACGCCGGGGCTATGATTAAGCCGTACCGCGCACCACGGCAGGGCTGGCCGGTCATATGCATCTATGACCATCGATTCACCCTCTTTACTTTACTGCTATCGTTTGCTACTTTATATCTCTTGACTTGGCGAATTCCATGCACTCAACGCCGTGTGTTTGTTGCTGCAAAAATACCAGAGCTGATGGTATAACATTGTATAAGATAGCACGTATTAACGTTATGGAATTGCAGCCAACACCCCCTCACAACCTCTTGGAGACGGCCTATGTATAAAAACATCCTATACCCGACAGATGGAAGCAACGCCGCGGACGCGGTGCTTGCCCATTGCCGCAGCCTGGCCGAAACGTATGACGCGACCATTCACGTGCTCTATGTCGCCGAGAAACCCCCGTTTGGGCTGGCCCGGGACTTGCCAAAGCAGAGCCCAGGCGGAATGGTAGGGCAGCCAGAGGGCGAAGGCTCTGGCATGAGGGGCACGCGAGAGACCAGCGATGAAATCATTCAGCGCATTGAAGAGCATGGACAGGCCATCATCGACCACATGGCCGATCAGCTTGACGGCCTGCCCGTGCAAGCGCAGGTGGGGAAAGGAAACCCTTACGAAGTGATTCTGGATTATGCGCAGACGCATGACATCGACCTTATCGTCATGGGTACGCATGGCCGCTCCGGTCTCGACCGCTACCTGCTCGGAAGCGTCACCGAGAAGATCGTCCGGATGTCTGATGTGCCGGTCCTGACGGTGCGCCAGAAAGAGGAATAGCGCAAGAGGTCCCTCGTGCAGGAATGAAGCTACACAAGCCACAGCCATGCAGCATCTGGCCGCCCGGCGCGTTCCCCGGGCGGCCATTCTTATCTCGTGCAACCGCGCCCAAATCGACACGGGACGATGGGGCTACCTATACCCCACCAAAGAACACCGCATTGCTAAACAGCAGCCGCCCGTTGTACCAGAAGCCCCGGAAAAGCGGGTCGTCGATCATGTAGATCACGCGCCCCTGTCCCATCGATTCGCTGCCGAAGACGAGCGTATCCTCCAGCTGCGGCAGAGCATCTGAGCCGACGAAGCCGCTCACGTGGTCACCCGCGCGGATGACGCCGGCGTTCCACCCATTCTCCAGAAAGTTGAAGGCCTGGCTGCCGCGCTTCATGGAGAAGTACGGCCGGTCGCTCATGCCAAAGCCCAGCGGATGCGTGGCGTCGACCTGCGTGCGAAAGATGGCGCCCGTGACGTTGGTGGTAGCACCCTCCCGCTCGCGATCGCCATACACGCGGAGGCGGTCGGCCATGTCCTCTTCTGCCTCCGGGGCTTCTTTGCGCTCCAGCCCGAAAGCATCCTGGCCGGACAGGTAGGCGGCAGCCCGGCCCAGGGCGACAACGCGTCCCCCGCCCCGGACCCAGCGCACGAGGTCCTCCATGCGAGCCTCCGAGAGCACGTCGCTGTAGTTGCCATCGGGCAACACCAGCACGTCGTAATCAGCCCAGGGCAGGCGGCCGAGATCGTCACCATTGATGAGGGTGGCCGGGTACTGCAATTGCCGATCGAAAAAGTGCCACACGGCGCCCATCTGGAGCGAGGAGGTGTGCTCCCCGGAGACGACCGCTACGGTGGGCCGCTCCAGAAACTGCACGGTGTTGGAGCCGAAGTCTGAGCCCTCCTCGACAAAGCCCGTGTCAGCTGCGTACAGGTCCTGTTGATACGCGCGGGCGAGGGAGCGGATGGTCTCGTCAAAGGCCTCGCCCCTGTGCTCGTTGTGCGTACGCGTCAGGATGAGGGAGCCGCGCGGAAAGTCGTTACCGTCGATCCGGAAGGGCTCGGTCGCAAAGCGCAGCTTGATATCTTCCTGCAAAATGGCGCTTAGAAACTGCGCATTCGCAAAGCCATCCCAGCGGACGAGGTAGGCGTACGGGGTGCCGTCATCCGGGGTGTGGGGGGAGCGGTCGGGCCGGGTGGAGACATCCGGCGTCAGGTTGTCCCGCACAGCGAAGCCTTCAAGTCCGTAGGCGTAGGGTAGCGCCCAGGCGGTGATGTCGTAAGTGAGGGAATCGGGCAGGTTGGGGTCCGGCTCAAAGAGCACGTTGGCGAGCGTAGCCTTGGGCTGATCGGTGGACACGATCAGGTCGCCGCGCTCCACCTGAAATGACTGGTCTGTGCGGTCGCGGTGCCGCGTGCCGCGGGCGCTGCGCTCCTGCGTGGCAAAGCCGTACTGGATGCCCTGAATCTCCAGGTGCTCGGCGAGCGCGTCAAGCGCCCCCGTGTCAGCGCCGGGCTTCACCACGTAGCTGCGGTAGGGGCCGTCGGGCGTACGGTCGAAGAACGCACGGAACTCCTCCACGACCTCGGCGCGGTTATTCGCGGTGACTTCCACCGTGGAGAGGCCAGCGATGTGGTGGTTCTCGACGCGCTGTGCCAGCGTCAGCGTATCCCCTTCGGAGGTGATGATGCCCAGCCCCGCACGCCCGGAGCCGCCCTGCTCGTACGTCATCCCGATAGCGCCGTTGAAGGTGGGCCAGGTGTCGCCATAACCCGGGTAGACGAGGTCGAACCGCTCGCGGGTGAAGTAGAGCTTGTAGTCGCCGTCGAAG
>LKNB01000101.1 GCA_001564055.1 Rhodothermaceae bacterium Tc-Br11_B2g6_7
ATTTCACAATGGCGATGTAGCCCTGCGGATCGGTTCGTTCGGTCCGGGCACGCTGCTGTACGCAACCTGGCGCGTTCGCCTCGGGTTGAGTTTCACCCGAGCGATCGTTTAGATTGCGGTTATGCGCTGAACCCGTTATTGCACGATACCTATGTCCCTTATCGAAACCATTCCGCTTCACGAAACAACCCGTGAGCGGTACCTCAACTACGCATTATCCGTTATTACGAGCCGTGCGTTGCCCGACATCCGTGACGGCCTGAAGCCGGTGCAGCGGCGTATTTTGTATGCCATGTTTGCCAACCTGCGGCTGTATCCGGATGGCCGGTTTCGGAAGAGTGCTACCGTCGTGGGCGAGGTGATGGGGAAGTACCATCCGCATGGCGATTCGGCCATCTACGATGCGATGGTGCGGATGGCCCAGGACTTTTCCCTCCGCGCACCGCTGGTGGATGGGCATGGCAACTACGGCTCACTCGACGGCGACAGCCCGGCCGCCATGCGCTACACCGAGGCCAAGCTGCGGCCGCTGGCGATGGAACTCCTGGAGGAGATTCGCCAGGATACCGTAGCGTTTCGCGCTAACTTCGACGGCACGATCTTCGAGCCTGTTGTGTTGCCTGCTCGGGTGCCCAACCTGCTGATCAATGGCGCCAGCGGGATCGCCGTGGGGATGGCAACGAATATGCCGCCGCACAACCTGCGGGAGGTGATTGACGCGTGCATCCACATGATCGACTATCCCAACGCGCGGCTGGACACCTTGCTGGAGCATCACATCAAGGGCCCCGACTTTCCGACGGGCGGCATCGTGCTGAACACGCCGGACGAGCTGGCCACCATCTACGAGAACGGGGAAGGCCGTATTGAACTCCGAGGCCGGTATGATATGGAAGGGAAGACGACCATCGTCATCACCTCCGTGCCCTACATGGTCAACAAGGCCGATCTGGTCGAAAAAATCGCCGATCACATTGCCGACGAGAACGTGCCCCAACTGTCGAATGTGCGGGATGAGTCGACCGATGACGTACGCATCGTGCTCGACCTGAAACGGGGATCGAACGCAAAGGCCGCGATGGCCTATCTGTTCAAGCACACGCCGCTGCAAACGCGCTTCCACGTCAACATGACGTGCCTGGTGCCGACCGATAACCCGGAGGTAGCAGCGCCACGGAAGGTCAACCTCCAGGGCATCATCCGGCATTTTCTGGCGTTTCGACTGGAGGTCGTCACGAAGCGGCTGGAGTATGAGCTGGCGCAGCTGGAAAAGCGCATCCACATCCTGCGCGGCTTCGCGATCATCTTCGATGCGCTTGATGAAGCCATCCGCATCATTAGGTCCTCGCGCAATAAGCAGGATGCGGCACAGCGCCTTATGCATCGGTTTCAGTTAGATGAGGCGCAAACCGACGCCATCCTGGAGATCAAGCTGTACCGCCTCTCGCAGATGGAAATTGAAGCGATTCAAGCTGAGCTGGACGCGAAGGAGGCGCGCGCTGCTGAGATCCGTGCCTTGCTGGCGGATGAGGACGCGCGGTGGACGCTGGTCCGAGATGAGCTCAAGGACGTTAAGAAGGCATACAAAGAAGGCCGCCGAACGGACATTAAAGGGCCGGATGAGGTCCTGGAGTATACGGCAGAGGACTACATCATCGACGAGGACGTGTATGTCATCGTGACGCGCGACGGGTGGGTGAAGCGGCAGGGCTCGTACACGGCGCTGGACTCCATTCGCGTGCGGGACGGCGACGCCGTGGGCTGGGTCCTTGGCGGGTCGACGCGGGCCACGGTCGGCTTCTTTTCGAACCACGGCAAGGCGTACACCGCGCGCATCGACGAGCTGCCCAGCACCACGGGCTATGGCGATCCCATCCAGAAACTCTTCGACTTTGACGACGGGGAGCGCATCGTCGGCGTGGTATGCTTCGACGACCGCGTGCTCCCACAACCCGAGCCGGATCCGGAGGTGCAGCCCAAGCTCTTCGAGAACGGGGAGCCGGACCCCGACGAGCTCGACCCTTATATCGTCGCCATTTCGCGACGAGGGCAGGCGGTGCGCTTCACCATCGACGGCTTCGACGATCCCTCCACGCGCACCGGGCGCACCTTCATGAAGCTGGACGGCGACGATACAGTGGCCATGGCCAAGGTAGCGGCAGGCCACGAAAACGTGTGCCTCGCCTCACGCGTCGGGCATGTGCTTATCTTTCCGGTACACCAGATTTCCGTGTACAAAGGTGCCGCGAAAGGCGTAATTGCGATCCGGCTGGAGGAGGGTGACCGTCTGCTGGGGGCCACGCTTTCCGATGCTGCCCGCGATGGGCTGGAGGTGGAGACCAACCGCGGACGGCGCGAGATCGTACGGACCACCAAATTTGACGTCTCCAACCGCGGCAACAAGGGGCGGCTCATCATCAAGCGTGGCCACCTGGCCGAGGTCTTCCCCGAACCCGAAGAGCGCCCGCTGTAGCTGTACCCGTTTGCTTCATCGTGCCTGACTTACCCATTTTTTGTAGCGCATGCCTGATTTGAGTACGTACACCGGCAAAGACATCCAAGTACTGGAGGGCCTGGAGCCTGTCCGCCGTCGCCCCGGCATGTATATTGGGGGAACGGGCAAGCCTGGCCTGCACCATCTGCTGTGGGAGATCGTCGACAATGCGGTCGACGAAGCCGTCAACGGTCATGCCTCTGCCATCGACGTCACCATCCACAAGGATGGGCAGAGCGCCACGGTGAGCGATAACGGCCGCGGCATTCCCATCGACATGCACCCCGAGCGGAAGGTGCCCACGCTCCAGCTCATCCTCACCACCCTGCATGCTGGTGGTAAGTTCGACCATACGAACTACATTACCTCCGGTGGACTCCACGGCGTTGGCGCCTCCGTCGTCAACGCGCTGTCCTCCGAGATGGTGGCCACCGTACGCCGTGATGGCAACACGTACGAGCAGCGCTTTGCCCGCGGCGCGCCCGCGACGAAGCTCAAAAAAGTGAGCAACAGCACGCGCGGCACCGGCACCACGATTTTCTTCCGTCCCGATGCCGATATCTTCGAGACGACTACGTTCGATACCGCGTGGATTAAAGAACAGCTGGAGGTCAAGACCTACCTCAACCGAAGCCTGAAGATCATCTTTCGGGATGAAGCCAAGGGGGAGCGGGTTGAATTTCAGCACGAGGGCGGGATCGCGGAGTATCTGGAGGCGCTGGTAGCGCAGAGGGAAGCCCGGCCGATCCATGACGACGTGTTCATGGTCGCCCAGGAAGAGTTGCGGGATGATGCCCGCATCGAAATCGCACTCCAATGGACGGAAGCGCCGTCCGAAACCGTCAAGTCGTTTGTCAACGGTATTCCCACGAAAGACGGCGGAACGCACGAGCAGGGGTTCCGAGACGCTGTACGCAGCGCGGTGCGCGCCTACATGGACACGCACGACCTCCTGCCGCGCGGGCTGGACATCGCCGCGGAGGATATCCGCGAAGGGCTGGTGGCCATTGTAAATCTTTTTCTGGTGGATCCGCAGTTTCAAGGCCAGACGAAAGAGAAGCTGAACAACCCGGCCGCACGGTCGCTGATTGTGAGTGCGGTACGGTTGGACCTCGAGCAATACTTGAACAGCCATGGCAGCACGGGCGATGCCATCGCAGCCCGCGTCATCCAGGCCGCCAAGGCGCGGCAGGCCAGTCGCGCTGCTGCACGCTCGGCCCGTTCGAAGGGGAGTCGCAATCGCAAGCTGAACCTGCCCGGCAAGCTCGCCGACTGCTCATCGAAAGATCCGGCGGCCTCCGAACTATTCATCGTGGAGGGCGACTCGGCCGGAGGGTCCGCCAAGCAGGGTCGGGACCGCCGCTCGCAGGCGGTGCTGCCGCTCCGCGGAAAGGTGTTGAACGCTGAGCAGGCGACCGTAAAGAAGGTGCAGGCGAACAAAGAGCTCTCGAACGTGGTGCAGGCGCTGGGGTGCGGGCTGGGTCAGGACCTCGACCTGAGCCTGCTGCGCTATCATAAAATCATCCTGTTGATGGATGCTGACTCGGATGGTCACCACATCGCCACGCTGCTGCTCACGTTTCTTTACCGCTACATGCGGCCGCTCATCGACGAGGGCCACGTGTTCATTGCGCAGCCCCCGCTGTACCGGCTGGATGCCGGCAAGGAGACGTACTGGGCGCTGGACGATAGCGACCGCGAGCGGATCACGCGCGAGCTTCGCGACCGGCGGTCGAACATTAAGATCGACGTGCAGCGGTTCAAGGGGCTGGGCGAGATGATGCCGAAGACGCTAAAGGAAACGACGCTCGACCCAGACCGGCGGCGGTTGCTAAAGGTGGCCATTCCCGATACCCAGCGTACCGAAACGGAGAACCTCATCAGCGACCTGATGGGCAAGGATGCGTCGGCTCGCTACCGGTTCATTATGGAGCACGCCGCCGAGGTGGAAGCATTGGATCTGTGATCTGATCCAGCGCAGGTGCGGTTTCGGTGAGGCTACGCCAGTATGATTTCGAGCATAAGGACGGCGGCAATGAGTATGAAGACGACGCCCATGCCCAACTCCAATGTGTCATCGGGCACGTTCTGCGAAACGTAGGGCCCAAGTTGCCCGCCGATTATTACCCCAGGAACGGTAAACAGTAGCAGGTTCAGCACTTGCTGTAGCGTAGTGGCGTCCGCCTGGGCAAAGTGCACCACATGGCTGGCCGAGGCGGCCACGGCCGTCAGGGCAACAATAAACACACTGGTCGCTACCGCCACGCCACTGGGTATACGGCAGCGCTGTAGAAACAGATACCCGTTGAGTTCGCCCAGCCCGGTTGAGAGCATCCCGATGAAGGTGCCGCCTATGCCGCCTGTCAGAAGACCTTCGGTGCGATTGAATACCGAATAACAGATACGCTCACCTGATGCGGTCGTGAGGCACCGCTCGGCTCTCTTGGGCACCTGTCGTGCACGGGCCTCGAGACCCTCCTTCACCTCCTCGTCGGGTGCGCGGAGAAAGCTGAGGGCAACAGCCACCAGCCCAACGCTCAGGATTCCTTTCAGCACATCGTCCGCCACGTAATGGGCGACCCACGTTCCCACCAGCGCCATCGGAATGGAGATGGCCAGCACCTGTGCACCCAGCCGGTAGTCAATGAGTTGTCTTCTGTAATAAGCAAACAGGCCGCTGGAGAAGCCGAACACTTCTGTGATGAGGCCTGCGCCAATTGCCGTGGCCGGGTCGAGGCCCAGCACGATCATGAAAAAGGGGGAAAAGAAGGCCGCCCCCTCCACACCGGAGCCCATCGCGATGGTGGCGATGCCGATGGCGATGGGAAACATAAACCAAAACTCGATGGTCATGAGGCGGCAGGAAGCGAGTCGGGTAGGTGCTCAGGTCATCTGCTGAGTTTGTCATCATATGACGATGTTACGGCATGGGGATGTTACGCGAACGGACGTCGCATCAATCGGCACGCTCCCTACAGGCGCAGGTCTGTAGGTGGCTACTGTTGGGTCGCGATAAACGTGTGCTCCAATGCCTCACTTTCGTGGTCGGCGTTGTTGTGACGATAGGGCTGCTCGGGTGCAGCGCAGACGACGTGGATGAATCCGCAGCGCCCCGCGCCATCCTCGACTCCGGCGGTGCGCTGCAGGGCGAGCAGGCGTCCTACGCAGTACATCACTACGCGCTGGACCTCAGTGTTGACCCAGCGGCCCAAACGATCGCAGGCCACGTCGACGTGCACGCCACGATCGCACATCCGCTGGAGTGGTTCGTGCTTGATCTCGACACCACATTCGCCATCAGCGAAGTCGCCTGGCGCACGGATGATGCCTGGTCGGCCCTGGGGTTCGAGCGGCGGCACGGGCAGGTCTGGGCAGCCTTTCCTACAATGCGGCAGCCGGGCGACACCGTACAGGTCCGCGTTTCGTACGATGGAGCCCCTCGCGTAGCGCCCAATCCGCCCTGGGATGGCGGCTTCACATGGGAGACCACGCCCGACGGCG
>LKNB01000102.1 GCA_001564055.1 Rhodothermaceae bacterium Tc-Br11_B2g6_7
CTCTGCATGAGAAGTGCCAGCGTAAAGCGCGCCATGAACTTGAGGCGTGCTTGATGGATCGAGAAGTGCTTCTGCAACAAGTCTGTGAGCGACCGATAGTACTTCATGGGCCCGGCGAGAGCTGTAGGTGGGTGTTTCTGTCGAATGAATTACCCTCTACAGCGCTCTGCTGGGCCCGTTCATTTTTTGTCGGGTACAGAGATCGCCCCGAGACCAAACGGAATAAGTATTCTACTCTGCTTACTCTTCCAGTATACTCGAAATTATTACTCATGACTACAAGCTATGGGCAACCGACAATTCCCGAAACGAATAGAGGAAAGATGAGAAGCGATGTCTGGATAGATAATCCGTGACAATATTCGCGGATGAGAATCCGCATATTCCTAAGGTTTTGGTGACAAAGGATTGATGTTACTCATATATTTTCGCGGGGAACCATTGGCGCGGAATATGTCGCAGTGGTTTCAGAGGATCCAGCCCCAGGCGACGGGCCAATACGACAACCGCACCGGCATATCCCACAATGCGCTGTATCATAATATCTGACTGGCTAAAGTACTCTGAATCGTGGCTTTCGCTGGTATCGGGTGCTACGCCTTTGAGCTCACGTAGCCAGGCATCGTCCTTTTCATAGCCGAGCTTAATAAGATTTTTGGTAATGGGGCCATGAAGTTTAAGTTGCCCTGCCACCCGTTCCCGATGCCTACGCCACTTTCCCACACTCGTCGGACGAATTGGACGCACACTACCAAGTGCCTTTGTCGAAAATTCAGAGGGGGCAGTTATCTCATGATATTTGCTGAAGGGGACTTCTTTTTTCAAGTATGGTATCTTCTCTACAATCTTGTCCTGCGTCTCGTCAGGCCTTCTGGCAAGTTCCTCGTATGAGATCGTCAGCACGCGCGGGTGCGAGCGAAGCCTCTGCCACACCGAAAGAAACGTCTTCCAGTATTTTAGGCCGGCGTAGTAGGCCTCTTTATTCCTTTCATGCTTACTCGATACCATATCCCGTGGATCTCGCATCATGCATATCACCCATAAGCGAGGGTTTATCGCCAACGCTGGCCTAATATCTAACATGTGTCTCGGATCCTTACTTAGATATACATCACAATCTATTTGGGGACGCGAAAAAACTCTTCTTTCTCTGTCGTCATACACATCAACATTTGTACACGACCCCAGCGCCTCCTTCATGAGGGTCGTGCCCATCCGAGGCCCGATTCCGCAGATATGTATTCTTGCCTTTCTATACATCAGACAACACCACGATATATATTGTCGATAAGCTCTACACTGACGTCAAACCTGTCCATCCGATGGATCTATAAATGCTTGGGGTAGACATCGACAGTTTGTGGCCCGTCGTGGTCTACAAAGCCACGGTACACATAGCCGTGCTCCTTAACCACCTCCTTGATGATCGTGTCGATCCAGGTGGAGGCGCATTTGTGGTGGCCGAAGTAGACATAGCGCATAAAAGTTATTCCGTAAGTCCGAAATGATTCAGAGCCAGCATTAACCGGTCGGTATCCATCTCAAAATCATCCTCTCGCCACTGCTCCGAACCGTGAAGCCGCGTGTACGGGAGACCTTTTGATTTAGCCAGAAAATAAAACGAGGGTACGATGTGGTGAGACGGAAAGTACTCAATCACCTTTGCATCGTTGGCGTAGATCAAGTTAGCTAACCCTGCCCCATGGGGAGCGACGACCGCCTCAGCATCATAAAAAAGCCGAGCCTGCTCTTCAAAGGAAAGATCCTCAAGTAGATAATGGTTGAATCCAAGAGGGCGTAGCGTTTCCATCACCGCCTGTTCATTGAGCACCTTTCTTCCTTTGCTTCCCTTGGGCCGCCGCCCTACATAGATTCGTTCGCTCGCAGTGCTCGGCCGGTCGGGAAGAAAGGCTTCTTCAAAAGCCCGCAGGTAGGGCTGCCGCTGGTATCCGGCGTGGCGTCGGGTCATCGGCGTCAACAGCACGTAGCGCTCGATACGATACAGCCGTCTGTGACGTAAGCGTATCGGCTCCACATGGGGCGGCTTGAGTCGATTTAGCAAGTAGGTTTCGAAGGGGGTTGGCCCATCCTGCAGCAGCAGCCCAACCGACGGATAGGTTGCAAGCGCCGGGTCGTTGAGAAAATACAGACGTGACGCGTGGTCGATCAGGTGATGATAGTAATGATTGAAGCGTGAGCGCAGGGCCGTGTGGGTACCGGGGAGGTTTTCAACACGCCGCGCTGAGATCGCATGGGTGTCGATGTATTCCGGACGCCGAATCGTGGTGCTGCTCTCGGCCACGATCTGCCCCTCCGCTGTAAGCACCACGTTGTTGGTCGGACAGTACAAGACGTTCTCCAGCTCGACGGCCTCAACAGCCGGGCAGGTATACGTGGCCGACGCATACTGAGCAACGCCAGGTACACAGGTGGCATCAGCCAGATCAGGGGTAGCAATCGTTTTGGGGGGCAGGAGCTGCTCGCGGTGCGCATCCGGGAATAAAGCCTCACACGTTTCAAACCGTATCTCCCGCTCCGGGCGGAGCCAATGTAGCATGGCTCGGGCGTAGGGCCGGAGCACCTCCAGTATAGAAGCAACAGAAGCCATCAGACAAATCTACTTAAGAGACGAATAGCCCATCCGCTGGAGGAGCGCATGTTTAATGTGAAAGTAGGTGCGCATGAAGCGTCGTGCGTTGAAGATGAGGTAAGCCGCCCCTTTTTCTTTCATGGAGAGTGGGCGAGCACCCGGATTGGGGATGGATTTCGTCGGCACGTAGGCATGAACATCTGAAGGGAAGGCAATACGTTCGCCAGCCTCCCGCCTCAAAATGATAGATCCTTCTTGCACGCGCCGATCACGCTTGAGTATCTCAGCAAAAGACGCACGGGCCGGATGTTTTACGACGGCCGCTGGTGCATAGACGAGGGTACCGTCTCCCTGCGAGATCCGACGCGTAAACTCAAAATCTCCTCCAGATTGCAGATCTTCGTTGAAGCACCCGAAGTGCTCTATGGCCTCCCGGGTTACAAACAGGTTGGCCGTTGATGCCGCCCCAAGGGTATGCACATTTTTCTCCTGCTGCAAATACACCTGTGCGTCATAATACTCCCACGGATTGGGCTCTTTTCCCTGAAACGTAAACGCCACAGCCCCGGCCGCGGCATCGGCTTGCTCCCTGTGGAGCGCTTGCACCCCCTCCCCGATCCAGGCAGGAGCCGGCGTGCAGTCGGCATCGGTGAAGGCAAGTACGTCGCCTCGCGCTTCTGCAATCCCGCGGTTCCGCGCGGCATAGGACCCCTGCTTTGTTTCCCGTAGACACTGCGCGCGGGGAAACGCGTCTACGACGGGGGATAACGGGGTGTCAGAGGCGTTGTCGACAACGATAACCTCAAACCGGTCCGCAGGATACGTTTGCTGCTGAAGTGCTACCAGACACCGGCGTAGGCCGTCTGCATCGTTGTAGACGGGGATGATCACGGAGACAACGGAAGCAGGCAAGCTCATGCAGAAGGGTGTAGCGTCAACTCAAGACTCAGCGGTTGTTCGACGTTCACGCAAACAGGCGGCGCAGCCTCAACCAGTATCGGTGCAACTGCTCCGCTCTTGAGAATCCGAAGAGCCTGTATAAAAGGACATATACACGGCCGAGTCCCAGCCATGGGTCGTCTGGGATATAGTCACGCGGTATGAGTTCTCTGTGCCATTTTATGGCGGTTTTCGGCTCTTCCTCGGCCAACATATGAAGTCTGAAATACGCAGTCTTCAAAAGCGTCTGCTCTCGCTCAGGCGTAAGCAAATCATTGGCTGAAAGATAATGGTAAATCTCGCTTCGCAGCTCGAGCCATGCCTTCGCACTCGCTACTGCATCTCTATTACTTAGCGAGTCATTTTGGCGCTGTAGGGTCGTCAGCACATGCGAATCGCGCAAGACATGGGCACCACTCTTCAGCATTCGAAACATAAGTTCCGCGTCGTCTGAAGGGCTCCAAGCCTCATCCCATGCCCCAACAGATCGTACCGTGGAGGTCTTCCAGAGATTACTTGACGTGATTCCAAGACCAGACAGAACTAAACCTGTCCACTCATCTGGATGAATATTGTTGACCGCAGGGGGACGCGCGGGCTGATCTACAAAAACAGACTTCGAGGCGGCTGCAATGAGGTCAGGTCGCGATTCTGCTTGTTCGATCAGGCCAGCCTGGTGCTCAAGCTTGGTCGGCTCAAGTAGGTCGTCCGAATCTAAAAACTGCACATACTCGGCTGAAACACGGCGCAAGCCGTTGTTTCGGGCAGCACTTGCACCTGCATTTGGCTGCGATATGATTGTGATCGCCCCTCCCGAATCTTTTATTTCTTTCAGTATAGGGAGAGTACCATCAGTCGACTCATCATTAACGCAGATTATTTGCTTTACGTCATATGTTTGACAAAAAACGGACTCCAATGATCGCTTAACGTACCTCTCTGCATTAAAGCAGGGCATTACAATTGATATTTCAGGTTTACTATGCCTCAATATATCTTAGTTTTATCTAAACTATATAATAATAAGATTTGCCACAAACAAACGATGTTGTTTCTGCTTTCCAAGACTCCTATGTCACCAACCTCTTCTTCACTTGCCCCAGATATGCCCGTGCGGGATACATCAGAAGGGGGCCAACTACCGTTTCGAAGAGCAAGCGATGACGCTTGATCATCAGAAGAGCTCGGCCAATGGCGAACAGGTGTTGACCAGCGTTACCAGTTCTGCGCCACGATCTGAAAATTTCCTGTAGCCAGTGCGTAATGCCGCCTGATATCAGGTACTCGACCTCCGTATCGAGGAATACAGGCCACATCTTAAGTAGTGACTTGATGCCGGTAAGCGCCTGGTCGCACCTGCTCTGAGACGACCAGAGACTTTCGTCATGCTGGCGATATACAGCGGGTTCAATACCGTCCACCTTGTGGAACGTGCCGTGGAGCCGTAGAAGATGCTGGAAGAACGTATCGCCGTTTACCACTTCCATCGCGGCTTCCGGGACTTGCTTTAGGACCCGACGGTGCACTAACGTCAAGGTTAATGGTCGATCGTTTATTGTACCACGTTCTCTGGCTAACGCGATCAACTGCTCCTCGTCTGTCGGATCTTTTGGATATCGTGGTACCCAGTCGTGGGATACAAGGACGCACTGCGGATGCCCCTCCAAAAACTCCACCTGCTTCTGTAGCTTTAGCGGATCCGTCCAGTAGTCGTCGCCTTCGCAGAGGGCGATGTACTTGCCGCGGCACATGAAGCGGGTGTAGGTGGTTTGAAATCTTCCGGTCGGGCGACCGTGGATGGCAATATTGTTTTCGCGGCGGTGGAGGAAGAGGCGGATCTTGTCGGGGTGACGGTCGGCGTATGCCTTGCAGATCTCCCGCGTCCCGTCGGAGGATTCGTCTTCGCCGATGAGGATCTCGATGGGGAAGTCCGTCTCCTGCATCAGGGCGCCGTCGAGGCAGTCGCGGATGAAGTCGGCGTGCTGGTAGGTGCTGATCTTGACCGAGACCATGGGCTCGGGTACGGCCTCAAGCACGCGGTTGGGGTACTCTTCGACGGGAGCTTTTTGATACCTATTTCTAAACTGATCAAATTTCATACATATTCAAAATAAGTTATATTATTACTATTTATTATTGTTCTTATTTAAATAATCCTCTCGTAATAGAGAAAATACTATAACGTCATTAGCTTTACCGTTTTTGTATGTATGACTTCTTAGTACACCCTCCTTCTCATAGCCGAACTTTTCAACCGATCGGATTGACGGACTGTTACTCGCTAATATGTGTGCCTCGATACGTCGAAGGCCTAACTCCTCAAAGGCATACCGGGCGAGAAGGTGACGAGCCTCTGTCACATACCCTTTTCCTCGATGCTCCTTTTCCCCAATCCATGAGCC
>LKNB01000103.1 GCA_001564055.1 Rhodothermaceae bacterium Tc-Br11_B2g6_7
AGCACGAAATACAAAAGCCCGGCCAGCATGACGGCGTAGCCGAGCGTGAGAACGTGCGCGGAGAGTTGATAGGCCATCTCCGTGTAGCCCGACTCGAGCCCCACATAGTTCTCAAATGTGGCATTGCCTAACTGTGCAATTAAGTCCTCCATTCGTAAAGCCTCCTTGATAGTGCATGTAATAGGGAAGAGGGACTTTCACGCATTGCGTCGCAGAGCGACGAGAAAAGAATGTAACTTTCAGAAAAAATTGAAAGAGTACATTCACGCGTTCGGTACGTGAAAGCGGTTTTCATAGGCTTAGTGTACGCTTTAGCGCGGTGGGGATAAAGGTGTAGCAACCGGTATTTCAACCACGTTACGAAGGTTCTACATTTGCCCCACGCGTTCTTTCGATTGATCGCCGCTAACCCAAGATTGGGCAGAAATAAGATCCCCCGCGAGGAAGAGCGTGCAGCCCTTAACGACCAAAATATTGGTAACCAAAAAGAACGTAGCCTCCTCGATGGGTAGTCCAAATGGATTAATACCAAAGGTATACACAGCCGAGATTTCCCATATGCCGTCTGAGATGGCGAACCAGTCGGCTACCCACAAATAGGCCGTGCTTATCCCGATGGTGATGGCTACAGGGCCCCGAACCAGTCCCCAAATCACGCTGCCACCGTAGATCCAGATGCCCAACAGCACAGGGCAGGCCCAGCTCAAAATCAGACCCATGTACAGGCCACTGTCGTCCCCGGCCATCAGAAGCCATACGCCCCAGGCGGTGAGGGCAGCATAGACCAGTGCACCGACGATCTGTGCAGGGGTAACCCAGGCAGGGAGTGGCTGATCAGCCCAATCCGGACGACGTCCCAGTACATGATAGTAGAGGAGTCCGGTGAGAATGGGCTGCAGGATAAAGAAGGCATACTCTTCATACGGTACGTAATAGATGGTGCCCAGCACGCGCTCCGGGCCATACCACCACACTTCGCGATACACCAAGTAATTATCCCATGGGGTGGTGTATACAAACGCAATCAGGCAGATGGCGCCAATGGCCCACCGGGTTCGAGACGTCCCGCGCCCGGCCAGGGGCCGTGGGAGGGTGAAGGCCATAATGATGATGGGCAGGACAAGATACAGCAGCAAAAAATTCAGGTAACTCATGCTGAACAGGGCGTGGGGTTAATCTAAGTCATGTAAGACGACGTGCGCCGCGTTGCGCCCGGAGGCACCCATGATACCGCCGCCGGGGTGGGTGCTGGCACCGGTAAGGTATAAGGCATCCAATGGGCCTTTATAGCTGCTCATGTCCATGGATGGTCGCATCATAAACATCTGGTCAATACTCATCTCCAGATGCATCACGTTCCCCCGGCGCAAACTCAAGTGACGCTCCAGCCACAGCGGATGTTGAAAAAGACGTCCGACAATGGCATCCCGCGTTCCCGGGGCATAGGCTTCAAACGTATCAATGAGATTATCTGCAACAGCATCGCCAATATCATCCCACGAGGTGCCATTCGCCAGTTCATATGGGTAGTACTGCCCCCAGAGCCACAGCACTTCATGGCCTGGTGGTGCGAGGGTGTCGTCAACCGCGCTAAACGACATCCCGACGATGGGCGGATCACTTGATGGCTGGTGGTTGAGGTAGTCGCCATACGCTGCATGGATCTGCTGAGGGGAGCGGCAGACGAGCTGCAGCGCGGTACGCGCGTCATCGGATGGGTCAGCCGCGTACCGGACGGGGCGGTCAAGCGCCAGTCGGACGATGGCGCCAAACCCATTGCCCACCCGCATCTTTCGGGCGGGGCTTTCTGGCCGGTGGGAGGGCGGCAGTAAGTGTTCGAGGGTTTCCAGTATGTGCGTACCGGAGACGACGGCGCGGCTGGTGTAGGCGTCGCCTCCGACCCGGATGCCTGCGGCCTTACCATTTTCAACCAAGATCTCATCCACCGGGGCACTGACCTCAACCGTGCCCCCATGTGCCTCAATATGCCGCCTCAGGGCCTGTGTAAGCATGCCTGAGCCTCCTTTCGGACGCGCGATTCCTCCTTTGTGGTAGAGCGGGTGCCAGAGCACAAACGGTCCGGACATCGGCTCACTCGGCGGTGGTCCGGACTGGGCGGCCATCCACTGTAGCATGGCCTTGAGTTTTTCTTCACGGAAGTACTCGTCAATCACCGCTCCATACGGACGGGTGATGAGGCGCAGGGCATCCGTTGACGAGAGGCGTGTAGAAGGCCCGAACGCGAGGTTTTTGCCGAGGGAGAGCGGCGTGGGAGGGGAGAGAAACGTCCGGCATACCGCTTCCGAGAAATCGGTCCAATCATCAATAAATCGCCGGTAGGCCGCACCCTCACCCGGAAACTTCGATTCCAGATGCTCAACGGTGCGATCCACATCCCGGTAAATGTATATACTGTCGCCATCCGGAAACGGAGCAAAAAAGAGCGGGTCCAGCTCGATGTACTCCAATCCGTAAGCGCTGAGGTTCAGTTCCTCAATGATCGGCGTAAGGCGAATGAGAATGTGCGCGCTTCCGCCCAAATCGAATTGATAGCCCGGAACGATTTCTTTCGTAGAAACTGCGCCGCCTACAATGTCACGCTTTTCAAATACCCCCACTCGGTAGCCGGACTGAGCCAGGTAAGCCGCTGTAATCAGGCCATTATGGCCTGCACCAACCACGCAAACGTCGAAATCCAAAACAACTCCTCTCAATATAATGCGCTGAAAATGGTACGATGCACACAGTACCAAAGGAAGCCCTGATATGCTGCACGTAATCGGCAGTCGTATCAAGAATATTCAATGCCGGTGCAGCGGCTTGCCCCGCCGTGTAAGCACAGGGGCACACGCAGTGAAGCACCGTACGATTTTGTAGGTTGACGTATGGTGTGTGCCCCACAACGACGGGTTGAGCTGACACTTCACCAAAACCAACATGACATGGAACGTGAGCTATACGACATCAGCCGTACGATTGCATCGGAAACGGCGGTATGGCCCGGAGATCAGCTGTTTCGGCAGGAGTGGACGCTGCGGAAAGAGGCGGGCGCAAGCGTCAACCTTAGCAGCGTTCACATGAGCCTGCACACGGCCACCCACGCTGACGCACCGTTGCACGTGCGCTCCACAGGGAGCAGTATCAACGAGCTGCCACTCGGCACCTTCATCGGGCCAGCCTATGTATTGGATTTGTCTGGTGATAACACGATTGACGATCTCATCGAGCCCGCACACGTGCAGAGCGTGCCGCCTGAATGTACACGGTTGCTGCTCAAGACGCCGCACAGCGCCGTGCCCATCACCGCATGGGACGGTAGCTGGTGGTCCATCTCAAAAGCGGCCGTAGAGTGGTTTATCCGGCAGGGCATTGTGCTCGTAGGTACGGATGCTCCGTCCATAGATCCTGAGGATAGCACGACGCTTGAGGCACATCATGCCCTTGCCGATGCTGAGATTGTCCACCTTGAGCATCTAAATCTGCGCGATGTATCCGAGGGCTTCTACAACCTGTCTGCGCTACCGCTGCGCATCGCCGGTGCGGATGCAGCTCCTGTACGTGCTGTTCTGTATCGCCCTTTGTAAAACCGTTATTGCAAAATACTTCTTAAGCAAATAACGGCACATCAACGGCATTAAGGCTTACAAGCTTGTGATACTACTCATCAGTTTTTGCTCACGCTCACATAGCCTAAAACTTTTATGGACCCACTTGACCGACAGGATCTTCAGGAACTGGCTGCTCACGAGGCTGAGCAATGCGTCTCGTTTTATATGCCAGCTGAACGTGTCGAGGCTGAGCATGCCCAGAACAGTATTCGTTTCAAGAATCTCCTCAAAAATATTCGGCAGCAGCTTCAAGAGCGCGGACTGAGGGATGCCCCGATCGATGCTATCCTGCAGCCTGCCACAGACCTGCTTGACGATGCCACATTTTGGCGCTCCATGAGTGAAGGCTTCTGTGGTTTTATGACGCCTGATACGCACCTCTTCCTGCGCCTTCCGCTGCACTTTGAGGAAGTAGCACACGTATCCAACCATTTCTACCTGAAGCCGCTGTTTCCACTTATCGCAAGCAACAACCGATATCACGTGCTGGCGCTGAGCCAAAACAAAGTGCGCCTGTTTATGGGCACACATCAGGGGCTTGACCAGGTGGATGAGGGCGAGGTACCGGAAGGCATTGCCGATGCCCTGGCATATGACGACCCTGAGCAGCAACTCCAGGTGCGCTCGCATCGCACGGCAAACGACCAGCAGGGCGACGGCGAGGCCATCTTTCATGGGCAGGGAAGTGGCGAGCAGGAGTTTCGCTCCAAGCCACAAGAGCGGCTGAAGCGGTACTTCCGCGAGATCAATAACTCAGTCAAGGAGCTTTTAAAGGATGAAAGCGCCCCGCTGGTGCTTGCTGGCGTGTCCTACTATCTTCCGATCTACCGGGAAGTGAACAGCTACCCGCATCTTATTACAGACGAGATTGCCGGTGGCAACCCCGATCAACTCGCGCCGCACGAGCTCCATGAGAAAACATGGCAGATTGTAGACCCACACTTTCAGGCAGCACAAGAGGAAGCTACAGAGCGTTTCCAGGCCGCCTTTCAGAAGGATAACGGCCACGCCTCGGCCGCCCTTGAAGAGGTCATACGGTCGGCCATGTTTGGTCGGGTAGACACATTGTTCACCCCAGTAGATGAGTTCATTTGGGGCTCAGCTGATACAGAGACCGGTGAGATCATCCTCCATGGAGCACGCCAGGAAGACTCGGTTGAACTGCTCAATATGGCGGCGATTCACACGTTCACCAATGGCGGCACGGTGTACGCACTGAAACCAGAGCATATGCCTGTGGATGAGCCCGCGGCTGCGACATTCCGTTACGCGGCTGATATGAGCACAGCATAAGCAATAAAGCCCCCGCCGGGGTTGTTCGCGCCAGAAATGTCAAAGGGAAAGCAGCTTTATGACTGCTTTCCCTTTCGTATGTGAATGTAATCCGCCGCGCTATCCCGCAGCTTGTCCCGCTGATGGATGTACATCATCGTGGTTTCGATATTTTTGTGCCGGGCATGGGTTTGGACTTGCTTGAGCGAAGCCCCAGCCTCTAACGCCAACGTACAGCCTGTATGACGCAACGTGTGCGCCCCCACATCGCCCAGTCCGGCCCGTTCCGCCGTCTTGCGTACAATACGGTAGATAGAATGGGGGGTAAGCCGGCCGCCGCGGTTGTTGTTGCTTAAGGACAGCCACAGCGGACCCTGCCGAATGCTATAGTGTGCACACATGCTGTCAATTTGCTCTACCACATGCGCGGGCACCTTGATGTACTGGTTAGCGCCGCCTTTTGTCTCGGGTAGATCGAGTACCCAATAGCGGCTAAGTGGCCGAAGATGCGCAACATCCATCGCTGCCGCTTCTGAACGCCGTAAAACGCAGTGCAATAAGGTATAGATGAGGGTGTAATCCCGCATGGCTGCATCGCCTGATGCAGCCGTAGCATCCAGCAGTGCCTCAGCTTGGTCGCTGCTTAGCACGATCAATGACTGATCGGACCGGTCGGCTTTCTGGATGCGCCGCACCAGTTTGGGATGAGCAGGGTTGCGATCCAACGCCTCCAGTGCGACCAGCCAATCGAAGAACCCACGGAGTGAGGCGATGCGCCGCTGCACCGTAGATGCAGCGTAACCATCATTAGCGAGCTGCTCCAGATAGGCATTCACATGGACAAACGTGACCGTACGGATGTCGGCCAGCTTGACACGTGGTGTGCCAAAAAAGTCTTCGAGGTCGTTTCGGTAGGCCCGTCGGGTTTGCGCGCTGTCATAGCGCTTCAGATACAGATCAATCAGATTCCGGTCTTGGATGGGGCCACTGAGC
>LKNB01000050.1 GCA_001564055.1 Rhodothermaceae bacterium Tc-Br11_B2g6_7
ATGGGCGGTAGCTTGCACGCAGCAGCACGTTGTAACTATTAAAGGAAAATCGTTATAATGCCTACAGTTGCCGCAAGCACCTGCATTTTTATGGTGCCACGTCCTCTACCTACCGTTGACAAGCATTCATGCCCGGAGCGCCACCGCAGGACCTGTACTCCCTTCAGTACGAGGCTTCCCTTTTGCGGAAGATGGTCTACCCCGATGTAACCCCTGATGAGCTTGACGCGGCCTTTGAGCGGGTGGCCCTATTGGCCGCACAGCTGTTTAGCGTTCCGTTGGTGACGGTCACGTTTCTGAGTGCTGACACGGCGTGGTACCGAGCCAGGGTAGGGTTGGAGGTTACATCGCGGCCCCGGGACGGATCGTTCTGTACCTGGGTGCCAGACGGTGATGCGGTCTTTGAGGTCCCAGACGCGACGGCCGACGAACGGTTTGCGGGGAATGCATGGGTGGCAGGTTCGCCGCATGTGCGGTTTGTTGCGGTTGCCCCGTTGCGTGATCCCCACGGGTCGTTGATTGGCGGCGTCTGCATCATGGATCGCGAACCCCGCAGCCTCTCGTCAGAGGAACGTACCACCCTTCTGATGTTGCGTGACATGGCTGCTGAGGCGCTGGAATTGCGCCTGTCCAGCCACGCGTTTGCCAACCTCCTGGAGAGTATTTCTGACGCCTTTTTCGCGCTGGACACCGACTGGACGTTCACGTACGTTAACCAGCAGGCGGAGGTCTTGCTCGACCGCTCCCGCGAAGACCTGCTGGGCACGAACGTATGGCAGGAGTTCCCGGAGGCTGTCGATTTACCCTTTTACACCCACTACCATCGGGCAGTTGAGAGCGGTGACCCGGTGGCGTTTAAGGCGTACTTTCCACCGTTAGACGTGTGGCTACGCGTCAATGCCTATCCGTTTGATGATGGCCTATCCGTCTATTTTAATGATATTACGGAGCAGGTGAAACAGGCGAAAGCGCTCGAAGAGCGAGAACAGTACCTGTCCATCATGCTACGCAGTATTGGAGATGCGGTCATCACCACCGATGCGGAAGGTGGTGTCCGCGAGATGAATGTGGTCGCTGAGGAATTGACGGGCTGGACGGCGCAGGAGGCGCGCGGGCGGCCACTCGTTGAGGTATTTCCGATCCATAATGGGCACTCGGGCGAATGCGTAGAAAGCCCTGTCGAAAAAGTAATTCGGGAAGGCGGTATCGTCGGCATGGCCAACCATACCGTGCTCACTGCACGTGATGGAAGCCGCCTTCAAATCGCCGATTCAGCGGCGCCGATCCGGAACGACGAAGGGTCCTTGCTCGGTATCGTCATGGTCTTTCGCGATGTCACGGAGGCGTATGAACAGCGGGCACGGGAAGATGCGCAGCGCCAGCAATTTGAACTGGCCCTGCGGGGCGGCAACCTTGGCCTGTGGGACTGGGACATGAACACCGACGCGGTTCAGTACAACGACCGGTGGGCAGAGATGCTCGGATACAACCCGGCCGAGCTGGAGGGCACCGTAGAGGAATTTACCGAGCGCACTCACCCCGACGACGTCGAGCGTGTCTTTCAGATGTTTGAGCGCCATGTGGCCGGCGAGGTGCCGTTTATCGATATAGAGATCCGCATGAGGGCAAAGGATGGTTCATGGCGATGGATCTTAGATCGTGGCCAAGTCATGGAGTGGAATGCGGATGGCACGCCGGCGCGGGCCGTGGGCACCCACATGGACCTCACGCAGCAAAAAGAGCGAGAGGCCATGGTGCGGGCGCGGGAGCAACAGATTCAAACACTGTATAACGCGATGAGCACGCTGGCCGTCGCGGAAACCGAAGAAGCCGTTGCGGCGCACCTGCTTACGCTTGTCACGGAGACGCTGCGGTATCGCATCAGTGCGGTGCGCCTCTTGCGGCACGGAGCGTTAGAGGTGGTCGCCTTGTCGGCCGATGCGCAGGAGCAACTCCCAACCCCGCGCCCGATATACACGACGGACGACCCGTCTCACGCGGCACAGGCGTGGCGCACACAGCAAACAGTCGTAGTACCGTGCATCGTCGCTAAAGAAACCGCTGTAGATCTCGGGGCTGTGCAATCCGCGGCCTACATTCCCATCCCGTCCTACGGCGTTATTTCAGTGGGCACCACCATCCTGGAAGGGGTGGCCGCTGTTGATGTTGAACTGCTGGAACTCCTGGCGCAGAACGCGGCCAGTGTGCTGCAACGCATCACGCGGGAAGACGAGCTCCGGGAGGCCCGGGATGAGGCCGAGGAAATGAACCGGCTCAAGTCGGCCTTCCTGGCCAACATGAGCCACGAGATCCGCACGCCGCTAACCTCTATCCTTGGCTTTGCCGAAATGTTATCCGAGATGGGCCTGCAGGAACCGGCAGGTGAGTTTACCGATCGGATTCAGCGCTCCAGCCACCGGCTGCTGGAGACCCTCACCTCTGTGCTCGACGTCTCGCAACTGGAGGCGGGCGCGATGAAGCTCACCCCTCGGGCGTTCATTCTACAAGAGGTCGTCGAGGACGCCGTGCACGGGTTCGCACGCACCGCTGCTGACAAGGAGATCGCGCTGGAGGTCGTTGTGCCAGACGATCCCGTCGAGGCGTATCAGGATCGGGCGGCGCTGCAGCGGGTGGTGACTAACCTTGTGAGCAATGCCGTCAAGTTTACACTGGAAGGGGGCGTCACGGTACGGCTGCAGATGGCAGACGACGGCTGCCAGATTACGGTGAAGGATACAGGGGTAGGCATCAGCGCGGATTTCCTTCCGCAGCTCTTCGATGCGTTTGTGCAGGAGTCCAAAGGCGACGGCCGCAGCTTCGAGGGCACAGGGCTTGGGATGGCCATTACGCGCGACTTAGTAGGGCTGATGGGGGGCGAGATCACCGTGGAAAGTGAGAAAAACGTGGGTACTACCTTCGTGGTGACGCTCCCGCTGCACATGCCATAAGCTGATGCCCTCCAGGCTGGCGCCCCATCGCCCTTGCCTTTCCTGAGCCGATACCGTCATGGATGATACGTACCGCACAATCGGAACGGCTGCTACGGTAGAGCAGCGTGTGGAGGGCTCGCGCTTCATCGGGCGCGCCTATCCGGCCGTAACGGGTGCCGGAGCCAACGCCATGATTGAGGAGGTGCGCACCGACGCACGCGACGCCACCCATCATTGCAGCGCCTATCGCATCGACGCGGACACCTTCCGCTACGACGACGACGGAGAGCCAAGCCGCACCGCTGGGCCGCCCATCTTGCGCCAGATCGATGCCCGCGGCCTGGTGCAGACGCTCGTAGTGGTGACGCGCTATTACGGCGGCACCAAGCTGGGTACCGGCGGGCTCATCCGGGCCTATGGTGGTGCAGCTGCAGCGGCATTAGACGCTGCGTCTCTCATCAAGCGCGTACGGAAGGTTAGCCTACGCATCCGGTTCGCGTATCCCGATACAGGGCCGGTGATGCGTGTCGTGGACCAATTCAATGCCACGATGGAAGATCAGTCCTACAGCCAGGATACCACCCTGCAGGTAGCTGTCAGGGCCCGTGCCGTGCCGGCCTTTCGGAAGGCATTCGTTGAGGCCACGAAGGGCGCAGGCGAGATCAGCGACGGCGATCCATGAGTGGTGAATGGGGTCCATCTGAGCGGCCCGGAATTCCCTTGTCGCACAGCAAAAACCGTCCATTCCCTTGGTGACATCAGCGACGTCTAACTACTTGTTTGAACAGCAGTTACTTTGGAGTTATCGTTAAGATGTAGCAACCGCACAAAGTCGGTGAACTATTTCTTGCAATCGTAGTGTGCTGTGTCCCACTTGTATTAACATGTACAGTGAAGCTCATGGAGCAGAGCGACGTCAATCTGGCGAAGGTGATCAACGGCTTTGTGTTGGCCATCTTCTTCGCGATGCTGGTCCTGGTGTATATCCTCTTCTTTAACATATAGAGGGGGCCGGGCGTCACGCCTGTGGGCGTCGCGAGTAGCCCATGCGACCGTAAGGCACCGATGCCATGGCGTCTCCGTTGTGGGCTCCTCAACGCTATCCAAATTAACGATCTGCCATCGCATGAGCTATACGCCTATCATCGCCATCATCGCGGTTCTCCTCATCGGGATCGCCATCGCCATCTTTGCCATGCTGTGGGCCAACCAGGATGGCCAGTTTGAAAATCTGAAGTCCGGTGCGTACGTCATGTTCGATGAGGACGAACCGCTGGGGGAGCCACAGGACCAGCGCTTTCCCGAAGCGGCTGAGGATGAAACGGCCGAAGATGAAATGGCTGACGAGCCCGACAGAAAATAAAATAGACGTTGCATCACGGTCCGTAGTAGGCTGACTGGTAGCGGCTCAAGCTACCCTGCTATGGTATCACTGATCAACGCGCCTGTGCCCTTCGATCGATACCTTCTCACGCCGCAAACCCCATGTCCACAACAGCTGCAGCGTCTGTCGAAGAAAAAAAGATGCGCCCGCCTGAGGGATGGCGCGAGGAGGTCGATGCCTCCGTCCGCTGGCCCGTCATTGCGTTCATCGCCAGCGGCACCTTCTGGCTTATTGTAGGATCAGTGCTGGCCCTGCTTGCGAGCTTCAAGTTCAACCATCCTGAGTGGCTGGTGGAGCAGGCTTCGCTGACATTCGGACGCGTACGCCCGGCGCACCTCCAGACCATGATCTTTGGGTGGGTCTCAATGACCGGCTTTGGGGTGCTGACGTGGCTTTGGGCACGCCTGCTCAAGACAAAAATGCGGTTTGGATGGCTACAGCTGGTAAGCGTTGCTGTCTGGAACGTGGCCATGGTAATAGGCACGATTGCGCTTCTTGCTGGCTTCTCGCGTAGTATTGAGTGGGTCGAGTTTCCCCTGTTCGTCTATATTATCATTATCGGCGCGATTGCCATCGCTGCGCTGCCGCTGTTCGAGATGCTGCGCCGCCGCCGGGTGCACCACCTCTACGTCTCCATCTGGTATATCGGCGCAGCGCTACTCTGGGGGCCGTTTTTGCTGATCACCTTCTCGCTGCCCATCTACGAGGGCGTGGCGCATGCCACGGCGAACTGGTGGTTTGCGCACAACATCCTGGGGCTCTGGATTACGCCGGTAGGCCTGGCTGCCGCCTACTATTTCATCCCCAAAGTGATCGGCCGGCCCATCTACAGCTATCACCTTTCCATCCTCGGCTTCTGGACGTTAGCGCTCTTCTACAACTGGGCCGGGCTGCATCACCTGGTGGGTGGGCCAGCGCCTCAGTGGGGCGTTACCATCTCTATTGTATTTAGCGTGATGATGGTGATCCCCGTTGTGGTGGTGGCCCTGAATCATCACATGACCGCCTTTGGAAGCCTGAAAGCCGTGCTTCGGAGTCCCACCCTGCGGTTCATCGTTTTCGGTGCGATGAGTTACACCGCCGTAAGTTTGCAGGGCTCGTTCATGTCATTTCGGTTTTGGCAGGAGATTACGCACTTCACTCACCATACCGTAGGGCATGCGCACCTCGGCGTCTATGCCTTCGCCACGATGGTGCTGTTTGGCTCTATCTACTACATCATGCCGCGCCTCACCCAGTGGGAATGGCGCAGCTCGCGCCTGATTAACCTCCACTTCTGGACGACAGCGTTGGGCATTGGCATGTACGTGGTAGCCCTCACCATTGGAGGTATTCTGCAGGGCATGACCCTCTTGGATACCAGCGCCACGTTCATGGAGGCCCAGTTTATCACGGAGCCCTGGCTCTATGCCCGCTCCATCGGGGGCACGCTGATGACGGTGGGGCACCTGATCTTTGGATACCTGCTCTATTCCATCATCTTAAAGAAAGGCCCAGAATTGGAAGGCCCAGTCTATTTCGCGCCCGTCCTGCGCTCCGGGGCTTCGTCCTCTTCTGCATCATAGCATCACCACTCCACCCTTCGCCGCGCACCGCGCCGTCCGTTCCATTGCTCTGCTTGCACCATGATACGCGCATCCGTTTTGTTCGTCGGGTCCCTGGCCGCCATTCTCATGAGCTTTGTGGCGTTGTCCGTGTTTCCTGCGGTTCAGTTGATGGAGATTGAGCCTACAGAAGGCCGCATCGACTACAACTTTGCGGAGTCGCAAGGGCGGCAGGTCTACATGCGGGAAGGCTGTATCTACTGTCATACGCAGCAGGTGCGGCCCGATGGCTTCGGGAATGATATCGGGCGGGGGTGGGGAACGCGGGGGTCGGAGCCCGGCGATTACGTGTTCGACTTCCCTCATCTGCTGGGGACAATGCGGACGGGGCCTGACCTGGCAGATATTGGCCAACGCCAACCCAGCCGCGACTGGCACCTGTCTCATTTCTACAATCCGCGCTCCGTAAGTGAAGGATCGCTGATGCCCTCGTACCCCTATCTTTTTGAAATTAAGAGCGAAGCAGAGGTGCTCGCCAGTGACGTTGTCGTGAACGTGCCGGAGGCGTTTGCACCGGATGAGGGCGTCATCGTGGCCAAGGAGGATGTCCTCAATCTCTACGCCTACCTCATGACGCTAAAGCAAGACCCAACCAACTGACGGTTTCCTCTGCCCATTGCCATTGCTTGATCCATCCCCATGCCAGAACCATCCGATCCGCTAAACGAAGGCGCACGGCGGCCGCCATTGGACCGCGAACGCCCCTTAGAGCCCGAGGGCATGGAAGCCCCCCCGATGTGGCTGTGGGTCACCATTTTTGCCGCGGCCTTTTTTGGCGCGTACTATATGGGCGCCTACGTCGGGGACTTTAGCGCCGATCCCCATTACATGTACCGCGACCGGGTAGCAGCCGTGGCTGATGAGGAGCCCGTGGCGGTAGATGGAGGACAAGTCTACACGCAGCGCTGCCAAACCTGCCATCAGGCCGATGGGGAGGGCGTATCCGGTGTGTTTCCGCCGCTGAATCGTGCGGAGCAGTGGGTAACAGGACCGGAAGGGCGCCCCATACGCATCTTGCTTCACGGCATGGAAGGCGAGATGGAGGTGCGCGGCAACATATACAACGGGCAGATGCCTGGATTTGGCCGGCTGGATGACGAAGAGATTGCTGCCGTGCTGACCCACATCCGGCAGAGCTGGGACAACGACGCGTCTGAGATTACGGCAGATCAGGTCGCCGCCGTCCGTGATGCAGAGGCCGACCGAACGGCTCCGTGGACCGCAGACGAGCTCCTGACCGAGGAGCGCTCCACGGTGCCGGGCTTTGACGATACACCCGTGGCCGACGAATAGCTCGCCAACGCCGGGTGGTGATAGGCACTACAGGATTTCTTTAGGAGGCGCTCCATGACGCGTTGCACGTATTGCGATATGCCCATCACCGGATCGCCCGTTCGGGGCCCGGACGGAGCGGGCGCGTACTGTTGCCATGGCTGCCTCATGGCCCATGACGCGGATAAGAACGAGAAGGAGCATGAGGCTACCGAGTGTACAGCGTGCTGCTCCGGCACTGCACGCCCGGAGGCATCGGATACAGGGGTTGATACCCTGCTGTATCGCCTGATTGGTGGGGCGCTGTTCGCGGTCTTCATCATGGTGCTGAGCCTCGCCGTGAGCACGCAGTACGGGTTTGGGACCCTCCAGACCCTCAGCCACGATGTATCGACCGCCCACTGGATCCTGCTGACAGCCGCCATTCCTGCGCTGTTGCTACTGGGCATCCCCGTGGTCAAGGGGGCGTGGCAGGATCTCAAAGAAAAGCGCCTCACGCTGCACGTATTGTTTACGCTTGGCGCCGCGAGTGCCACCGTGGTCAGCCTGGCCTCGTACATCCGGGGCGCAGGGCCTGTGTACCTGGAAACGGCCGTCATGCTGCTGGCCCTCTTCACCGTGGGCCGCTACCTGGAGGCGCGCGCCAAGAACCGCACGACCCGGGTGCTGCGCTCGCTGCTGCGGGTGCCTACGCAAACGTACGAGCGCATCGCCCCAACCAAGCAGGAGGTGGCGCCAGAGGAGATTCGCGAAGACGACTGGATCCGTGTGCAGCCTGGCAATGTGTTTCCGGTTGACGGCGAGGTGTTAAGCGGAGAGAGTTTTTTGGACGAGAGCAGCCTTACAGGGGAGTCTCGGCCCGTACGGAGAGAAGCTGGAGAACCGGTATATGCGGGCACCAAGAATCTGGACGGATTGCTCACGGTGCGGGTGACGGCCACCGGCGAGCGTCGACGCCTCGCCCAGATCGAGGCGACCATGCAAAGCGCTATGGCCCAACCGTCGGCCTTAACCCAGCAGACCAACCGTATCCTACAGTGGTTGATACCCGGGGTGGTGGGGCTGGCGCTGGTGACGTTCGGTGGCTGGTACCTGGCCGCGGGCTATGAACGCGCGCTGTACGCCGCCCTGAGCGTGGTACTGATTGCCTGTCCTTGCGCATTGGGCCTCGCCATTCCGCTGGCGCATACGGCGGCTATTGGTACGGCCGCCCGGCATGGCGTGCTCTTCCGGTCGGGCGAGGTGCTGCACAAACTGCGGGATGTGGGCGTGGTGCTTTTCGACAAAACCGGGACGCTCTCCAAGCCTGAGAAGCAGCAAATCCAGGTGCTGCCCTTTCCCACGTCGGGCGACGGAGCGCCGAGGGACGAGCAGCGCCTGCTGCACCAGGTGGCTGCTCTTGAGGCTCACATCGACCATCCCCTCGCCCATGCTATCGCCGCTTCTGTGCCTTCCGACGCGGTAGCCCCCTACACCGTGACGGCAGCCCGTGCCGTGCCCGGGGCAGGCGTTGTGGGGCGTGTGGTGGAGGGCGACAGCGACGTAGAGGTGGGCATCGGTAACGAAGCACTACTGCGCCATCTCCACGCAACCCCAGTACTCACCGACGGCGTAGCGCCTACCGTGGACAAAATCGAGGCCGAGGGGCGGACGCCGTTATTCATCACCATAGACGGAACGGCGGTTGCCCTCCTGGTCGTGGAGGAGACCATGGCGCCCGAAGCGGTGGGGGCCCTGCGCGACCTGAGGCAGCTGGACCTCGCGGTGCATGTCGCCACGGGCGATCGGGCAGCGGCTGGACGGCGGGCCGGCGTGCTCTTGGATACCACCGTGCACGCAGGCCTTTCGCCCGACGCGAAGGTCGCGATGCTACGTGCGCTACGAGAGGCCCACGGAAGCGTGGCGGTGGTAGGGGACGGCGTCAACGACGCAGCCGCTATGGCCCATGCGGACGTTGGCTTTGCCCTCACCTCCGGAGCAGAGCTCACAGTGGATGCCGCCGACATCGCGCTCTACAACAGCGACCTGCGCAACGTTGCCCGGTCGATGCGCCTCGCCATCCGCACGGATCGTGTGGTGCGCCAGAATCTGGGCTGGACCGCCCTCTACAATACAGTCGGCCTTGGCCTTGCCGTCGCGGGCCTGCTGCATCCCATCGCTGCCGTGGTCATCATGATTGGCAGCAGCGCACTGGTGACGTGGAACGCGCTGCGCCTGCGCCGGGGATGGGAAGATGACGCTGAGGCCGCGGTAGAGCACAGCTCAACCGGTGCCCCCAACGGCCCTGTGCCGCCCGCGCCGACCACCGAAGAGACACAGGCGGCACGGGAGCGGGCTACAGCTGCGCCTGCATCGCCGACACCGCCAGCGCATCAGCCTGAATGTTGCGCTCATCGTCCGCGTGACCCTTCACCTTGACCCAGTGCACGTCGTGCCGGTCGACTTCCTTCAGCAGGGCCTTCCACAAATCTTGGTTTTCGACCGGCTTCTTGGAGGAGGTTTTCCAGCCGTTGCGCTGCCACTTGTTGATCCACCGGTCCGTAAAGGCCCGTGACAGGTAGGCGCTATCGGTGTGGATGTGAACCTCCGTGGGCTCATCGAAATACCGCAAGGCTTCCAGCGCAGCCGTCATTTCCATACGGTTGTTGGTGGTGCGCTTCGCAGATCCCGCGAGGCTCACGTTTTCATCACCGTAAATAATGGCGCCCCACCCGCCTGGTCCGGGGTTTCCACTACAGGCGCCGTCAGTATATACAATAACTTTCTCCACAGACCCTCAGCAATCAGATAAAATGCACGTGAGTGATGGAGCCAACGTATCGCAATGTGCGGAGAGCGTCCAGTCGGCGCCCCTGCAATGCGCGAAAACTTGACAGGCCGGGCGCTCGTTAGCAGGTGCCCAACAAGAGCAGCGCTCGCTCATCATCCGCTCACTTGCTGAAGACACCTATGAAATTTGTTGATTATGTGACCGTCACCGTACGCAGCGGCAGCGGTGGCGCCGGGGCGGTGACGTTTCGGCGAGAGAAGTTTGAGCCGCGTGGCGGGCCGAGTGGAGGAGATGGCGGCGCCGGCGGCTCGGTGATTCTGGAGGCAGATCCCAACCTTTACACGCTGCTGGACCTCCGCTACAACCGGCATCACTACGCCGAAAGCGGAGAGCCGGGGCAGAGCAACAACCGGCAGGGTAAAAGCGGCGAAGACATCGTGCTGGGCGTCCCGCCAGGGACAGTGGTCACCGATTCAAATACCGATGAGGTGATTGGCGAGCTGCGCGAAGAGGGTGATCGGCTCACCGTGGTGCAGGGGGGGCGTGGGGGCAGAGGCAACACCTTCTTTAAGTCGGCCACCAACCAGGCGCCGCGCAAAGCGCAGCCAGGCGAGCCCGGGGAGGAGCGGGAAATCACACTGCAGCTGAAGCTGCTCGCCGATGTAGGGCTGGTGGGCAAGCCGAACGCCGGCAAAAGCACGCTGGTCTCTGCGCTGTCTGCCGCTAAGCCCAAGATTGCCGACTACCCGTTCACGACGATGGAGCCCGCCCTCGGCGTCGTCTATCTGGACGACTACAAGTCCTTCGTGATGGCCGACATCCCGGGCATCATCGAGGGCGCGCACGAAGGCAAGGGGCTGGGCCATCAGTTTCTGCAGCACATCGAGCGGAATGCTGTCCTGCTGCTCGTCATCCCGGTGACGGATAAGGACCTGCAGGGGACCTACGAGACGCTGCTGCATGAGCTGGCCGCGTATGACCGCACGCTCCTGGACAAGCCCCGCATGATTGCGCTGTCCAAGATTGACGTGCTGCCCGCAGAAGAACAGTCCATCTTGATGGATACCGTCCGCGACTACTTTCCGAAGGAGGAGACCGTGCTGCCCATCAGTGCGGTGGCGCGAAAAGGCCTCACCCCGCTGGTGGGCCGCCTCTGGGAGGCCATTCAGGCGAATCGCGAAGCGGAGGCAGCCGCGGCGCCGTCGTCATAACGCCATAAAGAGGCCCGGCGATAGAATGAGCACACGCTTCGCATATTCGTGCGTGCGGCTTTCGTAGGCTGGTTGTATATTGGTGCCGTGTGAACGGTATCCCGTCCCAGTCCACCCTTGCTATGACCCGCGAGCTGTTCGCTGATACCCCCGGCCCGTTGGAAGAGCGCGACGCGATGATCGCCCTCTCGATGGTGCCGGGCGTGGGGCCGGGGCGGTTGCGGGCGTTGGTGGCCCTGTTCGGGTCGGCGCAAGCGGTCCTCGGCGCCTCACCGCGCGCCTTGCGGGACGCCCCGGGCATCGGGCCGCAGACAGCACGGGCCATCCGGGCCTTCGACGACACGGACGCCGTGGCCCAGCAGGTGGCACAGGCTGAGCGCGTCGGCGCGTCATTGCTGCTGGGCTGGGATGAGCGCTTTCCCCGGCTGCTGCGAGAGATTTACGACCCGCCAGCGGCGTTGTGGGTGCGGGGCACCCTGCCTGCGGCCGATGCGCCCACGATAGCGATCGTCGGCTCGCGCAAGTGCACCGACTATGGCCGGCACCTCGCCCACGATCTCGCGCAGGAACTGGTGCAAAGCGGCTATGCTATCGTGAGTGGACTGGCGTACGGGATCGACGCTGCGGCACATCAGGGAGCCGTAGCGGCCGGGGGGCAGACGGTGGGCGTGCTCGGCAGTGGAGTGGACGTGATTTATCCGGCGCGGCACGCAGACCTGGCACGGCGCATGCTGGAGCGTGGCGCGGTTGTGTCGGAGTTTCCGCTGGGCACGGGGCCGGAGGCCACCAACTTCCCGCGGCGTAACCGCATCATCAGCGGCATGAGCGAAGGCGTGCTGGTGGTTGAGTCCGGCGCGTCGGGCGGCTCCCTCATCACCGCGCGGCTGGCCCTGGAGCAGAACCGCGAGGTGTTTGCCATTCCCAGCCCGGTCCATAGCGCCTCGGGCACGGGCACCAACCGCCTCATCCAGCAAGGGCACGCCAAGCTGGTGATGACGGTGGAGGACATCCTGGAGGAACTCACGCCGCCCACCCGGCCCGCGCCGGAGGGGGCAGCGGACGCCACCGTTCCAGAAGCAACCCCCCGCGATCTGTCCGGACTCAACGACGTGGAGCGTCGCCTCTACGACGCCCTCGAACCGACACCGCTCCACATCGACGTGATTTGTGAGCGCTCCGACCTGGACGCCTCCGACGCGCTCGTCTACTTGCTGAACCTTGAGTTCAGTGGGCTCGTTCGGCAGATGGCAGGTAAGCAGTTCATGCGCACCTAACCCCCTACCGATGACGCTCGACGCGCTACGGCAGCAGTTTCCCCACACGCAGGAGACCATCTACCTAAACCACGCCGCCACCGGACCGTTGAGCCTGTGGGCAATGGATGGCATGCAGACGCACCTGCAAGCGCGGCATTCCGGGACTGTCGATAACTTTGAGGCGGTGCTGCCCCTTCTGGAGGACACGCGCGCACGGCTCGCAGCCCTCATTGGTACGTCGGCTGAGCGCGTGGCCCTCATGCCCAACACGTCGTATGCGCTGAATGTGTTGGCGGAGGGCTATCCCTGGAGGGAGGGCGATCGCATCGCGATTCCGGGCTGCGAGTTTCCGGCGAATGCGTATCCCTTCATGAACCAGCGCGATCGCGGCGTTTCGGTCGACTTTATTCCGCACACGGAAGGCACCTTCACCCTCGACGACGTAGAGGCCACACTTACCCCTCAAACCCGCCTGCTGACCGTCAGTTGGGTGCAGTTCCTGTCGGGGTTTGCGGCTGACCTCGACGGGCTGGTACGCCTCTGCCGGGCGCACGACGTGCTCCTCTGTGTGGATGCGATTCAGGGACTGGGCGCCCTCACGCTGGATGTCGAAGCGCTCGGCATCGACTTCCTGGCCTGTGGCGGCCACAAGTGGCTGATGAGCGCGCAGGGTACGGGCTTTCTGTACTGTACCGAAGCGATGCAAGCGCAGCTCCGCCCACAGGCGGGGTGGTTGCATGGGCCGGTGGACTGGGAGGACTTCTTCGCTTACGACCTCGGGTTTCATCCGGACGCCCGGCGGTACCACCTGGGCACGATGAACACGGCCGGCTTCATGGCCATGCGGGGTGCGCTGCGGCTGTACGCCGAAGCTGATCCGGAGGCCTGCCGAGAGCGGATTCTGGCGCACGCTCGCTACCTCCACGAGGCGTTGACCGCGCAGGGATGGGCCCGGTATGGCAGCGCGGATCCGGCCCATGGCAGCGGCATCGTGACCGTGCAGCACCCGGACGCTACCGGGGCTGCAGCCGCCCTAAAGGAGGCGGGGATCATCGCTTCCGTGCGCAACCGGATGCTCCGGCTTGCGCCCAGTTATTACAACACGAGAGCCGACCTGGACGCCGCGCTTGACGTCCTCAGCCGCCACGCCACGGTGGCTGCCTGATAGGGTGGCTCGCGCGCAGGATCACCCCCTCACCGTTTTGCTCGTTGCCCCGAACCTATGTCCACCTACACCGGTCAGGAAACCACCACCATCACGCTCCAGGTGCCCGACGGCTATCGGGAGCAGGGGCGTCTCGATAAGTACATCACCCGGTTCGTCGAGAACGCCTCACGGACGAAAGTACAGAAAAGCATCGACGCGGGGCTGGTAGAGGTTGATGGCACGGTCGTCACGAAGGCGGCCCACACCGTTGAGGCGGGCGCTACCATCGTGTGTACGATCCGCCGCCCGCCGCCGCCGCAGGCCCTCCCCGAAGACATCCCGCTGGATGTGGTGTTTGAAGATGAGTACCTCATCGTGGTAAACAAGCCCGCCGGGATGGTGGTGCATCCGGCCTACGGTCACCGCAGCGGCACGCTGGTCAACGCCCTGCTGCATCATGTAGAGGGAGAGGCGCTGGAGGTGGCGGCCCTGGATGACCCCGATGACCTCGACGACGAGGCCATCGGCCTGTCCGTGACCAATGCGCTGCCGACGCGCGCGGGCGATCCCGCCATCCGCCCGGGCATCGTGCACCGGCTCGATAAAGACACGTCGGGCCTCTTGGTGGTGGCCAAGGACGACGTCACGCACCGGGGCCTGGCGCAGCAGTTTCAGGACCACACCACGCGGCGGCAGTACCTCGCCCTGGTGTGGGGCGTGCCCGAGCCGCCCTCCGGCACCGTGGACGAGCCGCTGGGCCGTGACCCGCGCGACCGCAAGCGCATGGCCGTGGTGGCGCCCGGCCAGGGGAAAGAAGCCCGCACCCATTACGCCACCATAGAGGCTTACGCCCATACCGCCTTGCTACGCTTTCAACTGGAGACCGGGCGCACCCACCAGATCCGGGTGCACGCACAACAGCTGCGCCATCCCGTGTTGGGCGACCCCACCTACGGGGGCACGAGCATTCGCTATGGGTCGACCGGCCGATCCCGCCGCGCATTTTTCGATCGGCTTTTCACGGCCATGCCGCGGCAGGCATTGCACGCCCATACGCTTGGCTTCACCCATCCACGGACCGACGCCGCGGTAGATTTTTCCGTTGACCCCCCCGACGATTTCCTGTTTGTTCGGGACGAGCTTCAGCGGGTGGAAGAGGGCTGAACTGCGGTGGTGCAACCTCCCAAGACGGCCGAACATCCGTAGAGAGGACACGTTTTCTTGGAGCTTTCTGTCACTTTAGTGTCGCCATCGCTTCTTCCTCACCAGCCGCTTTCCGCACCTTCCCCTGATGAACTCCACGGACACCGTCGCCATCAGCGACCTGCTTTCAGAAGAACGCATCCACGTTAGTCTGCCCGCCACGTCGCGCGAGGACGTGATCCATATGATGGTGCAACTGCTGGAGGGCCATTCCTCTGTAACGGACCTGGAGCAGGTACGGGAAGACGTCATCGAGCGCGAGCGCATGATGTCGACCGGCGTAGGCAAAGGACTGGCGCTGCCCCATGCTAAAACCGGCGGCGTATCGGAGACGGTGGGGTGCTTTGCCGTAACGGCGCGGCCCATCGACTTCGACGCTATGGACGAGGAGCCCGTCCGGCTGGTGTTTATGCTGGCGGGCCCGGAGGCGGCTCGGTCGAAGCATATCAAGATCCTGAGCCACATCTCGCGCCTGCTCAATCGGAAGCGGTTGCGCACGCGCATCCTGGACTGCGATACGCCAGCCGATGTGCTGGCGTTGTTCGCCGAGGAAGAAGATACGCCAGCGGTATCCTGACCTTGTGCCGTCCAGTGGGTCCGCCGCAGGCGGGCGCTGCCGTTCCAGTGCTGCTGGTTGGCAGGAGGACCCGAAGCCACACGCAGCCTCGCCCGGACCCCCAACGGGACGGTCCGGACCGCCCCATCCTTTATTTTTTACCACCCCCATACTCGCTCCCTACTTCGTGAATACTGACTTTCAGTCCATTAAAGGGACCTTCGACATTCTCCCGGACACTGCGACCACCGACGGGGCCAGCCCTGCGCCGGCCAGCACCTGGCGCTACGTCGAGCGTGTGGTGCATCGGGTGATGGCCCGCTTCAACGCCGAGGAGATCCGCACCCCGGTGCTGGAGCCCACGCCGCTCATTGCGCGCGGCATCGGGGCGTACACGGACATCGTGTCGAAGGAGATGTTTGCCTTTGAGCGCGGCGATACGCAGTACGTGCTGCGCCCTGAAGTTACGGCCCCGGTTATGCGGGCCTACCTGCAGCACCACCTGGATCAGCGCGGCGGGGTGCAGAAGCTCTACTACATCGGCCCCTGCTTTCGGGCGGAGCGCCCGCAGAAAGGGCGCTACCGGCAGTTCCACCAGTTTGGGGCTGAAATCATGGGCACCGACGACCCCCGCGCCGATGCCGAGTGCATCGCGATGATGCAGGCCATCTACGACGAGGTCGGGCTCACGGGCCTGACGCTCCGCCTGAACTCGGTTGGCAACCCGCCCAGCCGGGCGCGCTTTGTGGAGGCCCTGCAGACGTACCTGCAGCCCTACCACAGTGAGCTCTCCGAAACCTCCCGGCAGCGCCTCGAAACCAACCCGCTGCGGATTTTGGACACCAAAAACGAGCATGAACAGGCGATCCTGCAGGAGGCGCCGGTGCTGCTCGATTTTCTGGATGAGGAAAGCCGCACCCATTACGACACCGTCAAAGGGCTGCTGGATGACCTGGAGGTCGCCTACACCGAAGATCCGACGCTGGTACGGGGGCTCGATTACTACACGCATACGGCGTTTGAACTGGAGAGCGATGACCTGGGTGCCCAAAGTGCCCTGGGGGGCGGGGGGCGGTACGACCTACTGGCGCAGGAGCTGGGCAGCAAGCAGCCGGTCCCGTCAATCGGCTTTGCCTCCGGCATCGAGCGGTTGCTGTTGGCCATGGAGGCGCAGGACGTGGAGGTACCGGCAAAGCCTACGGCAGATGTCTTCCTCGCCGCGCTGGGCGATGAGGCCGAGCGGTGGGTCTTTCGCTGGGCACAGCAACTGCGCGCCGAAGGACTGGCTGTGGCGCTGGACCTGCGTGGCCGCTCGCTGAAGGCGCAGATGAAAGAGGCCAACCGGCAGGAGGCGCCCTACACCCTCATCATCGGCGGGAACGAGCTGAACACCGGCCGCGCCTCCGTCAAAGAAATGGCGACGGGCGAACAGGAAGAGGTGGCGTTTGATGCCTTGGTGGACTACCTGAAAGGCCGCCTGCCAGCGGTAGCCTAAGCCCGATCTACGATGTAAGGGGGGACGATGTATCCTCGACTCAGTGATCTCATGCAGGACCTGTTCGGCGTCACCGCGCCGTTCCCGATCTACTCGTTCGGGGCGATGGTGGCGGTGGCGGCACTCGTCGGGGCATGGCTCACCGGGCGCGAACTGGACCGCCTGTACCGCGCGGGCCGGATTTCCGGGGTAGACTGGCCGGCCGCTGACCCCTCATCCGGTAGCCCTCGTACCACGCAGGTGTCGCCTTCCGTACTCGTCAGTACCGGGCTGCTGCTGACGATCGTGCTGGGCATCGCCGGCGCCAAGGCCTTTCATATATTGGAGAACCTGGGGGCGTTTCTGGAAGCCCCCCTGGAGATGCTTTTTGCTTCGGGCGGGCTTACCTTTTACGGTGGCTTTCTGGTCGCCGGGCTGGGCGTGGCCTACTATGTTCATCGCAAGGGACTGTCCGTACCCACCTTCGCTGATGCCTGCGCGCCAGGCCTCATGATGGGGTACGGCATCGGGCGGATTGGCTGCCATCTGGCGGGCGATGGCGACTGGGGTATTGCGGCCGACCTGACCCTGAAACCAGACTTCGTCCCCATGTGGCTGTGGGCCGAGACCTACCCCAACAACATCCTGGGCGTGACGTTGCCGGAGCCAGGCGTGTATCCCACTCCGCTGTACGAGTTTGCAATGGCCAGCGTCCTCCTCTTTGGGGTGCTCTGGGTGGCTCGGCGGCACCCGTTTCGGAGCGGCTGGCTGTTTTCGCTGTACCTTGTTTTGGCCGGGGCCCAGCGCCTGCTGATCGAGCAGATCCGCGTGAACGTCACCTTCGACGTGTTTGGGGTGATGGCCACCCAGGCGGAGGTCATTTCAGTGGGCCTGATGGTTGCCGGCGCGGTTGGCCTCTGGCTCACGACCAAGGAGCGCGTGTCGCTCAACCCATCAGAGGCAAGGCCCGTTAACGCCGGGGCTGCTGACGTATCCTCATCTACCTGAGCGCTGTTCATATGGACTTTCTCCCGGAACTGCAGCAGGCCCTCAAGAAAGTGCAGGCCTGGCAGGACACGTACGAGCCCTTCGACCCGCATCCGTCGATGCAGGTGGACGATACCGCGATGGCACGCGCGGTCGATCAGTACACGCGTCGGCTGCGCGGCAACTATCCGTTTTTCCACCCGCGCTATGCCGGGCAGATGCTGAAACCGCCCCACCCGGCCGCCATCATGGGCTACACGGCCGCGATGTGCATCAACCCGAACAACCACGCGCTGGATGGCGGGCCGCCGACAGGTAAGATGGAGAAGGAGGTCGTCCGCAAGCTCGCCGACATGGTCCACTACCCCGACGGATCGCTGGGGCACCTGACCACCAGCGGCACGCTGGCCAATCTGGAGGCGCTGTGGGTGGCGCGGGAGCTGCACCCCACGTGGGCAATTGCCATCAGCGACCAGGCGCACTACACACATGAGCGGATGGCGCAGCTGCTGGGCGTGGAGACGGTGTCGATCCCCACAGATGCCGCTGGCCGGATGGACATGATGGCGCTGGAGGAGGCGCTGCAGGAGCATAAGATCGGGACGGTGGTGGTGACGGCAGGGACAACCGGGGTGGGGGCCGTGGACCCCATCGCGGATGTGCTGGAGCTACGGCGCCGCTACGGCTGCCGCATCCATGCCGACGCAGCCTACGGGGGCTTCTTTGCCCTGCTGGCCTGGGGCGATGCCGAGGGTCCGGCAGCGCTGGACGCCGACGTGCGGCATCACCTGCGCGCGCTGGCGCGGTGCGATTCCATAGCCATCGATCCGCACAAGCACGGGCTGCAACCCTACGGCTGCGGCGCGATCCTCTTCTACGACCGGTCGGTCGCGCGCCTCTACAAACACGACTCGCCCTACACCTACTTCAGCTCCGACGACCTGCACCTGGGGGAGATTAGCCTTGAATGTTCGCGGGCCGGGGCAGCGGCGGGGGCGCTGTGGCTGACGCTACAGGTGCTGCCGCTGGCTGCTGACGAGGGGCTGGGCCCCATCCTGCAGGCCTGCCGGGAGGCCGCGGTGGCCTGGCATGAGAAGCTGGAGGAGGCGCCCGAAGTGCAGACGTATCTGCCGCCAGCGCTCGACATCGTGACGTTCTTCCCCACGATAGCCTCGCCCACGGCCCGGGCCATCGGGCAGCGCAGCCGGGCAGTGTTTCAGCAGGCGATGAACAGCAAAGAGGTGCCGCTCTTTTTGAGCGTGCTGGACGTGGAGGCGGAGGCGCTGGCTCGCCAGGTGCCGGACATGACCATCGATCAGCCCACCGCACCCATCCTGCGCAGCGTCCTCATGAAGCCGGAGCACGCCACCCATGTGGATACGCTTCACGACGCACTGCTGCATCACCTCCAGGAAGTTGAGCAGCCCTCGCCGGCATCATAAGACACCCGCTCAGGCCTCCGACGGCAGTGCGTCAAAGAGGTGCGGTTGCTGCTGGCGTTCCTCCAGCGCTTCAATGATGCGCCGGTTGGCCCGCGGAAAGGCATAGTCCGACAGCGCATCGATCGACGCCCACGCCATGGGCACACCATCGGGTGGGGTGGGCGTGCCTGCCTCGATGCGGCACACGAACGCGTGCATGGTGATCTTGAAGTGGGAGTAGGCGTGGTCCAGCGTATAAAACGGGGCCTCCACCGCCACCTCGATCTGCAGTTCTTCCCGCAACTCCCGCCGGCAGGTTTCCTCCAGCGGCTCATCCGGTTCTTGCTTCCCCCCAGGAAACTCCCACAACCCGCCAAGCATGGCATCGTCCGGGCGCTGCTGAATGAGGAGGCGCCCCTCATCGTCGAACACGAGCCCCACGGCAATCTCGTAGTGCGGCACCGGTGGCTTTTTCGACTTTACGGGATAGCGATCCTGCAGGCCCTGTGCTTTCGCCTCACATACAGTAGCCAGTGGGCACGCCGTACATTCGGGATTCCGTGGCGTGCAGACGAGCGCGCCTAACTCCATCACCGCCTGGTTGTAGGTGCCGGGGTCCGTCGGTTCCAGCAGGGCATCGGCAAGGTCCTGCAGCAGGCGTTTCGTACGACTCGACCGGACATCGTCTTCGATCGCGAATACGCGTGCGAGCACCCGCATCACATTTCCGTCGAGCACCGCATGCGGCTTGTTGAAGGCAATGGATAAGACAGCGGCCGCGGTGTAGGGGCCGATGCCTTTCAGGGCGCGGATCTCGTCGTAGGTAGAAGGGACGGCGCCGTCGTGTTCGTCCACGACGTGCTGCGCTGCCGCGTGTAGATGACGGGCCCGCGAGTAATAGCCCAGCCCCTCCCAGGCCTGCAGCACCTCGTCTTGCGATGCCGCAGCCAACGCCTCCACCGTGGGGAACGCCTCCATAAACCGGTTGAAGTACGGCTCGGCCTGGTCCACCCGTGTCTGCTGCAACATGATCTCTGAGACCCAGATGCGATACGGATCACCGGAGGCCCGCCACGGCATGACGCGCTTGTTGTTCTCGTACCACGCGACCAGCGCCTCATGAAAGGCGCCGCGATGGCGGTCGCTGGCAAGCGAGGACGGATCGTCGGGGAGGGAGCGGCCGGGGGAGTCGGATGGCACGGGCGGTGGAACTTGAGGAGATAAAGACGACACGCACGCTCAACCGAAGGCGTGCCGGTCGGTTCGGCCGTGGACGGTTTCGTAACGAGGAACGCCCGTCGGCGCTGGCACGTCCTTAACCGCAGTTGTTACCCGCCCACCCACCACGCGCCGATCTTCAGGCATGGTCACGTACTTTTACGCCCCGCCCTCGGCGTTCCGAGGGGCCTATGTAACGCTTCCGCCCGATGAAGCCGCTCATGCACGGAAGGTGCTCCGGACCCGGGCCGGCGACACCATCGTGGTGGTGGATGGACAGGGCGGGTGGTATCAAGTAGCGGTGGACGTGGCCGAGCCGGAGCACTTGGCCGGTCAGCTGGTGGCCTCGGAGCAGGAGCATGGCGAGCCGTCCTACCAGCTTACCCTTGCGGTGGGTCTGCTGAAGCAGCGCAGCCGGTGGGAGACGCTCTTGGAAAAGTGCACAGAGCTGGGCGTGCACGCCATCCTTCCCTTAACAACCGACCACGGCGAGAAAGCCACCCTGCGCCGGGACCGGTGCGAGCGCGTGCTGGTGGCTGCGATGAAACAGAGCAAGCGGTCGCGGCTTCCCGCCCTGTACGATCCGCTGCCGGCTGTGGAGGCGTTGCGGCAACAGGCCGACGCCCCCGGGCTTATCGCCACGATGGACGCCCCGGCCAAGGCGCATCCTCTGGCTGCTCTGCGGGACTGTTCAGCGGGTCCGCTCACAGCCTTCATCGGTCCCGAAGCTGGGTTCTCGGCGGACGAACGATCCGAGGCGCAGGCGCTGGGCTATGTGCCGGTGTCCCTCGGGCGCCGACGCCTGCGGGCCGAAACAGCCGCCATCACGATGACCGCCGCCTGCGCCCTGGCGTTCCCATAGCGTGAGACCGAGCGCGTTGCCTCCACTTCTTTCTGTTTTCCTCCATATTTTCGCCTCCCCTGATGAGCACACTCACGGAAACCCCACTGGAGTCAGACCAGCTCATTGATGGCGCGCTCCTCAAGGTCTACCGCGACACCGTGCAGCTGCCCGACAAGTCCACCGGCGTGCGGGAATGGATCGACCATCCGGGAGCGTCGGCTGTGGTGCCGCTCTTCGACGACGGGTCGGTGCTGCTCATCGAGCAGTTTCGCTACCCGCCGCGCCGCACGTTTTTGGAGGTGCCGGCGGGCAAGATCGACCAGCCGGATGAAGACCCAGCAGCGGTGGCGGCACGCGAGCTGGAGGAGGAGACCGGGTGGCGTGCTGGGGCCTTCACGAAGCTCTCGTCGCTTTACCCCTGTATCGGATACAGCAACGAGATCATCCACTTTTTCCTGGCGCGCAACCTGACGAAAGGCACGCAGGACCTGAGCGAAGGCGAGCACGTGACGGTCGTGCGGATGCCGTTTCGCGAGGCGGTGCAGCGCGCGCAGCGAGGGGAGGTGAAAGACATGAAGTCCGCCATGGCACTGACCCTCGCTCAGCAGTTTCTTCACGCCGGAGCGTAACAAGGGCGAAACGTGCGTGCGTGCTCGGCGTTGTCAACTACTTGACATTCCTTCACGGGCAGTACTGCTGCCCCGAACGTTTTTCCCAGACCTACGCGTGCGCTCATGTTTTTCTTCATCTCATTGATTGTCATCATCGCGCTTATTGGGCTTGCGCTCATCACGGTGGTGCTGATGCAGGCCGGTAAGGGCGGCGGGCTTGCCGGTATTGGCGGCGGCGGCGCGGCCGGTGCGGCGCAGCAGATTCTTGGCGCGCGCCAGGCGCCCGACATTCTGGAAAAGGCCACCTGGACGATGGCGACGCTATTCATTGTGTTGGCCATCATGACGAACTTTGCCATCCCCCAGGATGAGGCCGGCAGCGTGATCCAGCAGCGAGGCGATGCGGTACCGCAGCAGCAGATGCCGGACCCCCTACAGCAGCAGGATGAACCCGCACCGCTCAACCCGCAGGGTGGTGGGGAACAGCAGTAATCGGTCAGTTCATAGGCCTATTGGTGTAGTCTGATTGCTCGCTCAAGCAACATAGTCTCTGACGTACTCCCACAACTAAAGGTCGTGGGGTTCTTTCTCGCCTTCAACACACGCTCTATACCTATCGTGCTCAGCGAGCTACACGATCAAAAGATCGAGGGGGACGCCATCGCCCCGACTACGTG
>LKNB01000051.1 GCA_001564055.1 Rhodothermaceae bacterium Tc-Br11_B2g6_7
CAGGGCTTGCGGCTTCAGCCTCTGGAGGGCTGCGTGAGACTGAACGAGGACTTGTCCTCGACAGCAGCGCCCGATGAATGAGGAACCCGCTCTTGTGAGAGACGGGAATCTCCCGCCTTTAGGCGGGCGAGGATGTCAAGAACCTCGTAGGGGGGCTATAGTACGAGTTCTACAGCATCATCTTCGAATTGACCGCAGGATCGTTATGGAACGGCATCACTGTAAAGCCTGTGGCGCGCGCAGCCTCGTTCCGATGCACGTTGTCACGGAGGTGCAGGAAGAATACGATCACGCGGCTCTCGATAACGATTACGAGTCGCAGTTCTACACCTGCCACGTATGTGGCGATAACTGGCTGTCGGTCAAGGAGGTAGAGCCCTCTGGCGTGTGCCACATCACGTTCGTCCATCAAATGGGTACCGACCCCGAACTGAAGCGCGTGGCCAAGTTGCAAACGCCCCTCGTGGTGGAGCCCGAAGCGGTAGAAGAATGGACGTATTTTCTGGACGATCAGCGGATTGACGAAGAGGTCTGGCACGACAAGCTCCGCGAGCGCCGGCGTATCCTGCGGGCTACCAGCACGAACTGACCGGTTGACCCCGAAGCGTGCATGGTGCGGCGCTATTTCATTTTACAACCGTGCGCCTGATAGGGGCTCCACAGTCTCAAGAATGTGCAGAAGCTGCTGCCGCGAAAACGGTTTTGAGAGGTAGTCGGTAAACCCCGCAGCCAAAAACTTCTTGCGATCCCCGGGCAGCGCGTACGCGGTGAGCGCAAGCGCACGCACGTTTGCTTTACCGTACCGTGCATGCAGCATGTGCAGCACGTCGACCCCGTCGCGATCCTCCCCAAGGTTGATGTCGAGGATGTAGAGGTCGCAGGCCGAAGAGCTGTGCTCCTTATCCGCTGCAAGCGCCTCGTCCACCGTAGAGGTGAAGGTCACCTCGGCATGTGGCACCAAGTAGTGCCGCAGTAACAAAAGGGCTTCAGGGTTGTCTTCCAACACAAGCATCTGAGGCCGCGGCATATCAGCGGAAGACATGGTAGAAGCGCGTGTGCAGCGCGGTTTAAGGATGATGTGTTGACGTAACGTTTTACTCTGTTGCCTAACGCGGGGTTGCACAACGCGTTAAAAGATCCGCTGCTTGCAGCGTCGTATCCCTCAGCGAAAGGGTCGCCAGCGGAGCTGGAGGCGCACGTCGCGCAGGCGATTGCCTTCCACCTCATCTAATCCCGACCCCATGGTGGTCTCCATCGGCATGTGGGTTTCGGCCAGCTTCATCTGGAAGTCGAGCGCAGCAGTGGGCGCCCACGTAGCCATCAGGTACCGGCGCTGCCCCTGCCCAGAGAAGGCGGGCACAGAGAAGCTGTATCGGAGGTCGTGCTCGTAGGCGTAGACGCGGGCATCGAAAGGGTCCGCATCGAAGAAGGCCAGCCGAGCATCCAGGCGTAGGGCGGCGTGTATGTGCCACCGCACGTCTTGCGACAGTAAAAAGCCGCGTCCTGATGTTCCATCACGGGTCGTCCACACCTGGTCCACCTGGGTAGCAAAGCGGAGCACAGGACTGTGCGCATACTGGGCGTGCAAGCGGATCTCGTGGCGGCTGATGGGGCGGAGAGGCCGGGTGTCGTGGTGCAAGGCGGCGCCGTTCTGCTCGCGCTGGCGACTGCGGCCCTGCACGTACACGCGCAGCCACGACCGCGGCTGGTGGGTAAGGCGTGCCCGGACGTCAAGCCCGGTGCTGGGCCGATCTGTGCGGAAACGCGGCCACGTCATCGTAAAGACATCCGCGTAGCCCGCAAGCGTCCACGTCGGATGCGGACGGAGGTGCAGGCCAAGGTAGAAGCCGCGCTCGCCCCGCGCCCTGCTCGATTGCTCTGCGATGGGATTACCGAACAGGCTGTTGCCTACGGGCAGGACCCGGCCGTGCCAGAGCACCTCAGCCAGTCGCCCAACGGCGGTACGAAGCCACACCGCACCGCCCATGGTGCCCGCGTGGGGGCGCATCACTTCCGCTCCGGCAGCGATATCGCCAAGACTGTAGTGCCCGTACAGGCTGAGGCCGTGGGCCTGTTGCCCAGAAAACGCCCCTCGTTGGTGCAGCGCATCCGAGGCGGCTACAGGATGACCGAAGCGTGCCACGTAGCCGGCCAGCCCCACATGCCGCCCCGGACGGCCCATCTCCACGGCACCGCCTGCCGTCTGCAACGTGGTAGAGGCGCGGCGCTCGCGCTCCAGGGGCGTGCGGTAACGTCCGGTGGTAGGGAGGGAGCTGAGCACCACCGATGCTTCGCCATTGGCGATAGTCAGCGTGTCCAGCGCTGCATCGCGCCGCGTGTGTGACGCGAACGCCGTAAGGGTTGCGGGGCCAACCGTCATCGTGCCGGCCAGCCCGCGGAAGTGGCCATTGGGGTCGGTGCCCTGATAGGGGGCGAGCCCGCGACTGCTGCGGGCAGGCCCGTCAACCGCCGCCGTGCCTTTGCCGAGCGCGAGCCCGCGCCACAGGAGGAGGCCCTGCCCCAGCGCCACCTGGTAGTCGCCCGCGATTATCGTGGTGCGCCCGTGGCGTGGCTGCCAGGCCACGTGCCCGGCCATGTGCGTGTAGCCAAAGAACCGAAGGGCCGGATCCCAAGCGAACGGCTCACCGGCGTGCTTGTTGAGCGTGAGGCGCCCTTGCCACCGGCCCCGCTGGCCAACCTGCAGCCGCGTCATCATGCGCACCGGAGAGCCCAGATAGGTCGTCCCCTCACGCGTCCGGTCGTACCCCCGGCCCAGGTCCAGCCGCCGGGTCGCCTGCTGCATGAGCATCACGCGCCACGGCGCAGGGGTACCCGTCGTGCTGGGGGGACGCACGTGCAGAAAGGCGCGCAGGTAGGCCCGGTCCTGTGGAGGAATATCCGCAGCGTCAAAGGCAGCCGCAACGGAGTCGAAGGGCCCATCGGTGGTACGGGCGCGGACGATGGCCTCGGCCTGTGCCGGACGTAGCCAGGGCAAGACGGCAAGGGCGTGCGCGCTCGCCCGGTTGAGGTCCAACGGGTCATCAAGCCACGTCTCCAGTTGCTCAAAGAGGTCCTCCGGCAGGGCCTCCTCGTCTCGCTCGTCGAAGAGGAACGCCCGCACCTCGGCACGGGTGACCGTGAGCAGTGTGTCGGTGGGCGCAGCCCCGGCCTCGGCGGACGTCCCTACGCCGAGCGCGATCGCCAGGCTAACTGCGAGTCCAACCGTGCACCTGATGAGGGAAGCGTAGTCCATAAGGAGCGGGGTTAGCGAAGCAGAAGCCCGACCGCAGGCGACCACCCCAGCACGTCGTGCCGTTCTGCCGCTACGTCGGCGGTGAGACGGCCCACATGAATGCCCAGGCCCGCCGTAAACCGCGTGGGCTGGGTGGCAATGCCTCCGCGCAGCGTGAGGCTTTCCACGGGCTGGACCTCCACGCCTCCGCGGTACGACACGGGAAACAGCACGTCCTTTACGGCATCCAGCACCAGCAGGAACGCCTCCTGTGGTTGATAGGCCAGCCCCACCTGCAGAAGACGCGGGAGTTCGTCGCCGCCGCCCAACGTAGGTGCGTTCAGGTGCACCGCCTGGACGCCGGCGCGGACAGTACGCAACACCTGGACCTGCGCGCCGAGCGTCAGCCCCACGGCGCCGTCGTTGCCGTAGCCGGGGATGCTCACGTGGGTGTAGCGCGCTTCGGCCCCCACGGCCAGTGTGCGCGTGGTCCCCAGCGTAACCTCCCGCGCCACGCCCACCGGGAATTGATGCTCTCGGAACTGCTCGAACCCGAACGTCTGCGCACCCACGACCGCCGTCAGCCAGGGCAGGGGTTGGGCCACACGCACAGCCCCGAGGCGGAGCTCCGAGAGTTCAAACGCTTGCCCGGCAAAAAAGCCCAGCTGGCGGGAGGCAAGACCCGCCCAGGCCGCCGGGTTGCTACCGCCCCACAGGTCACCCGCCACCGCGGTGCCACCCCCACCGAGTGCCATCAGGCGCGGCCCTGCCTGCAACGAGACCTGCGCGTGAGCAGGGCGCGGCACCGTCCACACGCTGGCAAGCAGCAGAAGCAGCGCACACCATAGCGCTATGTGCCCGCTCGGATGCATAAGGTGAATCCGTCTGCGACAGGAGAACGCACGCCATCAACTATTTTACCCTATCATATTTTTACCATAGGTGCGAGGGTTGGGCTACGATAGAGCCAATAATCGATAGAACCTGCGGCGAAAGCGGAGGTACATCTCCACCACGTGGCGCTTTTATGGTTTGCTTTCCCTGCTCATGCCTTATCGTAGCATCCGAAGCTCAATCGCCGGCGGCGTGGTGCTCCTGCTCCTTATGGCCCTGAGCGCGTACCCTCGGGCTGCCGCCGCGCAGGAGCTCCTCTGCGACGTCTCAGTCGATTTTAGCCAGGTCAGCGGATCGGACTTCGACTACCTGGAAGGGCTGGAACGGCTAACGCGCGAGTACGTGAATGACCGGCGGTGGACGGAGGACCGGTTCGAGGATCACGAACGCATCCTGTGCTCGTTTGATATCATCATCCAGGAAGCGACCGCCCTCACCGAGTTCACGGCGCGGCTTGTGGTCTCGTCGGTGCGGCCCATTTACGGCACCATGCAAAACACCCGCGTCATTCAGATCAGCGATCGGGACTGGGAGTTTGCCTATGCCCAGGGGGAGGCGCTCACCTTTGACCTCGACAGCTTCGACGCCTACACCTCCGTCATCGACTTCTACGTCTACCTGCTGTTGGGCTACGACTACGACACCTTCCGTCCGATGGGCGGGACGCCCCAATTTGAGCGCGCACGGCGTATTGCGCGGCTGGGCGAATCCGCCAACGCGCCCGGATGGAGTAGCATCGGCGCATCGCGCACACGCACAGACCTCGTCACGCAGCTATTGGACAGCCGGCTGGAGCCGCTGCGCCGGGCGTATTTCACGTACCACTACCACGGGCTGGACCACTTTGTGCAGGAGCCCGAAGAAGCGCGCCGCGCCGCCCTTGACGTGCTGGACGCGCTCGATGAACTGGCCGCTGATGTCTCCCGTCAGTACGCGTTGGACCTCTTTTTCAACACCAAGAGTCGCGAACTGGCCGCCCTGTTCACCGGGGCTGCCAACGGGAGCCAGGCCTATGCTATCCTGAGCCGTATCGACCCCTCCAACCTGAGCGACTATAATCCGCTTGTGGATTGAGCCAGGGCCTCCGTCATCACGCCTGTGCAGCGCCTGGGCAAATCAACCGAATCGCGTGTCACAGCCCTGGCATGAGGTGGTGCGAAAGGGGGGACTCGAACCCCCACGGGTGTTAGCCCACTGGATCCTAAATCCAGCGCGTCTACCAATTCCGCCACTTTCGCAAGCAACCGCTTCATATTCTACCCCTGTCGACGGGTTCCATCGCCCGGCCCTCGCGGCAGGGTATGGTGCTGCAGCGCCTTGCCCACGGCCCGGGGCTGGCTCCCCTGCACACACCTGACGAACCCTGGGCCCGTGCCATGGGTATCGCGGATGAGGCTCCTGCCCTGGGGCATACCCCGCCGGCTCACTCTTTCCATCGCCTGTTACACGCTTACTCCTATGCTGGTATCATCACCACCACGCTCGTCGTCATTTGTTGTGCTTGTCGCGCTACTGCTTGGCCTCTGGCTTGCAGCCTGTGGGTCGGGTAGTGAGGTGGCGCGCGTCACGGACCGTCCCGACCGGGACACGACCACCGAAGCCACAGAGCAACGACCCGTCGCGCCCGCGCTCGAAAAGCCTGCTGGCTTTGAGGATGTAACAGCGGAGCGCTTTGACGACGGCAAGATGTGGACCTTCTCCAACCCGCCGCTGGACTATTTCAACGAGACCTATGACATGACGGCCGATGCAGAGTGGCTGGAGCAGGCGCGGCTTGGCGCGTTGCGGTTCTCGGACTCGTGCTCGGCTTCCCTCGTGTCTGATCGCGGGCTCGTCATGACCAACCACCATTGCGCCCGCGACTTCATCACGAAGGTTTCGCGCGGGGACGAGCAGTTGCTGGAAGAGGGGTTTTACGCTGCCGAGCGCGCCGATGAACGGCCGGTGGCGGGACTTCATGTGGAGCAAGTAGTGGATATGGAAGATGTGACCGCCTCCGTGCGCGGCGTGCTTAGCCGGTCGGGGGATGACCAGGCCCGCGCGCAGGCCCGCCGCAACCGGATCCAGGAAATCGAACGGGAGCGCACACGCCAAGTGTCGGCACGCGATACGACGCTGCGCGTGGAGGTGGCCCGGGAATACAACGGCGTACGCTACGTGGCCAAAACGTACCGCCGCCTCTCGGATGTGCGCCTGGTGATGGCGCCCGAGCTACAGCTGGGCTATTTCGGGGGCGATGTGGACAACTTTACCTACCCGCGGTTTAACCTGGACGTGGCGTTCTTCCGGGTATACCAGGACGACCGCCCGCTCCAGAATGAGTCCTTCTTCTCCTGGAATACCAGCGGCAGTGAGGCGGGGGCGCCTGTCTTCGCTGTTGGTAATCCGGGCACCACCAGCCGGCAAAAGACGATTGACCAGCTGCGCTTCACGCGCGACTTTACGCTCCCGCAGCAGCTCAACGCGCTGCAGCGACGGTCGGATGTGCTGGAGGCCTACCTCGAGGACCGCCCCGCAGCAGAAGATACCACGAACGTGCGTAACATCACCTTCTCCGTGCGCAACACCCTGAAAAGCCTGACGGGGCAGTGGGAGGGCTTGCAGGACGACGAGCTTATGGCACGACGGATCGACCGAGAGCAGCGCCTCCGGGATGCCGTCAACGAGACGGATAGCCTGCGGCAGGCCTACGGCAACGCCTTCATCCGGATGGCCGACACCCAGCGGGCCCGCCGCTCTACGGCCGGCCGCGACGCGGCGTTTGTGTTCTTCGGTAGCAACATCCTGGACTCCCGCGTCATCACCCGGGGCCTGTATGGATACTACCACCACACCTTGCGCCGACAGGGCGTGCCCCCCGAAGAGATCGCCGACCTCCGCGAAAGCGCCATGGATGTATCCGACTGGCCCGATGAGGTAGAGGAAGCGTTCCTCGCCATCCGGCTTCACGAGCTTCGCGATGCATTTGGGCCCGATCACCCGACCGTACGCCGTGTGCTGGCCGACACTACACCGGAAGACCTGGCCGCCAGTATCGTGGAGCGCACCGCCCTCACCGACTCGACGCAGTTCGTGGACATCTTTGATGACGGTTACCTCGACAGCGGCGACGCCTCCCTTTCGATGATGCAGGCCATCGGTCCGCTGTTCATCCGTCACATCCAGTCGAGCCAGAGCCTGACCGACCGGGAAGACAACCTGCTGGCCCAGATCAATCAGGTGCGGCTTTCCACCTTTGGGGAGGATACCGTGCCGCCCGACGCTAACTTTACGCTGCGCATTGCGGATGGGGTCGTGCAGGGATATGCGAACGACGCCGGTGAGGACGTTCCCCCGTACACCACGTTTGAAGGGATGTACGCGCGCTACGATGAGCACGGACCGGACTCCGACTGGGCCCTGCCAGAGCGCTGGCTGAACGCCCGAGACGAACTGGATCAGCAGGTACCGCTCAACCTGGTTAGCACCAACGACATTACCGGCGGTAACTCGGGCTCACCACTCCTCAACCGGGAGCTGGAAGTGGTAGGGCTGATCTTTGACAGCAACCTTGAGGCCTTGCCCAACGCGTTCATTTACCGGGATGAACAGGCCCGCGCGGTGTCGGTGGACGTACGGGCCATCCAAGAAGCGCTGGTCACCGTATATGGCGCCGATCGCCTGGTGCGAGAGTTGACGGGCGAAGCTGTCGTTCGCACCGGTAGCGCACAATAAACCTGCTGGCCCCCGGGAAGCTCTGGAGGGCTGGCCGCTTCCGTATCACAGGGTCGTACGCCGCCGCCTCGTACCGATGGAGACGATAGTGTACATGACATAGGTCCCCTTGAGCGGTACCCACGCTACGCGCGGTCTTCCGCCGGATGCCGCTTGTCACGAGGCTTGGAAGGCGTCCGCCAGCGAATGTGTTTGTCAAACTGACGGAGGAAGTCGCGGATAATACCATCCCGCGAGAAGCCAAACACATCGTACCCCTGAGCGCCCGAGTCGAGGTACACCTCGGCCCGGTGGTAGCGGCGGTCTTCGGCATCTTCCGCATCTTGGTCAATCGCCAGGTGCGGGAAAGCAAAGTCTGGGCGCCGGTAGCTGCGTGCCCGGACGGCATAATGGAAAATCTTCTTTCCCTCGTCGGAAACGGTAAGCGATACCATTTCCGGGCGGTGGTCCAGGCGCACTTGGCGCTTATACGTCTCGGTGACGTCCTTCACGCTCTCCAGGGCAGGCGCTACCGTTTCGTCCAAGAAGTCAATGACTTCCTGACGGTTGCGCGGCTCTGCACGACCGGTGATGAGGCTTTTTAGTTTCTGTTTCCAATCCGTAGAGCTCATAGTAGGTGTAGGGGTGGGACGCGCGATGAAAGGCGAAGGTACCTGTCTCCCCACGAGGGTTAAGCCGAGACCGGCTCTTCCGTGGGTTCGGTGTCAGGCACGTCATTTTCGTCGGTAATCATCTCGGGATCCATCTCCTCGGTAGGCGTCTGCACATCAACCCGCAGACCCTTGTACAGCCCGTAACAGATAAACACCATGATGACAGCGAAGGGCAGCCCCGTGGCGATGGCGGCTGTTTGTAGTGCGGCCAGTCCGCCGGCCCAGAGCAAGATGATTGCTACCAGCCCCTCGGATACCGCCCAGAAGATTCGGGTGTAGGCTTTCGGCTTCACGTCGCCACCCGAGGTGATGATGTCGATTACGAGGGAGCCGGAGTCGGAAGACGTGACGAAGAAGAGCACCACCACGATGATGGTTAGCGACGATGTGATTGCCGCAAGCGGTAATTCTTCCAGCATCACGAAGAACGCCGTGTCCAGATTCTCGCCGACGGCTGCAGCAATCCCGAGATCCTGTACCAGGTCCATGTGAATGGCGGTGTTACCGAAGACGGTAAGCCACACAAACGTGAGCGCGGTAGGGACCAGCATTACACCGGCGATAAACTCGCGGATCGTGCGCCCACGGGAGATGCGGGCGATGAACATGCCCACAAACGGCGACCAGGCAATCCACCAGCCCCAGTAGAAAAGGGTCCATCCGCCCTGCCACCCCTCGTCTGCGCCATAGGGGTAGGTTTCAAACGAAAGGGGAATGACGCTCTGGGCATAACCCCCCAGGTTGGAGACAAACGAATCCAACAGGTAGATCGATGGCCCAGCCAGCGCAACGAATACCAGCAGGAGGAGCGCGAAGGTGAGGTTAGCCTCACTCAGGCGCCGAATCCCTTTGTCAAGGCCCAGCACCACGGAAACGGTAGCCATCAGGGTGATAACGGCGATGAGGATGGTCTGTGTCAACTCACCCACCGGGATACCGAAGAGGTAGTCCAGCCCGGCGTTAATTTGCATAACGCCAAGCCCAAGCGAGGTCGCGACGCCAAACAGGGTGCCGAAGACGGCAAAGATGTCCACGGCTTTACCGATGGGGCCGTGAATGCGATCTCCGATCAGCGGATACAGAGACGAGCTGACCGTCAGGGGCAGCCCGTGGCGATAACCAAAGTAAGCCAGGGAGAGTCCAACCACGATGTACACCGCCCAGGCGTGGATGCCCCAGTGGAAGAAGGTCAGCTCCATCGAGCGTTGCGCCGCGGCTTCTGTACCCCCTTCACCTATGGGCGGACCCTCGAAGTGAAAGATCGGCTCGGCGACGCCGTAAAAGACCAGGCCAATACCCATGCCGGCACTAAACAACATGGCAAACCACGAGAGGTAGCTGTAGTCAGGCTCCGAGTCGTCAGGGCCCAGCTTGATGCTCCCATACCGGCTAAAGAGCAATGTCAGGATAAAGAGCAGAAAGCCAGTGACGGCGAAGATATAAAACCACCCGAACGTGTCTACAATGCCATCCTGAACCGTTTGAAAGACGTCGCCCGCCTGCTCTGGAAAGAGGGCGCCAAACAGCACGAAGGCGGTAATGACCAAACTTGATATGAGAAATACGGGCATATCCAGGTCTTGCTTTGCCCGCTCGATTAATGTGCTCATGTCAGGATACGATCTAAAGAAAAGTTCGTGACGCGCATCGTACGGTCATCGGCAGTCCTCCAGCGAAAGAGGCCTGCCGGTTATAGCCCAATGGATGGGATGATCTATCCCGACGGTGTTAGAAGTAGTAGCCAACATTAATGTTCAGCCGGGTATTCCAATCCGGGTCTGCGACACCCTCGCCGAGGCCCGTGCCGAAGCTGTCCGTAAGCCATGGCTGATTTTTACCTGTGGCAATATCAACGTAGGTAAAAATATTACCCTTAGTTAGCAAAAAGCCGAAAATGTTTTGCTGCGTATCGTTGAATGCGTCATTGGCTTTATCAAGGTAGGCGTAGTCGTTGTAAAAGGTGATATTCGAGACCGGGCCGAGGTCTACGTCCCACGAGTAGCTGAGGCTGAGCTGGTACTTGGTCGCTTCAGCCGCCACCGGGTAGGCTCCGGAGGCGTAGGCGCCCATCGGGACGGTCTGTGCGGTGGAGCCGTCATCGTTCGTGGCCTCGAAATTAAAGTACGTCACCTGCGGCATCACGTTGAAGTTGCCGAGGTCGAGGCTCGCGTGGCCGGAGAGGGCGGTGGTGAAGTCCGCTTCGTCCAGCACCTGATTGTAGAGTTGCCCCAAGCGCCCTGAGACGCCAATTTCACTCGTAGTGCCGATCGGCGCGGCGAGGCGGAGGTAGGAGGTGTTCAGCTCACGAAGGCTCTGGTCACCATCTGGTGCATTCCCGAGGCGATCATCCGCAGCCACAGGAATCACGTTGTAAGAGTAGCGCCCGTCGCCCCCAACGCCAAACGAGGCCCCTTCAAAAGAGGTGGCAAACGAGGAGGGGCCGGCAGGGGCAGGCTGACGGTAAAAGGCCGCCCGGGTGTCAATGCCGCCAATCTCCGTGATCAGCTGCGCGCCCATCTGCCGGTTGTCCTCAAGCCCCATGTAGTAGCCGTGCTGAAACCACCACGAATTGGAGGCAAAGGGAATGTTGCCAAACGGTGCCTGCGAGACGCCCAACTGCAGCTGCGTCACATCCGAAAAGTCCCAACCGACCCAACCGGTGTGGATGAAGTGCGTGTCGAAGGTCGGATAAAAGCGGTACTCAAAGTTAAACGGAATACCCACCGTGCGCCCTTCGACGTTCAGGCGCCACGTATCGATGGTAATGTAGCCGTTTTCGGTAGTGGTGTCTCCTTCATACAGCTCCTGCACCGCATTCACGCGCAACGCACCACCGATGGTGAGGAAATCGTCATCCTCATCATCCTGCGCAATCACCGTGATGCCGGTTGAGGTCTCGTCGTCCTCATCGCCACCGGATATCGCGAGTGAGGTGGTGGCTGTCGCAAGCAGGAGAACGAGAGTGGTAAGAAAAGAAATTGTAGTTTGTAACTTCATTTAACCTTTTATTTATGACATATAACGTCTGCGCGGTGTGGTGGGTATAGACCGGTCACAGGACAGTTCGCGCCAATCATATACTGTTACCACACTATCCAATTTGAGCGTCATGTTCAAAAGGTAGGGTGCATGTGAGGATACAGCACGTGTGAGCAGAAAAACGAGCGCAAGTATTTGCTCTCGTTTTACCCCCAGTCACCTGGGTATATTTATGTGTAGGTGCAGCACCACTGGTGGGCTCACGTTCCTTCGGGGTGATGCGTGCAGCGCACCCGAGGCCCATCACTCCGCGCCCAAGGTAGCAAGAGTTTTGCGCGCGCTTCAGCGAAACGAACATTCGTTCGGAGGGCATAGCGCGCTGCGAGACGGCAGCCGCTGATAGGACCAGGATGCTACAGAGGCACTACAGGAGCCACGGCACCGACGTACGGCTACTCCGCATCTTCTACCGACACAAACACATGCGTGGCCACCTCATGGCCAATCACATGCGGTTCGCCACTGATGTGCAGCGTAAGCGGGCCGCTAAACGGTGCCTTCTCCTGGATCACGGCTACCGCCCCCGGGAGCAGTCCCAGGTCTTCGAGATAACGGAGCAGCTCGGTGTTCGTGTCCGAGAGGTGCCGGACCACCACCGCGTCACCGGCTTCGGCCTCATGGAGGGCGATGGCCACTGTTTCCACGATCTCTCCATCGCGAGAGGGGATGGGATGCCCATGCGGGTCGTGCGTCGGATAGCCCAGGAGCTCATCGAGCTTGCTTTCGAACTCCTCTGAGATGTGATGCTCCAGCTGTTCCGCTTCGTCGTGCATCTGCTCCCACGAATACCCCATCACCTCGCGCAGATACGTTTCGAGTAGCCGGTGATGGCGGATAATCTCCAGCGCGATCTTTTCGCCGGCGGGGGTCAGCGAGACGCCGCGGTAGGACTGGTATTCCACCAGTTGCATCTCGGCCAGGCGCTTCACCATGTTGGTGACGGAAGCAGACGAGACGTCCAGGTGCCGGGCCACGTCCGTTGTGGTGGCAGGCTGCTCGTCGGCAAGCTTATAGATGGCCTTCAGGTAGTCCTCAACAGCCGGGCTAAGCATGGGTGGGCCAGCAGAATGCGTGCGATAGAGAGGGCAAGAAAAACTCATCGCTACACGCGATTGATCCGCCGCTGAAGCCATACAAAAACGCCCTTCCCGCCAGCGTAGGCGAGAAGGGCGTGTAACAACTGGAAGGGTGCGGCGGTTAGTACCCGGCTAATTCGCGAACTGCGTCACGGATGTTCTCATCTTGCGGCAGTACGGCCTTCTCCAGTGGATCGGCGAAGGGGATCGGTGAGAATGCTCCGGCAACGCGGCGTACGGGGGCGTCCAGATGCTCAAACGCCAGATCCGCAATCTGCGCGCTGAGCTCGGCGCCAAACCCGATGAACTCGTGGTCTTCGTAGAGCACCAGCGCCCGGTTCGTCTTCTGTACCGAGGCTAACACTGCATCCGTGTCCAGGGGCACGATGGTTCGTAGATCGATGATCTCGATGGACAGGCCGTCTTCCTTCTCCAGTTCCTTGGCCACGTTGCGGGCTTTGTGGACCATCATGCCGTAGGTGATGATGGAGAGGTCGGTCCCTTCACGTGCGGTCCGCGCTTTGCCGAAGGGCAGGTAGTAGTCGGCATCTGGCGCGGGGCTGCGCGCAGCCGCCATACGGTAAAGGGCTTTGTGCTCCAGGAACAGCACGGGGTCCTGGCCGCGGATTGCCGTTTTCAGGAGCCCCTTAGCATCGGCCGCGGTGGAGGGCAGGGCAATCTTGAGGCCGGGGGTGTGGCCGAAGATGGATTCCACGTTCTGCGAATGGCAGAGCCCGCCATGGATGTACCCGCCGCACGGCACGCGAATAACCATGGGGCAGCTCCATTCATTGTTGGAGCGGTAGCGGAACGGCGCCACCTGATTACGGAGCTGCTGCATGGCGGGCCAGATGTAATCCGCAAACTGGATTTCAACCACCGGCTTATAGCCCGCGGCTGCCAGGCCTACAGCACTTCCAATGATAGAAGCTTCCGCCAGGGGCGCGTTGTAGCACCGATCCTCGCCAAACTGGGCGGTCAGGTCTTTCGTAGCGGTAAATACGCCGCCTTTGCCGCCCGCTACGTCTTCGCCATAGACGATGACGTGCTCGTTGGCTTCCATCTCTTCCTTGAGGGCATGGTTGATGGCGTCCACCATCACGATGGGTTCACCGGACGGTGCGCTGGCCTCGTAGCTCAGGTCGAGGTCGCCCTCGAAAAAGACGTGCGTCGTGGCGCTTGCGGGGTCCGGGTCAGGCTGCTCAGCGGCCCAGGCTGCGGCCTCGTCCACTTGCTCGTGGACGTCCTTCCGGAGGGCGTCGATCTGCTGCTCGTTGAGGATGCCTGCTTCCACCAGCGAGACTTCCATCTGGGCAATGGGATCGACCTGCTGATCGCGCTCCAGCTCGTCGGAGGTCCGGTACTTCGTGTGGTTATCGGAAGAGGAGTGCGGGAGCAGGCGGACGACATCAGCGACCAGGCAGACGGGCCCGCGACCGGCGCGGATGTGCGTCAGCGCGGCCTGGACGGCGGAGTAGGCTTTGAAGAAGTCGGTGCCGTCTACGCGGATGCGTTGCAGCCCCTCGTAGCCTCCGGCCAGCTTGTAGGGCGTGCCGCCGGCTGTCTGGTCCTCCACCGGCACCGATATCGCGTACTTGTTGTCTTGCACAAAGTAGAGGACGGGGGCTCCGATGCGGGCCGCCCAGTTTAGCGACTCGTGGAAGTCGCCCTGTGAGGTAGCGCCATCGCCGCTGGAGCAGTAGACGTAGCTGTCGTCGCCCCGGCGCTGAATGGCCTTAGCGAAGCCGAGGGCAGGCATGAACTGCGCGCCCACCGAGGAGGAGGTGGTCATTACGTTCAGGTGCCGCAGCCCGAAGTGCTCGGGCATTTGACGGCCGCCGGAGTTGGGGTCGCCGGCTTTAGCCATATGGGCCAGCATCGCTTCGCGGGGGGTAAACCCCAGCGTCAGCGCCATCGACAGGTCGCGGTAATACATGCAGAACCAGTCATACCCAGCCCCTTCTCCGGGATTGGAGAGCAGCCCCGTGGCCACCTGCGCGGCCTCGTGCCCGGCGCAGCCGATGTGGAAGAAGCCCTTACCTTGCTTCAGCAGCGTCATCATCTTCTCATCGAGCCGCCGGGAGGTCAGCATCGTATGGTAGGCCTTGAGCAGCGTGTCCTCATCGAAATCAGCGGGCCCCACCAGGGAGATGTCCAGATCGCCGTCGTGCTCGAGGTCAACCGCTGGAGCAGTCGGGTCGCCAGCCTGGTCGGCCGCTCGTTCCAGGTCGCGGCTGCCCGTGTGCGGGAGCGATGGCTGCTGCGTTTCATCGGATGCAAGCGCTTCCGAGCCGTTTGTTGGGTGTTCCGTTCCGTTGGTCATGTATGATACCGTGCAAGTTGTACGCAATATACGTAGAGCGCAGCGCCAGCCGCCTTCCACCCGCCCTATACCGCACGGGTGGTGCGTGGTCTGAGCCTATTACAGCACCACAAGGTACAAAGAAACAAGCAGAATCGAAAAACCCTCCGCAGCCAAGTTGGCTTCTGAGGGCGGTAAGCATCGCAATTTGGCCGGAAATTCCGACGGGGGGTTCACGCTATAGGCTCCGTCTCTTCCTGTGGAACGTACGGCAACTCGAATGAGAACCGCGTGCCGCGCCCCATGGTGCTCTCCACCTGGATCTGCTCCCCATGGGCTTGCACGATCTGGCGGACGATACTAAGCCCGAGGCCTGTACCTCCACTCTTGCGGGAACGGTCGGGGTCTACCCGGTAAAACCGGTCAAAGATGCGCTCCCGGTGCTCTTCGGGGATGCCGCGTCCGGAGTCGACGATTTCGATGCGCACCTTGTCCTTGCGTCGCCGGTAGCGGCACCGGACGGCGCCTTCGTCGGTGTAGGCGATGGCGTTGTCGATAAGGTTGAAGAACACCTGGCGGAGCCGGTTGCGGTCGCCCAGCACGTACACTTCGTGGTCCGAAGCCTGAATCTCGAGGTCTTTTTCCTCAGCCTTTGGCGCCAGCAGTTCCAGGGTCTCGGCCACCAGGTCGCTCAGCTCGAAGGGCTCAGCCTTGATAAGGTCCTCGCGGTATTCCAGCTTGGCAATCTCGATGAGATCGTTGAAGAGGTTGTTCAGGCGCCGCAGGTTCTGGAGGCCCTTTTCAGCGTAGCGTTTGCGCTGGGCGTCGGTGAGGCGGGGCGACCCGAGCGCTTCGAGGTAGCCACTGACGGAGAAGATGGGGTTGCGGACCTCGTGCGAGACGTTGCCGATAAACTCGCTCTGCATGCGCGTCAGGCGCTCCAGTTCGTTGATCTTGTCCAGAAACGTACTGGCGGCTCGGTTGAGGCTGCGCGCCAGGTCCTGGATCTCGGCGGCGCGGGTGTCGACGCGTACCGTCTCGTCGTACCGGCCGTCGATAATGTTGCGGGCGGTCTGCTGAATGTCGCGCAGCGGCTCGGTGATGCGGGTGGCAGCGACCCAGGTCCCCACGAGGGCAAAGAAGAACGCCATCACCATGCCCACCAACAAGGTGCGCTGTGACTGCTCGACCAGCGCCAGGAGCGGGGGTTTGGGCTGGCTCATGTAGAGCGTGTAGCCGGAGGGCCGGGCTAACGAGATAAACACGGCCCGCTCGCCCTGTTCTACGCGCTCGGCGTAGACGCTTGCGCCGAGGTCGGCGTCCTCGTGGCGCTGTACGTGCTGTAGCTGGGTCGTATCTGCGGTGAAGGCCGGAAGTGCTTCGTCGCCAGCAATGAGCGCGCCGTCACGCTCCACCGCAATGCGGCTGCCCATGAGCTGCGTGGCCCGCGCCACGCTACGCTGCCGTTCATCATCATCGGCCGCGGTTTCGATCACGTGGGCGAGCCGCTCCACCTGCTGCAGAAGCGTGGCGTTGCGCGCATCGTGGACTTGCACGCGTAGCACAAACCCCACGTAGAGGCCCACGGCCACCACGGCCAGCCCTACAAACAGGGCGAGGGTCTTGAACATCCACGTTTTCGTGGATGCGCGGGGGGGGAAGACCCAGGAGCGTAAGCGAGCGAGCAACTTCATTGACAGGACGGGTACCACCGGGAGAGGTTACGCGTTGGCTCCTTCAGCGGCCTCTACAAAGCGATAGCCAACCCCGCGTACCGTCTGGATATGCTTGGCGAAGTCGCCGAGCTTCTCGCGCAGGTTCTTGATGTGCGCATCCACCGTACGCTCGGTCACCATCATGGCATCTTTCCAGATGGTCTCCAGCAGCTGTTGCCGCGTGAAGGCCTTCTTGGGGTGCCGCACAAGATAGCGGAGCAGCTCAAACTCAGTGAGGGTCAGGCCGAGATCCTCATCGCCGAGGGTGGCCCGGTACTCGTCCTCGTAGATGGTCAGGTCGCCCATTTCAAGCACGCGGTTCTCCTCCACACCCGTGCGGCGCAATACAGCCTTCACGTTGGCCTGAATGATTTGGGACGATACGGGCTTGGTGAGGTAGACGTCGCCGCCCAGCATGAGGCCTTTGATCTGGTCCTCTTCCTCACTCTTGGCGCTCAGGAAGATAATCGGGATGGTCTCCGTCTCAGCCCGGGAGCGGATGCGCTCACACACTTCGTAGCCCGATAGGCCCGGCAGCATGATATCCAGCAGGATAACATCCGTATCTTTTGATACCTTTTCGAGTGCTTCTTCGCCGTCATAGGCCTGGTCTACCTGATAGCCTTCTTCTTGCAAGAACAGGCTGATGACTTCGACAACGGACTCTTCGTCGTCGACAACCAGGATGTTGATGTCTGAGGGATCGGTAGTGGTCATGCCGCTTGGAGTAGGTAGTGAAAAGAGTTATGGAAAGAGGCAGATCTCAAATACGGCCATAAGCTAACTGGCGCAACGGTAAGAATCCAAACTAAAGAAAACTCCGGGTCAAAATCGAGCGATTTATGGCCTCAGATGTAAACCTTTGGTACGCGGGGGCCAATGCGGGTGCACAGTTCGTACGGAATGGTGCCGGCCCAGTCCGCTACATCGCTCAGGGATGGCCCCCCGTCCCCAAACAGCACAGCGGTATCCCCGGGTTCCACGGCAGGCGCTGTTTCGGGAAGGCCCAGGTTCACCATGCACATGTCCATGCATACAACACCAACTACCGGATATAGCGTGCCATGAAGTCCGATGCCGGCAGTGTTGGAGAGCGCCCGGGGGTAGCCATCGGCATAGCCGGCGCCGATGATAGCCAGGCGGGTCGGGTGCGGAGCAGTCCACGTCCGGCCGTACGACACACTGGCCCCAGCCGGCACGGTCTTGACCTGTGTTACGCGGGAGACGAGGCGCATCGCCGGACGGAGGTCGGCGACGTCGGCAAGCGTGGGCGAGGGGGGCACGCCATACAACGCGATGCCGGGCCGGACCACCATGGGGTGATCGTTAAAATGAGCAGCGGCTTCGTCCTGCATGAGCAGTCCGCCCGAGTGACCAATGTGGAGCGGGGGCAGCGGCGCGGGCAGTTCCCGCACTACCGTGGCAAACCCGGTCCACTGCTCGGCCGCAAAAGCATCGTCGGTGGCGGTGGCTGTGGCGTAGTGGCTCCAGAGGCCGGTCACCACCACGCCGGCGGCCGCGCGTAGTTGCGCAAGCACAGAAGGCACGTCCTCTGGCATGAGTCCCAGCCGGCTCATGCCGGTGTCCACCTTAAGTTGTACCTGGAGCGGGGCCTCCAGAGATGCTACCTGGCACACCGCGTCGGCGATGGCGTGGGAGCAGACGTTCACCTCAAGCGCATGGTGTTGGTAGGCCTGCAGTGCGCCGGGAAGCGGGGCGCCCAACACGAGGATGCGTCCTGTAATGCCGGCCTCCCGGAGGGCAGCGCCTTCGCCTACGGTAGCCACAGCAAACTGGGTGATGCCTTCCTCCGCAAGCACCGGGACGGTACGTGCGGCCCCATGGCCGTAGGCGTCAGCCTTCACCACGGCCATGACGTCCGCGGGAGACGCAAGGCGTCGGAGCGTCCGCACGTTATGGCGCAGGTGGTCAAGTCGTATCTCAGCGACCGTGGGCGTGAGCGCGCGATCGACGGTGAGCGTGGACGAGGGCATAGAGGACAAAACAACGGGCGGTACGGCCGTACCCATGCGGCACGACGTTAGAACGTGTACTGGAGTTGTAGCACGAGCAACTGCTGCCGGGGTTCGCCGCTGGCTTCCGGCAGCTGCACCATATAGCCTAACGTAACGCGCTCGTGATGATACGGTGCGTCAGCGTTGCGGAGGCGGCTCAGGCTCAGGCTGGCCCCCGTGGTGATAAACTGGGTCTGGTCGATCGTGCCCGTCACGTCCTCATGCTCATACCGGGCATAGAGTTCGGCCGCTTCGTGAATGCGTGCAGCGCCCAACAGGCTAACCCCAAGAGACGATTCCCGGACGTCGCCCACCTCTTCAAAGCGAAGGCCAATCACGTCGAGCTTGGCGCGGAGCGGCTGGCTTCCGGGGTCGGCTCCATAGTACAGGTGGGCTCCGTAGGTGCTGTAGGTGCGTCCATCGGTGGTGGGGCTTTCCGCCGTGTTGACGCCGGCAAACCCTCCATACACGAGCCCGTCAACGCGGGTCGACTGATGCTGACTGGCCAGTGTTACCGCGAGCCCTGTTTGGTCGCCACCCCGGGTGACATCTCCGCTGCTAATGCTTTCGCGGTAGAGGCCCCGGGCGCGGTTCCAGTTGCCATCGCCGGCCCCCACCATGAGCGCATAGGTGGTTTGACCACGGCTCAGTTGGGCCTGTACGCCAAAGTCACGTCCGTCCCCGCCGATGGTCCGTTGCCCCCATCGCTCTGCGATAGCGGCTCGGTCAATGGCATCGATGCGCTGACCTGAGGTCAGACCAAAGGCTCGGGGTTGGGCGCCGGAGAATCGTCCGGCCCGAAAGGACCAGTCGCCGGTGTTGTAGAACGCATAGGCATCGACGCCTGCGACGTTTCCAGCACCGGCATTGAAGCGCAGGTAGAGGCCCGCGTTCTCATTGATGGTTGCCCGCGTAGCCAGCCGCGCACGGCGGAGGCCGTAGCCCAGCCGATCGTTGCCATCCTCTACCCAACCGTAGCTCAGGCGGGGCTGAATCTCGCCACTGAACACGATATTGACAGAGGAACGGGAGGTCGAGACGTCTTGGGCCTGCGCAGGCGCGCTACCCAGTAGGATCGCACATGATAGAAGCACGGGCGCAAACCAAGAGAGGGTCCGGCGGAGCATAAGGAGCGGGGCGTAATGATTTGATAATATGCCCTGCCATACTACAGGATCGCCTGCTCCGGTGCAAGATTTATTTCCCGGCGTTCACTGCCGTCTTGTGAAGAGCCCTGAAATATCGGTTGTAGACGCGCTTTCGGGCGTCTCTACGGGGTTCCAATGCGCACGTGTCCGGCGGTGGCATCCGCGCTGCCGGCGTTAAATTGCATCGTGGTGAACGTCACCTCGCTGTTGCCTCCGCCTAAAACTTCAGCCTCCAGGAAGATCAGGGGCGCTGCCGGTCCGGTGAGCGGATCACCGGTGGAAGATCCACTGACGCGCAGCTCGCCGTCCGCCTCGTCGTTGACCACCACCATCCAGCCCTCGGTAAAGCTTTCGTCCTGCACGACACCCGTCATGCGCAACTGGGCGGGGTCGTACGTGAGGACAAGGTCGAAGCTGATGATGCCCTCAATGGACATCGCGCCTCGGCTGTATGGGTACTCCGTGCCATCGAGCCGCTCTGTAATATGAACGGGCAACAGCAGCGTGCTCCCCAATGCATCGGGGGCGATGGTGGTATCTGGTAGCGCCACGGGTACGTCTTGCGCGTGCAGTGCATTGGCAGGTAAAAGGCACCCCAGGACGCAGGCGATCAACAACAGGCGGTGAAGCAAGGCAGGGCAGGGATGGATGAAAGGGAATGGGATCTGGGTTACCGGACCAGGACCAGGCGCTCGGTATGCGTGGTGGTCCCTGCGCGGAGGCGGGCAATGTACACGCCACTGCCGGCGGGTGCACCGGTAGCGGTCTGGGCATCCCACGTCACCTCATGGACACCCGCGGTCAGGTAGCCATCGGCCAGCACTCCCACTTCACGCCCCAGCAGGTCGTACACGGCCAGGTGCACCTCGGTGGCCTCAGGCAGGGTGAACTGCAGCGTCGTGGAGGCGGTGAACGGGTTGGGGTAGTTGGGCTTCAGGGCGAACGCATCGGGCGTTTCCTGTCGCAGAGCCTCCTCTACAAACGCATCGGGCCCGATGAGAAGCCGGAGCGTGCGGCGGGTTTGTTCGCCCTCAAACCGCAGGCGGACGGGCGCCTCGCGATGAAGGTCGTACGCCTCGCTGGTAGCCGTATCCACGAGGTGTACGTTGGTATGCGCGAAGGCGTCCAGGCCTTCAGGGGCCAGCACGACGGCACGGTGCGACGCGTCGGTGGGCGATACGGCTACCTCCACATCAAACGATACGCCCGCGCCATCATTGGCTTGGCGCTGGCGGTAGAGGGGAGGTGCGTCGTCGGCTCGCAGGTGCAGTTGGAGGTCGGCAAAGGATGCACGGGGCATCGGGCTGTGGGCGGCGCGGTCGGCAGTGCCCAGGGCGGCTACCACCTGCGCGGCAGCGCCCGTGTCCTCCAGCGTGCCACTCAGCGTCAGCTGCCGCACGTCATTCGAGGCTTCGGCCGGCGCAGCGTCCAGTGCAGCGCGCAGGTCGGCGGCCTGCTGGCTCGTAGGATAGGCCAGGGTTATGGTGCCCGCGGCTTCGGCACGGACGTAAAAGGCTTCGCCCGTGCCAGCTGAAGCAAACGTGTCCTCGGGGGTGCCCCACCCGCCGCTGCCGTCCCAGCGCCAGAGCTCCAGCAGTTCCACGTCGCTCGCCGCCTGCACGAGGTCCCAATCGACGTCGACATCGAAGGGGTTCGAGATGATATTCCATCCTTCGTGGACGTCGAAGCTGAAGGTGCCATTATCCAGCCCCACGGTGGGACGGGTATCCGTCACCGCCCAGTCGTTTTGGCTGAGGACCCAGAAGCCCCGCCCCGGCACAAAGTCGAAAAGGCCGGAACCGGCTTCGTACTCTTGCAGAAAGTCTTCGTCCGAGCCATCGTCCCAGAACGCGCGCCACTGCGTCCCAGCGTTGCCATCCAGGGTAGAGGCCAGCGCCAGCGACGTAGCGCCCGGCACGGCGACGAGACGATAGTTGGACGCGTCGGTGGCATCGTCGAAGGCGCGTGTAATCGCCGTTTCTATGGCGTCGGGATAGTCGATCACCGCAACCTCAAAGGTCTGCGTGGTCGTGCCGCCCCGCTCCGAAATGGCTGTGACGGACACGCTGGTGGAGCCTACCCCCTCCGCAGTGATTTCCAACTCCGTGACAAACTGTAGTGTTACGGCTGCAATGGATGTGTCCTCCGACTCAACCTCATAAGTTGAAACGGAATCGCCGTCCTCGTCAGTGAAAAAGCGTGCGAGGTTGAGCGTAAGGGGTGCATCACCGAGCAGTAATACGCGGTCACCAATCTCCTCCGCGATGGGTGGTGGGACGTTGAAGACCACGTCCACGGTAGTTTCCGTAAGGCCACCACGGCCGTCGCTGGCGGTAATAACGACCGGTACACTGCCGTCGCCATCCCCTACCGCCTCTATGGTTAGCGTGGCGCCCTCAACGCTGGCAGCTACGAGGTCGGTATCTTCCGAGGTGGCCTCAAAGGTTAAGTCGTCGCCGTCCGGATCAGAAAAGACAGGCGCCAGGTCCCGCGTCACGGCAGGGTCGCCAAAGTCGAGCGGAATTTCGTCCAACGCCTGCTCCACGACGGGCGGCTGGTTGACTTCGGCGAGGAAGCTATCCTCGGCGGTGCCGCCCTGCGGATCTTCAGCGGTGACGGTGATGGTGGCTTCCCCGGCCGCGAGCGCTTCCAGGGTGAGGGTGGCGCCGTCTACCGTGGCGGTGATGGCATCGGTGTTGTCCGACGTAGCGGTGTAGGTCAGCGCGTCGCCATCGGGGTCAGAGAAGACGGCGTCGA
>LKNB01000104.1 GCA_001564055.1 Rhodothermaceae bacterium Tc-Br11_B2g6_7
ACTGCCGAGCGCAAAGCGCTGATGGAGCGTTTTCTCCGCCTGGTGCCGGCCTCAAAGATCAAGGTGTTTCTGGCCGACCGGGAGTTTATTGGCAAAGAGTGGTTTCGCTTCCTTTCCGACAGAGATGTGCCCTTCTGCATCCGCGTAAAGAAAGACACCACCGTCGAGGCCGGCAGCGGCACCTGGGGACCGGCTTGGTGGCTCTTTAAGGATTTACCCGTCATGACAGAAACTCACGGCACCATCCGCGCGCTGAGCAAGGAGTGCCGGGTCTTTGGTCACGAAGGTTTGCATCTGGTCGGAACGCGCTATGTGGGCCGTGAGGGCAAAGCAGAGTATTTGCTCATCTTGACAAACAGCGACCCAGAGGAAGCCATAGATCGCTACCGGCGCCGGTGGGAGATCGAGACGCTCTTTGGCGCCCTAAAGTCCCGAGGCTTTGACTTAGAGGCGACGCATCTCCGCGCCCCGGACCGCATCCGGAAGCTGATTGCGCTACTCTCGCTGGCCTTCATCTGGGCGCATCTGGTTGGGCTCTGGCGCCAGGAGCGAGAGGGCTCGCTACGGCGCAAAAAGCACGGCCGTCTGGAGAAGAGCGTCTTTCGGTACGGCCTGGACCACCTTCGCCGGTTGCTGCTCCTTGCGGGTACCGCGGAGGAAGCCTTCGAGCGCTGTCTCAGGCTCCTAAGCGAGCCTCAGCGAGTTTTGTCGGGTACATAGCGGGGCGATACCCCGTATGCGGTACGCTGTCTTCTCCCATTTGAACTGCAGTTTATATGTCGTTCGGATTTCTTACAACGTTAGGCCCGTCGCGGCACTGCTACGCTCAGGCCCGTGTGCTTGGGCAAGCTTTATCGGTCTGCTTTCCCTCCATTCCCCGTGCTGTGGTGGGAAGCGCACGTCATGTTGCCGGACTTCAGCATCATGGATGGCAACTGGTAGCTTCTGAGGATAAGGACTTGCAAAGGGGCTTTGAGTCGAAACTCGAACTCTGGAAATACACTCCATTTGAACACACGCTTTTCCTGGATGTGGACATCCTTCCGGTTTGTAGTGAAGCGGAACTGGAGGATACAGTAGCCGCTCTAAGGGCAAGTGAGGCTCCCGTGGCGTTCTTTGCAGAGCGCATGACGGGTGAAGGAGACCACCAGGGAACGCTGGTTCCTGAACTGAAAAAGCGGGGGGTTGGAAATATTTGGGCGACGCGGGCAGGAGGTCACTACTTTTGGAGCTCAGAAGCCAATGCGGCAGCTGTTTTCGTGCGCGCGAAAGAAATTGTTGAAGCGCAGTGGCCTGAGGTCATAAGGTACAAGCCAGCCATTTCAGGACAGTGGCATACCCCTGATGAAGTCGTAGTTTCAATCGCGTTAGCGCAGCTTTATTCGGAGGCTGTTCTTCCCGGTGCTGGGGATTTTATGACGGCGAGGCAATTCCAGACTGGAGGGACTGGTGCGCGGTTCGTACACTTTATTGATGATGAGCATCCGTGGCTGTACCAACAACTTGGGCGAGAAATAGGTGTGTCAAGGTTTAGTCTCGGTGCTGCGACATTCTGGTGGGCCTATAAAATGTCAAGAAAAGCCTTCTGGCACTATGCTCGCGGTGGTGACAATAGGATTAGGACGTCTCGACAGAAGAACGATTAGCGCCAGATTATTTTGATGAGAGCTTACTTCGGTCACCACAAATGCGCCTCTACCTGGATCGATACGATCATCAAGGAGGTGGTTAAGGAGCATGGGAACGAGTACCGTGGCTTTGTAGACCACGAGACTCCGCAGGGCCGAGGACCGCTCACAGATTATACCACCACCGTCGGTCGTGATGAGCTCGGGGCCTACGTAGCTGCGAAGGGTATCGACGTGGTTAGTTGCCTGGGCGCCGATTGGGCGCAGGTGGAGGCGCTGCGGCCCCTGAAAGGCGTGCATGTGATTCGCGACCCGCGGGATATCATCGTGTCCGGCTACTTCTCGCACAAGCACAGCCACCCGGTAGGCCATCTGCCGCACATGGCAGCCCACCGCGAGCGGCTTCAGCAGGTTTCGAAAGAGGAAGGGCTGCTGCTCGAGATGGACTACGCCGCCTCGGCCTTGCAGGACATGGCCAACTGGAACTACGACGATCCGGATATCCTGGAGTTAAAGATGGAGGAGCTCACGGCGAGACCCTACGAAGGCTTCCTGCGGATATTTGCCCACTTCGGGCTGCTGGATGAGGCAGGCGGGTACGATGTGGTGCATCGCCTAAAGGTGTTCTCAAGCGTACTGGCCAACCGGCTAAGTCTGAAGCGTCGCTTGCCGATCGATATTCGCCGCACTATTCCCGTGAACGCCGGTTTACTCCTCGACCGCGTGTACGATAATAGATTCGAGAAGAAAGCGAAGGGCCGTGACAAGGGCGAGTCGGACGTGCAGAGCCATTACCGGAAGGGGAAGGCAGGAGACTGGCGGAATCACTTTACGCGCCGGCATGTCGAGGCGTTTAAACAGCGATTTGGCGCGCTGGTGGAAGATCTAACGTACCCAGCGTGGGACGCACAGAAAGACGCCGCGCAGGCTACGTAGCTGATAATCCACGTTACCTGAGGCCGGTAGTGGCCCATCCAGACTTCATTATCATAGGTGCGCAGAAGGCCGGGACGTCTTGGCTGCACACAAATCTGCGCCGTCATCCAGCGATCTGGATGCCTGGCACGGAGATGCACGCCTGGCGTGATTGGGCCTTGCCTAAATATATGGACTATTACGAGCGGCCCGAGCCGGTAACGGGGGAGAAAGGGCCTGAATACTTTCACATGCCAGGCTACGCAGTAAAGCGCATGGCATCAGACTTACCTGCTACAACCTTTATCGCCCTCTTGCGCCGTGTTCGAGCGGGCGTGGAGTCAAGCACGCATGGAGGGCTCAACGTACAATCAGGAGCAGGCGCCGGGCGCGCTGCAGTTGTTTATCAACGCCCTTAGCGTCCGGAACCGCCTGCGTACGCGCTACGATCGAATCCTCAAGCGGTGGAAGACGCATGCGGATGACAAACTGCACATATTTTACTACGACGACCTCTGCGACCGGCCGGGATGGCTTCTGTCTCAGGTCTGCGAAGTTCTCAATGTGGACCCGATAGCACCACCAAACGAGGAGCGTGTCTGGGCCTCACCCAAACGCGAGATACCACCACCGATGCGCGCAGAGTTGCAGCACGTGTATAGGGATGTGGTTACGTACCTTGCATCCAATGGCTTCGATCCTCCGGACAGCTGGCGCATTGCACGACGAGGTAGCGCACGGACGTTCACGAGTGCGTTTTTACGACATATGGTGCATCTGGCATCAACGCCGTACTATGTGCGTCATCACCTGCGCTACTGGCAGTAGCACATCCTGAAATCTTGATCCCAAATGGGTTCTTGCCATGAGTGAAAAAGAGCGTTCCTGGTCCAGAAGGTCGTTTTTGAAGGTAGCCGTGCCCGTCGGAGGGGGAGCAGTATTGACGGCTGTTGGGGTTTCGCAGCTGCCACGTAGTGTCCTGCGAGATACGTATCGCCGGATTGAGCCCGCGTTGCCGGATAGCCCCACAGGTCGGCTTAGTGCGCCGGTGGTAAGCGGGCTTGAAGCGGTTGCAAAAGCCCTCCTCGGGGAGGCGGTTGACTTGCCCTTCTATCGCCGGCACTTTCAGTGGAACGCAGAGAACAGGCAAGGTTTTAGGCAACTCTACAGGTCTTTCGTTGAAGACTTAGATAGCGAAGCAGAGGATTTAAGGGCAGAGTCCTTTGCGTCATTACCTGAGGCTCAGCAGGTCGGATACCTTGACGACGTGATTCGCATAGATCAGGAAACGTGGCGAAAAGCTGTAGGCACCCTATTTCAACGCCGATGGCTGAGATACAATAGACACATCATCGAGACCCTATTTTACCTATACGCCCGACGCGATGCCTGGAGGCAACTTGGATATGATTCATTTCCTGGCGTCGCACGAGGGTTGGGCGCCTATCGCCTGCCGGTAGAATAACGAGTAGAAGCGGTACACCCCAACACGTTTGTTTCTGTATTTGATGAGGCTGTTATGTCCACTGCCCACGTTGTCGTTGCAGGATCAGGAATTGCAGGTAGCCTAATAGCCCATGCTTTGGCAGGCGCCGGTGTTCAAGTGACGGTCTTTGAAAAGGGTCCTGCGTTTCCGTATCCCCACGCGCGCCAGTTTCGAGAAGAAATTGAGCAGCTCTATGACAACCCCCGGTATCAACTTTCAGACGACCTGCGCCAGGTACCGACAAGTGGGACGTACAACAAGTCGGTGGATGGAGAGCGGGGGATGGTAGTGGGCGGAAGCGCAACACACTGGGGCGGGGTGACTCCACGCATGATACCAAGCGATTTTCAAACCGATGCATTGTACGGCTACGGTGCAGATTGGCCCCTGTCGTACGAGGACGTAGAGCCTTACTACGGTAAAGCAGAGCGGCTGCTTGGCATTTCAGGGACCACGGAGGATAATCCGTACGCGCCGCCTCGCTCCGAGGCCTATCCCTTACCGCACTTCGAGCTAAGCCACGGAGATCAGTTATTGGCTGAGCGGCTAAAGGAGGCGGGAATCATCGTCCATTCGACACCGCAGGCACGGACGCGACAGGCGTACGATGATAGGCCGCAATGTGCAAACTTTGGCACGTGTCATGTCTGTCCGATTGGGGTTCGGTACTCCCCCAATCATCACTTGCAGAAGGCCGTCCGGTCCGGCCGTTGCACGGTGCATGCAGAGACGTCAGTGCGAAGAGTTCTGGTTGATAGAAGTGGTCGTGCGACGGGTGTACTTGTGCAGGGGAATGAGGAGGGCACCCCCCGAGAGGTCGCTGCAGATGCCGTGGTTGTGGCTGCCGGTGCCATTGCGTCCGCCCGCCTGCTCTTGCTCTCGACCAGCCCAGCCCACCCGGAAGGGCTGGGCAATCATAGTGGTCAGGTAGGCGCCAACCTCACGTTTCATCACATCAGGGGAGGCGGACTGCGGTTCAAGGAGAAATTGTTCACCGGTCGGGTCGGCCCCTCTACCGCGCGTTCGTTTCAGTTTCTCAACCCAGAGACGCGTGGGCACCATGGAGGGATTAACATAGGGCTCGACGATACGGCGGATGTGCGCTGGCTAACCCAGCGGTTCAACCTCTGGAATGTACGGGACGCCGACCAAATGGTGGATCGGATGCGGCCCATGCCCCATCAACGGTCGATCATGTTTCATTCCGAATCGATACCCAGTGAAGGCAAACGGGTAGAGCTTTCGGAGCACACGGACCGTTTTGGGGATCCGTTTCCGCATGTGCACTACGAATCAAACCAGTTTGACTACGCTACTTTTGAATACGCCCAGCAACTGTTTGGACGTATACGGTCGGCGGTAAACCCTGAAAATGCCTGGCTAACGTCCGATCCAGAGAATTTTGACTCAGGCGCCCATCACATGGGGACCTGCCGTATGGCGGCTCGTCCATCGGAAGGCGTCGTCGACGCGCAAGGCAAGGTCTTCAATGCAGAGGACGTGTACGTAGCGGGGGCGAGCACATTTGTTGGAGGGTCAGGGGCCGTGCACCCCACCCTCACGCTTGCTGCTCTTTCACTACGCACCGCTGATGTTTTGAAGGAGCGATTGACCTGAATGCATGAGACAATCCATCGGCCGCCAACAGCGCATGTCAGCTCAAGGCCTACAGGTAGGACTGGTAAGCACGGCCTATCCTCCAGTCCCCGGAGGTATGGAAGT
>LKNB01000004.1 GCA_001564055.1 Rhodothermaceae bacterium Tc-Br11_B2g6_7
CTCGATCGAAAGTTTAACTCCGTACCTTTTTCCTGCCATGAGACTGACGTGGTGGTTCGCAGAAGCACACGAGAATATGGGCAATATAGGAAACAGCGCCCAAAGAATCACGCGTGACGCATCACTACGTGTCTGCTCCCGGGTGATCTGTTACGCGCGCTACGCCGACGTGTAGCGCATGGGCGAGCCGTCGCCGCCCTTGCTCAGAACGAGACGGTAAACTCAAGCGACGGGTGGAAGCCCAGATCGAACACCTCAATCGTCTCAAACGCAACCTCCGGGCGGCCGCTGCTGTCCATGGCGACCTGCGGCAGGGGCGCCCGGTACCAGGGGTTGCTCCGGTCGTACAGGTTGAACAGGCCAAGGCGGGCGTCGAGCAACGCGCCGAAGAGGGGCTGGCGGTACTGCAGGCTGGCATCCAGCCGGTGGTACGGCCCGAGGCGCTCCGGCTGGGTAGCGTCCGTAAAGGCAAGCGTATTGGGCGCTCCCGAGGCCCACATCCAGTTGAGGTGTACCGTCCAAGCCTCCGCCGGGGCCACCTTCAGGTGCGTGGTAAGCTCGTGGCGGCGGTCCCAGCTTGCGGCAAACGGCTGCCCCTCGTTCACGTCCGCGCTCCGCAGATCCACCCGCCCAAGGGTGTAGCTCGTGGTCCAGTCGACCGGCCCCAGGCGCTGCCGGCCCATCACCTCAATGCCGCGCGCATCGGCCGTGTTGGTGAAGCGCCACGGCGAGAGCAGCACGCTCGTCTGCATCGTAGTTGGCGGCGTGAGCGACTCGTGCTGGCGCAAGTTGTCGTACGACTTGAGGTAGCCCTCGACCTGAAGCAGCGTATGCGGGGTGGCCTTAAAGTGGACCCCCGCGGTGGTATGATGCACCTGCGTGGGCGGCTGCTCGGCGCTGCTCATCACCCAGATGTTACCTGTGGCGTTGCGCTCCAATGACAGCCGGTGCAAAAACTGATGATTGGTGCTGTACCCTGCGCTCAGCGAGAGCCGTCGCTCCGGAAAGAGACGCGCATGGAGGCGTGGCGAGAGGCGCCAGAAGTGGCCGCCGGTGGCATAGTGCGAGCGCAGCCCAACCCGGGCGTTTAGCCACGAGGCCTCCTTCCACTCAACCTGCCCGAAGAGGTCTACCTTTGTGCTTTCCTGCCGGTCGTTGAAACGCGGGCGCGGCGCGGTTTCTTCCTGGTACGACACATCAAAATACTGGACCGTCGCGCCCCCACTCCAACTGCTCACGCGGCCCAGCCCCCCTTCCACCAGATGCTCGGCTTTCAGGTTGAGCAGGCGGTTTTCTGACTGGAATGGCGCCAGGAAATGGCGTGCCTGGGCCGAGGCGGGCGTCCCGTCGGGCTGCACCATGCGCGTGTACACAAAGTCATTCTTCTCAAACGTGTTGTAATACCGGCTGGCCGCTACCGTGGTGCGCCCGAATAGGCCGCGCGGCAGGGGTTGCTGCCACTGCAGGCTGAGGGCTTCATTGCCCCACGCGTTCTGGGTGCGGGCCCGCAGCAGATGCTGTAGGGACGTACTGCCGCTGCCGATGAAGGCGTCCAGATCGCCGGGCTGCAGCAGGCCCGCTCCCTGCTGCCCCTGCTGCGAGGTGCGGTCACCGCCCACGTATCCGCTGGCCATCAGGCGATGGCCGCCATCCCATTCCAGTTGCACCTTCCCATGCAGATCAAAGAAGCGGACCGAAGGCTCGGCCTGCTGAAGGGAGAGTGCCATCGGACCGGTGGCTCCGGTGCTCACCACGCGGCTGGGGCGGTCGATGTCGAGGCCATGCGCCACCAGGCGGTCGTTGTTAAACCAGGAGACCTGGTTCAGATAGGAGTGCCGCCCGGAGATGAGCCAGCTGCCGCGTCCGCTCAGGAGTGGGCCTTCGGCGGTGGCGCGGGTGGCAGCACTGCTCACGCCCACCTGCTGCCGGAAGCCGCGCTGCGACCCGGGCCGGGTCACGAACGAGAGCGTCCCCCCCGGCGGCGCGGAAAACGTGGCCGGGGCGATGCCGTAGTAGAAGGCCACCGTCTGCAGGGCGTCCTCGTTGAATGCGTCGAAGAGGCCGAAGAAGTGGCTCTGGTTGTAGATGGGCGCCCCGTCGAGTAGGACCTGAAAGCCATCGGCTCGGCTACCGCGGACGTTGAGGCCGTCGGAGAAAGCGCCGGAGATGGATACCGCGGGCAGCGGCTGCAGCGCCCGCAGCACGCTCTGCTCACCGAAGGGCGCGGCCAGCGAGGGCTGAATCAGGTTTTGCCACGTCGTGTCGACATCCGTATCCAGGATGCTGCTGTTGACCACCACCTCGGGCGCCCGCTCCACAGACGGTGAAAGGCGCAGGGTCAACTCGGTGCGGGCCGCGCCCAGCGGCACGCGGACGGCGCGGGCCTCGTACCCCACGTAGGACGCCCGCAGCCGCGTGCCCGGGGCCACCTGCGCCTGAAACGCACCATCTTCGTTTGTCACGACGCCCCGCATGCGCCCATCCTCTTCCCATACCAGCGTTGCAAACGGTAGCCGGAAGCCGCGCTCGGCGTCAACCACGTAGCCGCTCACCCGTCGGGGGCCGGTAGCAGCACCCGTCTCCGGATACAGAAGCACCTGCCGGCGATCGTGATCCACGTGCATCCCGATGCCCTGGGCGGCCAGCACCGTTGCCAGCGCCGCGAGCGTTTCTTCTGCCGAACCGCGCTGCGCCGGAAGGGGGGCGGCGTGCTTGTCGCTGATCAGCGCATCGCGGTACAGAAACTCATAGCCTGTCGTCTGTGCCACCTGCGCGAGAACAGTCCGCAGCGACTCATCGCCAGCCGCTTGCTCCAGGTGCGGCTCGCCCTCCGCCATCGCCGTCGTACCCCACAGCGGCCCGAGACCGAGCAGCAGCCCGGCCAGCACAGCAACACGAACGATGAGCAGCGCGGTCGTACGCATCATCAGGGCATGCGAAAGTGATAGTGTCGGTCGTCGGTTTCTTCAAACGTTCCGCCCAGCACCAGCTCCAGGTCCTCCAGGCTTTGCTCTACGCTATCGAGCAAGATGCGACCGGTGAGAGTCTCTTCCCGCACGTCCTCGGGCAGCGTGATGTGGATGTTGTGATGATACTCCAGTTCCTCAGCCACGGCGCCGGCTGTGCGCTCTTCGAACTGGAGCTCGTTTTGCATCCACGCGGTGTAGTACGCAGGATCGGCGGATTCGGGTTCAGAGAGTATGCCCTCTTGCGTGAGGGCCACGCGCTGCCCCGGGGCCACTTCGCGGGCGGCACCAGAGGGCGTATGCAGAAACTGCAGGCGGCCCTCCACCAGATACACCGCCACCGCAGGGCCCCAGGTACGCACCGTGAACGAGGTCCCCAGCACCCGCACCCGCCCGTCGTGCGCATCTACCTCAATGGCGCGGTCGGTGGGCGGGACCTCAAAGAAGGCCTCCCCCTCCAGCCCGTAGCGCACCCATTCCTCCTCGTCCGCACGTTGCACAAGCGTAGCATGGGGGCGCAGGGTGATGCGGGTGCCATCGTCGGCCGTGTACGTCACAGCGGCATCCTCGGCGGTAGCCAGCACCTCGGGCGCGGACGGCTGGAGCAGCATGAAGGCCAGCACGCCAGCTATCAGCAGGCTGGCGGCCACAGCCATGGCGGTGCGCGCCGATGCGAGCGAGAAGATGTGCGCGTTCTGCTCGGGCGCGTGGACGCCCGCCTCCCGGGCCACGCGCTGCCAGAGCCGGTCGGAGGCCTCAGACGAAAGCCCGTCCGTAGCCATCTGGCGGTCCGTGCGATAGTCCTGGAGCGCTTCGACGAGCGCTTCGTCGGAGGCACCGTCGCGCGGCTGCAGCGGCGCGTCGCCACGCAGGAAGGCCCCAATGCGGCGGGCCAGCGCGGCATCGCGCGCGGGCATCTCATCTGAGGCGTTATTGGTTGTGTGCATCGATAGTAGCAAAGCGGTAAGGCAAGCGGTGGGGGTTTAAACGTTTGCTAACGAAGAGGTAGGGCTATACCAGCGTCCAGGTCTAAGGGGACAGTGTGGGGTACATCCTCGAACTGCAACACCGTTGTGCCTTCGGGTTCAAACATGACCCTTCCAGTGGTTGTCAACGTGCGCTCGTCGCTGTCAAACGGAAGCGTAGCGCGCATTTCCATTTCCATCACCCCCGAGAGGCGGGCCACCAACGTACCCGGCCCTATGTGGCGGTCGGTGCGATTGATCGTCACGTCAACGGCCCTGAGGGTTAAGGTGTAGGACACCACATCCTCCGAGGCAGGAAACTGCCACCTGCCACGCTGCCGGAGCACTGCCTCCAGTTCCATGGGGTCCTTGCGGTGCTGCAGCGATACGGTGTCCTCACGGTCAAAGGTGTGTATGCTTCCCACCGCGCCCCCGGGCGCCTGCTGCGTGGCCGTGCCTTCGTACCGCGCCTCCGTGGAGGTGCGAACGACGGCTGCGGCATCGGGAAACTGCAGACGCTCTCGATTCTCGCCCTCCAACACATGGCGAGCTTCCACAGCCAGCGCAACGGCAAGGTTACCTTCCGCCCCGGTACGCTCGAAGGCAATGCGGTGAAGCGATCGATCTTGGTCATACGTTGCGGTGTAGTCCTCCACCCGTCCACGCCAGGCCCGGGGCCGCTGCATCACCGGATCGGGACGCGCTATGCTCGGCGCATGCCGTAGCGTGTCCGGCTGTATCTCAGCCGTCAGGTCATGCAGCCCCATCACGAACCCTCCCGTCCGGTCGCCCAGCGCCTGTGCGGTCAGGCTGGCCAGCACGGTGGCATCTTCCGTCGTCAATGCGCGGTCCTCCCCGTCTACGGCTGTATCACAGGCCGCCAGCAAAGCGACCAGCGCCAGGCAACTGGCAAGGACCGTCGCGGGGTATGAGAACGAAACCGTGGGCATCGGCACGCAGATAAAAAAGATGCAAGCGTAGGTGTTTAACGATCGTACACTAACAGTACACAGAGCGCTGCGGGGCTCCCCTATTCGTCCGGCTCCTCTTCTCGAAAAACCTTCAGCGCCTTCCGCAGGGCTTTCAAGGCGTGGCCCATCTGGTTTTCGACGGTCTTGGGACTGATGCCCATGGCCTGCGCCGTCTCCTTGTACGTAAGGTCGTGCAGGAAGCACAGCTCAAACACGGCTCGGCGGCGCTCGGGCAGGTTGCGGACGGCCTCGTCAAAGGTCTCCCGGATGAGGGCGCGGTCGCGCCGGTTGTCCATCCCTACGGTGCCGCTCTCGCGCGTGAGGTCGGCCTCGTAGCTATACTTGGCCGTGTCCCGGAAATGGTTGAGGGCCCGCGTGTAACCAATCCGAAAGAGATATGCGCGCAGCGACTTATCCGGGTCGATGTTGTCGCGCTTCTCCCAGATCATCACAAAGGCCTTCTGCACCAGGTCCTCTGCCACCTGTGGGGGCACCTTGCGGGAGCGAAGGTAACGGTAGAGGCCGTCGTGGTAGCGGTTGAAGAAGTGACGAAAGGCCTCGCCATCCCCATCGCGGATGCGGCGTGCCAGCGTAGCATCGTCCAGGTCGTCGCTGTTGCGGGCGCAGAGCACCAGTAGCAAGCCCTCGGCAGAAAACATCACGGAGACGGAGGAACGAGGGGAGGATAACGCAGAAAAACTGGCCAGGCGTTAACACATACGGCCGGTCGGCTCCGTTCCCGAAAACTCCAGCGCAAAGTCACTGGTGCCAAAGGACGTATTAACGGCCTGGGCCGTAGCCAGCATGGGGTGATCCAGCGGTATCGTCCGGGTCTTGTTGGCCACCTCGTCCAGGGGCACGCTCGTCAGCCGGCCGCCCTGAAGCGCCACCATACGGCCGGTTTCCTCGGCGGATACCATAGCAGCCGCGTAGGCGCCAAACGCTGTAGATAGCGTCCGGTCGAACGGGGTGGGTGTGCCCCCCCGCTGCATGTGGCCGAGCACGGTGGTGCGCACTTCAGACGATACCAGATCGCGCAATTCGTTCGCCAGCACATGGCCTACGCCGCCCAGACGCACCGGATCAGGGCTGTCCTCCACCGTCTGCTCCACCGTCTGCTCGCCCCCCTCTGGCTTTGCCCCCTCCGCTACAGCAATGATAGTGAACTGCTGCCCGGCCCGAGCGCGCTGATTGCAGGCTTCGGCAATAGCGTCCACCGAATACGGGATTTCGGGGATCAGGATGACATCCGACCCACTGGCCACCCCGGCGTAGAGTGCGATCCACCCGGCATACCGCCCCATCGTCTCCACAATCATGATGCGGTGATGGCTCTGAGCGGTCGTATGGATACGGTCGATAGCTTCGGTGGCGATCGTCACGGCCGAGTCGAACCCGAACGTCCGGTCGGTGCCTACGAGGTCGTTGTCGATGGTCTTCGGCACCCCCACCATGGGCAGCCCCATCTCCTGAAAGCGGTGCGCGATGGACATGGTACCGTCCCCTCCAAGGGCAACCACAGCGCTCAGGCGCAGGTCCTTGCAGTACTTCACAACCTGCGCCGAGACGTCAGCGCCCCCCCGCCGGTAGTAGTTAAACGGGTTGGCTTTATTGCTGGCCCCCAAGATGGTCCCGCCCTGCGTCAGGATACCGCTTACTTCTGGAAAAGAGAGGGTCCGCGTGCGGCGCTCAATAAGGCCGAGGAAGCCATCCTCAAACCCGACCACGTCGACATCGTGCTGCTGCAGCAGACTTTTGGTGACGGCGCGGATGACGGCATTGAGGCCGGGGCAATCGCCACCACCGGTCAGAAGGCCTACGCGTTTTCGTTTCGACATGAAGGCGTATACTAATGAGGAGGAGCGTGAATCGGCAAGATCGGAAGCATCGGATCGCTTTGCAAGGCAGCCGAGGGAAAAGGGCTGCTCTTCGTATGGACGGGTCCTGCGCTCCGGCGTGAGGAACGTCCCCCCGCGGCCCGGATAGGCTACGCGTATGCCTCCCATTCTATCGATCCCGTGCTATGCCTGCCCGCCTTAAGCCCCTCCACCTTCTCCTGCTCTTGCCCCTCCTCTGGCTTACCGTGGCCTGCGGAGATCCCGACGACCCCTCGCCTGCCATGGAGGGCACCCCTGCTCAAGAGACCCCACCGTTTCTGGTGCCCCGCTGGATTGATGCCGACGATACCCCGCTTTTTGACGACGACGGCATCCGCTTCCGCGATTACAACCATCGGATGAATGGCATCGGCGTGGTGGGCTCGCTCCACCGTTCGTCGGAGATGGGCCACGCGGCTTATGATGCCTCGCTCACCGAGGAGCCCATGCGCAGCCGCGGGCAGCACTGGATCGATCAGGTGCAGCTGCTGCAACGTGTGTTCTTTGACGGCGGGGCCTTTATTCCCCGGCTGGACCTGACGCCCGACGAGACGGGCTGGCAGATCCTCTACGGCACCGACCTCCGCGACTATCCCCATGGCGTGTACGCGTACCATGTGCACCACCGCGCGGATCGCTTTTCGCATGTCGGGCTGTACGATGGCATGACGTACGTCCCCACCGCCTTCCTCACCCAACCGGGCACGTACCTGCTGGAGGCCCACTACAGCAACGGCCGCTTCTACCAGGACCCGACGCAGCAGGCCCATGATCTGCAGCACATGAGCTACGGCATGGATGGGCTCCGGGGCCACGTCTACGCCTACGTTCGCTGGCAGAAACCCGGAGGCGCGGAGGATATGGGACAGCTCACGCAGGAGCAACTGGAAGGCTGGCTGCAACACAGCCCGGATGACCTTGCGGCGATCGCGCGTGACATCGCTGAGGTGCTGAACGACGCCTGGGATGCCGACCGCCAGATGTATGTAATGGAGGAGGGCGCCCCTACAGTTGAACTCGAAACCCTCAGCGCGCTGCTGCGGGGGCACAAGGTCCTGTACGAGACGCTCTATATGTTTGGCAATGGCGAAGAGGACCAGGCACGTGCGGAGACGCTGTTTGACCAGAGTACTGAGATCCTGCGTGCGATTCTTGCGACGGCCGAGCCGTATGGGCTGCCGGCATCGCTTACATTCACGGAGGACGGCGCTGTGGCCGCCACCGACACAATGGACGCTGAGGCCCTCTGGACCTTTGTGAACGCCCTCACCGGCGGCTTTTCCTACGCCCGTGAACGCGAAGGCACTTCGGAGTTTCTGACGCGCAATACGCCGGAGCTCATGGATGCGATCGGCGACTTTACCGACATGGCACTCGAAGGCGCGCTGAACTACGGCCTCGATGCTAATGGCCACCTCGTGGCGTCTCTGTCTATGGAGACCGGCGAGGTGGTAGACGACCGCCGCGGGGCCGCTCCTATGGGCATGTTCGTGACGGCCGCGGCTAACGCCTACCGCACCGGAACCACCTTTGCACGCGCAAGCGACTGGGCTGACCAAGAGGACGCGGTGGTAGACCGCAGCCGGGCACTGTATGATACCATGCTGGCCCACGTGGAGCTGTTGGAGGAGGCCTTCGTCGTTCCGCCCGAGGCGCTGCTGCAGACGGCGGAGCAGCCGTGACACCGGCTTTACCCGCATGACGGGCGCGCGTCTGCCCGCTGCGACTGGGACCACAGCCCTAAAGGGCGGGTACCGTAGGTTGTTGCTTATGTCCTCTCGTCTCGCTCACGCGTATGCGGCGTCTTACCTCCGTACTGCTTCGCGTGCCCCGCACGTTGCTGCGCTATGCCAAGGGGCTCATCGCTGAGTTTCAGGAAAAAGAGGTGTTCCTCCTGGCGCAAGCGATCGCGTTTAAGGTGCTCGTCACCATTGTGCCGATCCTTATTCTGGTAACGGCCGGTGTGGCACGGCTGCTGGCGCAGGAGGAGCCGTTTGACCGGGTCGCCTCGTTTCTGCGAGAATTCCTGCCCGCCTACCAGAGCGACCAACTCATCCTGTTTATGCGCCAATTGCAAGGCGCTGGAGACGCGCTGCTGGGCATTGGTGTCCTGGGCCTGTTCATTTCAGCCATTACACTGATGACCACCATGCGCCTGGTCATCATGTTTATTTTTGATCAGGACTGGCATTCCCGACGCTCCCTCCTGTTTGGCTACCTGATGGATGCCCGCATGGTGCTGCAGACCGGTGTGTTCTTTGTGTTGAGTATCGGGCTCACCGTGCTGGTCTCGAACCTGGACGGGATCGGGATGGATGTGCTGCGCACCCTGGGGCTGGAGTTCGATCTGCTGGAAATTGGCTGGCGCCGGACCATCTGGCTGGTTGGGCTGTCGCTGCCGCTGGTACTCAGCACGCTCATGTTTGGACAACTCTACTACTTCTTGCCTATCCCACGGCCGGCCCTCAAAGGTGTTACCGTGGGCGCGCTGACCGCCGCCATTCTCTGGGAGATAGCCAAAGCTGGGTTTACCCTGTATGCCAGCTACGTGGGCCAGTTTGAGCGATACACTAACGGCGGCGGTGGCCTGGGCTCCCTTGGCGAAGCCTTCGGGCTGGTCCTCTTTTTTGTATTCTGGGTGTACTACTCCGGGGTTGTCTTCATCGTCGGCGCCATGATTGCGCTGGAATACGAGAAGCAGCATTACACTAAAGAGGGGCCCGCTCGGCCGGAAGACGCTGCAGACCCCGCTGCCCCCGTACCCACCGACGCCGGCGCGCCAGAAGCCGAGGCCTTGGAAACTGCGGCCCTTAAAACCAAGCCCCCGAGAGCTGAAGGGCGCGCCAACGATCCAGCAGCCCGCCCGACCGCAGGCGATTCCCCGTCCGCAACCGGAAACGGCCAGGGCGTACCTTCGTCGGAGGCTTCCAGCGGCTCCCCCTCTTCTCCTACTCCTCCCCGCTCTGCATGACGTATTGCCCCTGCTTTGTGCATACGCTGCTGCGCGGTCGGATCGGCAGAGCGTCGTGCGGGCCTGCCCGCTCCATCGGACGGATCGGGTATCTCCTGGCTCTTCTGTGTAGCCTCCCCTTCCTGAGCCCTGTGCCAGCGGTGGCCCAGTCGAACCTGATGGAGGTCAACGACCGGACGACCGTCGACCGTGTCTCCTTTGTATATAATGACACGCGGACGTTTGAGCCCGAGCGGCTGCAGGAGCAGATTGCCACCCGCGGCCCGAGCTTTTTCCAACGGGTACAGGGGGCGCTACCCCTGCTTAGCACCTCGCGGCAGCGCCTCAACCCCATTGAGCTGCAGCGCGATGTACGGCGCTTGGAGCGCTTTTACCAGCGCAACGGGTTTCTCCGGCCGGAGGTCGACTATCCCAACTCCCGCGTGGATACCACCCGTAACACGATTCATGTGATTTTTGAGATTACGGAAGGGCCGCCCATCATCATCCAGGATGTGAACTTTTTTGCAGCGCAGGGCGGTTATGCCTCCAGCTTGTTCGAGGGCGAGGAACGTGAGCGATGGGCCCGCCTTCGTAACGAAATCGCGTTTCGGGCAGGCGAGCGTTACACTGAGGGCGAACGCCTCACCATTCAGGACCGGGTGCTGAACTGGTTACGAAACCGGGGGTTTGCCTTTGCAGACGTGTTCGGCGAGGCCGAAGTGGACTCGACCCGATCGCTGGCTGACATTGCCTTTACACTCGACCCGGGTCCCCGCGCCCGCTTCGGGGAGGTCATTGTGGAGGGGAACGAGCGCGTCAGCGACCGCGCCATCATCCGGCAACTGCCGTTCGCGCCGGGCGATGTGTTCTCGAACCAACTGCTCGGCCGCGGCCAAAGCGCTCTGTTTGCACTGGGCACGTTTCGGACGGTGCTGGCCGACGTCCCGCCGCAGCCCTCAGATACGCTCGTCAATGTGCGCTACCGGGTGCGCGAGAGCCGCATGCGCTCCATCTCTGCCGAAACCGGGTATGCGCGCCAGCCGGGCATTGGCTTGCAGGGCAGCTGGCGGCACCGCAACTTTCGTGGTGCAGCCCGCAACCTGGAGCTGAGTGCCGAGGTGCAAACCGGCCTGCTGGCGCAACCCTCTGGCGTATTGGGCGATATCGATGCCCCCTTCCTGGCGGAGCTTTCGCCCTCGCTCCGCTTGCCCTACGTGTTCTCGCCTCAGTTCTCCCTCATCATCAACCCGTTCGGGCGCGTCCTTCGCGATCCGCTCTTGCCCCGTGATCCGCTCCTGCCTGAAGGGATCCCCCTGCTCAGCTCGCTGGACCTCAACCGGGCCGAGTTTGGGCTTACCAACACGCTCATCTATGACGTCCTGCCGAACCGCCCCCTCCGCCTGACCCACACCCTCGCCAACACCTCCCAGTTTACAGCCGAACGGCGAAGCGCCCGCATTGACGACGCCGTGGACGCTCCAGACAACGGAATGCCGGGGGACGAGCCGATTGATGGCGACCTCCCAGGTTTTCTGGGCGCATCGGACGTGTTTGGGCGCAACGTCCTCAGCCTGAGCGGACTCCTGGGCCGTACAGACGACTTCCTGAACCCCACGCAGGGCTTCATCATCCGTCCCACCGCAGAGGCCGCCGGCTCGCTGGCCGGGCTGCTGCCTGCCGGGCTCAGCGGCGTACAATATTACAAACTCAGCGGTGACATCAACAGCTTCATCCCGCTGCGCGAACGCCTGAAGGTCGGCCTGCGCCTCTCCACAGGCCGCATCTGGCCACGGGGCGTCAGCCGCGACGCGCTGGGCGGCGACGACCCGGCGCGCGTCAGCCGCTTTCGTGATCGCTTCCGCCCGGTCTTTCTCTTTGCGGGCGGCGCCAATGATGTCCGCGGCTGGAGCAATGCGCTGGTGGGGCCGAAGACTACCGATCGTGTATCGTTTGCACGGGATGGCGAGGGCGATATTGTGTTCGAAGAGGACGAGGACGGCGACCTCATCCCGCAGACCCTTAACAACCGCTTCGACCTGAATGGCGCCCTCGCGAAGCTGTCCCTTAGTGCGGAACTACGGGTGCCGTTCCCCGGCCTGGGCGATGCCTGGCACCTGGCCGGCTTTCTGGATGCCGGCCAGGTTTCGGTGCGCCTGCGGGACGACGGCCGCATCGTAGATAGCGGCGTGCTCACGCTAAATCCCCAAGCCTTCAAGTACGGAACCGGGATGGGGGTGCGGTACCAGACGCCGGTTGGATTTTTGGTGCGGCTCGATCTTGGCTACAAACTGAATCCCAGCGACCGGGACCTGCAAGACCCGCGCGATGTCTTCCTCTTCGAAAACCGAGATAACGAAGAACTGCAGGAGGCCGGGTTCGACCCCGGGCCGCCGCCACGGCGCAACCTCCGGCGCTTCAATGTTCACCTGAGTATTGGGCAGACGTTCTGACCCCTCGCTCGCCCCTGCTTGCGCGCTCCTGCACCCTCTACTGCTTATGCCTTCCGCCCCTACAGATCAGCCCAACGACGCACCCGCGCCGGCGCCGCGCCGCGCCTGGTGGCAGCGGCTGCTACGCGCCCTCGGCGTGGGCCTGCTCGTGGGGGTGCTGCTGCTGACGGGGCTGTGGGGGATCCTCCAAACGGAATGGGGCGCCGAGCGGCTGAAGCGCGTGGTGGTGGCACAAGCGCAGGTGTTTGAGGATGCCGAACTGCAGGTCGGCCGCCTGAGCGGATCGCTGCTGCGGTCGCTGACCCTAACGGACGTCGCCCTCGTGGACGCGGAAGGACAGACGATGGCCCGGGTCGATTCGCTGCACGCGCGGTATCGCCTTGCCCCGCTGCTGCGCGGGCACATCGCGCTGCATGAGGTGTCCATCACGCGGCCCGTGGTGACCATGACACAGGACGCAGACGGGGCATGGGACTTGGTGGAGGCGCTACCCCTGGACCCGGACGCCACCGACGACGAGCCCTTTGCCTACACCGTTGCGCTGGCGGCTTTTCAGCTAACCGACGGACAGGCGACGGCGCGCTTCTTTCATCCCGAGCAGGACTCCACCCTTGAGGTCGCGGACGTCCGCCTGCTACTCCGCGATGTACAGTACAGCGCCGATGCGCTGGCCGCAGAGATCCCGCAGTTTACCGCCTACTCCGCCCCCCCGGGGTTGGGCGGGGGCGTCACTGCCACCCTGCGCGGGGCGCTCACCCATGAGTCGTTTACGGTAGATGTGGGCAGCCTGCTCTCCCGGCGAAGCTACGTGGTGGCCGAGGGCATCCTACCCCTCACCTTCGACAACCTCACCGCTACCGACTTCAGCCTAACGACGGCGCCGCTGGCGTTTGCCGACCTGCACCCCTACGCGCCCTCGCTGGATCTGGCGCGTATGCTGGACCTGGACGTGCGGTTGGACGGCGCCAGCGGACGTCTCCTCGCCGATGTAGAAGGTACCCTGGATGACGGGGCCACGTTTACGCTGGCCGCCGATGCCTCGCCTACGCTCACCCCTGTGGACGATGAACCCCTGCGCTACGACCTCACAGGGGCGATTCGCAACCTGAACCCAGCGGCGGTTGCCCGGGACACGCCCGCCGCCGCGGGCCGCGTCAACGCTGACTGGTCCGCCGACCTCCGCGGGCCGGCGCTGAACCGCCTCGGCGGCACCCTCGCGGCCGATGTCTTCGATTCGGAGGTGGGCTCCTTCGCTCCGGCGCGCACTACCCTCACCGCGGATTTTGACGACGGCGAGGCCGCCATCGACCTGCAGAGCGGACTGCGCGGCCTGACCCTCGCCCTTGAAGGCACCACCCGCCCGCTCGACGAGGTGCCCACGTACGACCTCACGGCTACCATCGGCGACCTGGCTCCGGAACGCTTTCTGGATGGCGAGCCGCTGACGGGGCTCCTGGGCGGTACTGCCCGGCTGACCGGCTCGGGCGTCGACCTGCAAACCGCCGAGGCCACCCTTCGCTTCGACGCAGCCCCGTCCACGCTCAACAACATCCGGCTGCGGGAGGGCGACATCAACCTGACGCTGGCGGAGGGGCAGGCCGAGTGGCAGACCGGGCTCCGATTCGGGCCGGGGCAGTTGCAGGGGCGCGGCCGGGTAGACCTGCGCGACGCGATCCGGTACGAGGTCCCAGAACTTACCTTTCAGAACCTCAACCTGGCCGCCCTCGCCGCCGACACAACGGCCAGCAGCTTCAGCGGCCAATTGGCCCTGACGGGCGAAGGGACCGATCCCGAGACGCTCACGCTGGAGTCTTTTACCCTCTCGCTCGGCCGTTCCACCTACGGCGCCAACGTGCTGGAAACCGCCGACGTCGCGGCAGCCCTCGCTAACGGCCGCCTCACCGCCACCCTTGAAGCCGCCCTCGAAGGCGGTCGCTTTGAAACGGCTCTTGAAGGCACCCCCTTCGCCGAGGAGCCCCGCCTCACCCTCTCGGACGGACGGTTTTCTGCTGTCGACATCGGCCCGCTGGCGCAGCTCCCTGACCAATCCAGTGACCTGAACGGCGGCTTTGCCCTGACCCTGACGGGCTTCACCCCCGAGACGCTTCAGCTGCGCTCTACCGTCACGCTTGACGCCTCCCGCGTAAACGAGCAAGAGGTTACCTCCGCAGATGCCACCCTCGCGCTCGTCCGGGGCAGCCTCACCACCAACCTGTCGCTGGAGCTACCCGGCGGCGGGCTGGAGCTTGCCGGCACGGCGGAGCCCTTCCGCACCGAGCCGACCTACTCCATCACCGAAGGTACCTTTGAGCGCATCGACGTTGGCGCGTTCCTTGGATTGGAGGCGCTGGCCACCCAACTCAACGGCACCTTTACGCTCGAGGGCACCGGCACGGACCCCGCCACGCTGACGCTGGACAGCGATCTTGTCATGCAGCCCTCAATGCTCAACCAGGCCACGCTCCAGTCCGGCCAGGGGGCGCTCGCAGTTGCCGGTGGCGAAGCGCAGCTCTCGGGCCTCTTTACCTTTGCGGAAGGCAACCTGTCCCTTTCCGGACGTGGCCGGTTCCTGGACGACGTGCCGTCCTACCAGCTTAGGGCCGCACTCGATACGCTCGATGTGGCTGGGCTGCTGGACCTGGAGGACCTCCCCGCCCAGCTCTCAGCCCGCGTTGAGGTGGAGGGCGAGGGCCTTGACCTGGCCACCCTTAACCTGAACGGGACGGCCGACATCAGTAATGCACGCTACGGGGCCGTCAGGATGGATACGCTGCAGACGGGCTTTCGTATGGCGGACGGCCTGCTGACGGTCGATAGCCTGCACGTGCGCTCCAATGTAGCCACGATGGACGGGGGCGGCAGCATTGCCCTGGTGGATGAGGAGCGCCGCCATACCTCCAATTTCAGCCTGACCGGCGAAACGCGCACGCTTCAACCCGTTGGGGCCCTGCTGGACGTACCGCTGGCACTGGACCGCGGTACGCTGAATGTACGGGTGTTCGGTCCGCCCGGCGACGTTCAGGTGCAAGCTGATGCGGAGATCGAGACGCTGCTGTACGACATCACTCGGGTGGCCTCGGCGTCGTTTGCCTTTGAGGGCGCGCTCGACGGGCTGGACGGCATCCGCGATGGGAATGGCCGCCTGACCATCGGCCCCACCTCGCGCGCTGCCCTCACCATCAATGGCACCGATGCTACCTTCGCCTACACCGAGGACCGCGTGCAGTACGCCGTGGAGATTGACCTCGACCGCCGCCGCGATGCCTCCCTCGGGGGCGCCCTGACCGTTGGCGACGACGACCTGGAGCTTCGCCTGGAGCAGCTTGATCTTCGCCTGGACCGCGACCGCTGGGAGCTCCTCCTGCCGGCCACCGTGCGCATCGGGGAGCAGTACCGCGTGCGCAACTTCCTTCTCTTCAGTGACGATCAGCAGGTGGCGCTCGATGGCGTCATTGACTTCACGGGCACCCAGAACCTCGTCCTCACGCTTGAGGACGTCCGCATCGACGCGTTTGCTGACCTGGTGGGCTACCCCGGTCTCGGAGGCACCCTCAATGGCGCCATCGACCTGACCGGCCCCGCTGACGCGCCGCGCCTGGACGGCCGCCTGGCGGCCGCAGTCGAATCCGCGGGTGACCCCGTGGGCGATCTGCAGGTGGACCTCGCCTATGACGACCTCGTGCTGGCACTCGACAGCCGCCTGGCGCACGACGATGGCAGCACCCTGACCCTTGAGGGCTCCGTGCCGCTGGACCTCCGACTGGACGCCACCAGCCCCTTCACACCCGAAGATGCCCCGCTTGAGCTCGCCCTTCAAGCCGATACTTTTTCTATCGACTGGCTGCAACCGTTCCTGGACCCGGAGACCGTAGAGAACCTGGAAGGTGCGTTTACGGCCAACGTCGCTATTGAAGGAACGCGCGAAGCGCCCGTCTTTGAGGGCGCGGTTGAACTGGCCGATGGGCGCATGCGCCTCCCGGCCCTCGGGGTCACGTACACCGGCATCCGATCCCATCTGTCGTTTGAAGGCACCGAAGCAACCGTCGAAACCCTCGAAGCCCGCACCGGCCGCAGCGGCCGCCTCACCGGCACCGGCACCATCGACCTGGCGGAGCTCACCCTCGGTACCTTCGACCTGGACCTGCAGGCCCGCGAGCTGCGCGCCATCGACACCCGCGAGTACCGCGCGACCACCAACGCGGATATCGAGCTCCGCGGTACCACGCAGGAGCCCGTTGTGCGGGGCTCGGTGCGCGTGCTGAGCGCCGAAATCTTTGCGGACCAGGCGGCAGCGGCCGACCTGGAGGTCGTCGAGCTAAGCGAGCGCGATATCCAGATCATCAACCAGCGCTTTGGCCTTCGCATTGACGAGCGCGACGTCGACACGTTCGACTTCTACGAAGCCGCCGACATTGCGCTCGATGTGACCTTCGACCGCAACGTGTGGATACGGTCGCGCCGCAATCCGGAGATGAATATCCAGTTTACGGGGAGCCTCGACTTTGAGAAGGAGCCCTTTGGCGAGCCGCTGGCCTTTGGCACCATCGACGTGGTGGAGCAGCGCAGCTACATCGACCAGTTTGGGCGGCGGTTCAACATCGAACGGGGCACCCTCACCTTCAGCGGCCTGGCCACCGACCCCACCCTCGACGTGGAGGCAGTGTATCGCGTCCGCTCGCGCCGGGGCCAGGAGCCGGAAGCGACCATCACCCTGCGCGTGGAAGGGCAGTTGGAGCGCCTGGAGCTCACGCTGGGCTCGGACCCCCAGATGGAAACGACCGATATCATCTCGTACATCGTGACGGGGCAGCCGGCCAGCGAATCGTTTCTCCTGGGCGGCGGCGGGGGGCCCGGCGAGAACGGCCTGGTGGGCGAGGGCGTCGGGTTTGCCATCGGGCAGGTCGCCAACCTGATCGAGAACTTTGCCGGGGCCGAGTTTGGGCTGGATGTGATCGAGATTGACCAGACGCGCGGCCAGGGCACGGTCATCACCGCAGGCAAGTTTGTGACCCGGCGCTTCTTCGTCGCTGTGACGCAACCGATCGGCCTGGGCAGTACCACCCGCACCAGCGGCGCCGCCCAAACACAGTCGTACGAGCCCTCCGTTCAGCTGGAGTACGCCCTGTTCGACTGGCTGCTGGCGCGGCTGGCCCGGGAGGAAACGGGCCTCCGGGTCAACTTCATTTGGGAGTATTCGTATTGACGCATAGGGGTAGGTGGCGCTGCGGTTGTGCTCCGTGGTGCGGCCCCATCCCCCTTCTCTGTTCACGTATTGCCTTCGCCCGTGGCTCGCGCTTCACAAGAAAAGACGTCCCCGCCCCATCGCCCGCCTGACGCGGGCGCGCCCGATCCCGCTGCGGACGCCCCTGCCCGATCCGCTGAGGCAAGGGAAGCGCAGGAGGCCGGCTTTTTTCAGCGACTGACGGCGTTCGAAACGGCCCTGATTGCGGCCGGCGTGGTAGTTTTTCTCGTGCTGATGTACGAGATGCGCGAGGTGCTGACGCCCCCCCTCCTGGCAGCGGCCGGCCTGTGCATGCTGTGGCCGCTTCGGTCGTACGCTGCTGTGCGCGCCATCCTCACCGCCGGGGGGCTACTCTTGGGCGTCTGGTTTCTGGACAAACTCAGCATTGTGCTGTTGCCGTTTGTGGTGACGTACCTCCTGGCGTACCTGTTTGACCCGGCGGTGGGGTACCTCAAAAGCCACTACCGCATTCCCCGCTGGGCCTCTTCGCTGGGAGTGACGGCCCTCGTCGTCGGGGCGGTCTCTCTCGTTATCTTACTCTTGGTACCCACCATCGTGGGCGAGCTGGAAACGCTCGGCCGTCGCATTGTGCGCAGCGTCGGCGACCTCCGCCTGTGGATAGAGACCTCGCCCCTGATCGACCGTCTTGAAGAGGCCAACATGGTCAACCGGGAGGACCTCATACAGGAGCTTACGTCGATTATCCAGGCGCAGGCGGCCTGGCTCACCAACCGCATCCCTGCTGCCGCGCAGGGCTTCCTGCGGCAGCTCGGCTCTATCCTGGGCGTTGTTACGACGGTGGCCGTCACCCCCGTCCTGCTGTTTTACATTCTGAAGGATTACCCGATCATCAAACGGTCGGTGGTAGGCCTCTTCCCTACGTTTGGGGGCCGGCGCGACTACCTTGTGCAAACGGGCAGCATTGCCGGACGCTACCTGCGCGGACAGCTCCTGATCGGGGCCATCGCCTTTGCAAACGTGTCGATCCTGCTGACGCTCTTCAACATCCCGTTTGCCCTGCTCATCGGCGTACTGGCCGGGCTCCTCAACCTGATTCCCACCCTGGGCGCCATCCTCACCTTTATCGTGGGGATCTTCCTCACTCTCATTTTTGGTGATCCCTGGCTGGCCCAAACCATCGTGGTGGTGGTCGTGCTCCTCGGGCAAAACCTGCTGGAGCAAAGCATCCTCACGCCGAACATCCTGGGCCATCAGGTGGGGCTCCATCCGGTGCTCATCTTGCTGTCCCTCTTTGTGTTTGGGTTCTTTCTGGGTATCTTCGGCTTGCTCATTGCCGTGCCCACCACGGCGCTGCTCGTGACCTACTACAAAGCCTACCGCAAAGAGCTGCAGTTGGACCTCTCCAACGGCACCGCCTGAGCGGCTGAGGAGGTTGGTTGCGGACCCGCCAGTGGGCGATCCGCCTCTGCCCGAGGCCAGCGCTACGTGGCGACGTACCCTTGTTCTTCCTTCTGTCTGCATGACCTTTACCCTTCAGCATACCGACGCCACCTCCGACGCCCGGGCCGGCCAGGTGCACACCGCCCATGGCCCCATCGACACGCCCGTGTTTATGCCCGTAGGCACGGTCGGCAGCGTAAAGGCGGTCCAGCCCCGCGAACTCATCGACGACATCGATGCGCCCATCATCCTGGGCAACACGTACCACCTCTACCTGCGCCCCGGCACTGACCTGCTGCAGGCAGCCGGCGGCCTCCACCAGTTTATGCAGTGGCCCCGGCCCATTCTGACCGACTCGGGCGGCTACCAGGTGTTCTCGCTGTCCGACCTCCGCGACCTGAGCGAGGAGGGCGTCACCTTCCAGAGCCACATCGACGGCTCCTCGCATAGCTTTACGCCGGAGTCGGTGGTGGATATTCAGCGGGCGATCGGCTCGGACATTATGATGGTACTGGACGAGTGCCCGCCGGGGGATGCGTCTGAGGAGTACGCGCGCCAGTCGCATGAGCTGACGCTGCGCTGGGCGGCGCGGGCGAAGGAGCGGTTCGAGGCTACCGCCCCGCTGTACGGCTATGAGCAGGCGCTCTTCGGTATTGTACAGGGCGTGGTGTACCCGGAGATCCGGCGCGAATCAGCCCGGCGGCTGGTTGACCTGGACTTCCCTGGTTACGCCATCGGCGGCCTCTCGGTGGGCGAACCGGCCGCGCAGATGTACGCCATGGTGGAGGTCGTCAACGAGATCTTGCCGGCCGATAAGCCCCGCTACCTGATGGGCGTGGGTACGCCGGCCAACCTCATCGAAAATATCGCGCGGGGCGTCGATATGTTTGACTGCGTGATGCCCACCCGCAACGCGCGCAACGGCACCCTCTTCACTACGCAGGGCCGTATGAATATTCTCAATGCGCAGTGGACGGAGGACCTCTCGCCGATCGACCCGGGGCTGGACGGCTATGCCTCACAGCGGTTTAGCAAGGCGTACCTGCGGCACCTCTTCAAAGCGAATGAGATCCTGGCGCTGCAGCTTGCCACGCTACAAAACCTGGCGCTGTATCGCTGGGTGATGCGGGAAGCGCGGGCTGCCATTCAGGAAGACCGCTTCGCGGCCTGGCGCCGGGCGACCGTTCCGCAACTGCAACACCGGTTGTAGAGGCAGTGTCGTAACGGCCTGCCAAAGTGGCTTTGCTTACCCCGACGTCACTTGCGCCTCCTCGGACGCCTCCGCGGCTGCATGCGCGGCACGCCCGAGCGCCGGTGCATAAAGCGCGCGATTGAAGGCGGGCGCAGCGTCCGCCTCGGGTAGCGCCAGCAGGGGTAAAGGATTCAGGAGGCGCGGCGCAATCCCAAAGGCAACCTCCAGTGTTTCGAAGGACGCGCTATCCTCTACCTGACCAAACAGATACGTATGTGCTACCGCTTCTGGCGAAAGGCCAAGGCGCTGCACGAGCGTAGAAGCCAGGAATCCAGCGTCGGCACGAGGCACCGCCTCCGTATGCTGTGCAAAGTAGCCGCCCTCTGGCCGCGATACCACACAGGTGAGGTGCGTCGGATACCAGCCCACAGCCACCCATGGCTCGGGCGGGGCCTCCGATGCCTGGCCCGACGCCTGCCGCGCCGCCAGCAGTAGGTGCGCCACCCCGGAGCCCGCCTCGCGCACATGAATCGGCACGTCCAACGTGTTTTGAACGGGCATAAGCCGCTCGTATACGTGCTGCCGGAGGGCCACCGCGTGCAGCCAGTCGAGGCTGGGGTCCTTCGTTTGCTGCACGGTGCGGTACGCCCGCGTGGCTTCCACATGCACCGGCCCGTGGCCACTGGAGGCCCCCAGTAGCAGGCCTGCTTCTTGCCGTAGGTGCCGCGTGCGCGTGTCCTCCCGCGCAGACGCCGGCACGGGGACAAAGAAGGTATGCGCCACGGGGGGGTGCAGCACCAACTGTGCTGTGCCCAACGCGAGGTCGCCAAAGGCAGCCTCTACCGCCTCCGTGATGACCTCCGATGAAGCGCTGTCGTCCTCGCCCGTGAGCACCGCGTCGACGTCAAACGCGAAGTCGAAGCTGCCGAGGCGTTCCAGTACCGGCCCCTCGGTGGCATCCGCGTAAGCTACGTACCGCAGCGTCCGCGCCTCCAATTCAATGACGGCATGAGTAGAAGCCATAACCTCAGAAACCTGAAAAAGAGAGAGCGGCGGGGCCGTCTACCGCTTGGCAGCAGCCCCGCACCCTACGACAAAAAACGACGCACGCGCAAGACTTATTCCCAGCTGGTTGCCCCGCGTTCCGTAACGTCTTGCATCAGCGTTCCGATATGATCGCGGGTATCCGGGTCTTCCAACAGATACGTCGGCACGCGGGCCGTATCATTCACCGCGTACATGAATGGCTCGCCCGAGCGGGGCGAGAAGATCAGCGAGTCCAGGTTGTAGCCTTCGCGCAAGATGCTATCTTTCTGAGCCTGGAAAAGCGAGTCATTTTCTACCCAGCGCATGAGCGAATCGAGCGTGGGGGGAAACTGGTCGTCGTGGCGCCGAGCGTAGTTATCGAGCACCGTACGAACATCAACGAGGCGCTCGCGCGTCTCCTCCGTCAGCCGCTCCGCGCGCTCCACGGCCTCGTAAGGCGCCGTAATGGACTGGTAGAGCCACACGGAAAGCAGCACAATGATGACTAACAGGACAGACTGGATGGCGAGCTGCTTGTAATCGCTACTGGATGCCATGGAGGTGCACGTCAGGTAGGTTGTGGGGAAAAGGGTTGGGCCGGGCGCCCCTGTACAGGCGTTCAACGCAACGAAGGTACAGCGCGCCCCAGCGAATTGCAACTGTGCAGCAACACGCACGAGCGCCGGGAGACCTACGCGGGACGGGCAAAACAAAGGCCCGAAGGTGCAGTAGTTCAGAAGCTCTGCGTGGTCACAGGATCAATTGTGATCAACGAAGGTGGCTACGGCCTGTACTCCAGGCACATGCACGCCACGTATTAGCTAAGACACCCCGCGTCCGCACGAGTTGCTCTTACTTTCCGTATCCTTCGCTGTTACCCTTTCCCGACCACCTGTTGCCTGTTTCCGTCGTGACCAACCTGCTCATCAACATCGACCACGTCGCTACCCTCCGCAACGCCCGGCGCGAGACCATGCCCGACCCCATCCAGGCAGCCGCTCTCTGCGAACTGGGCGGCGCCGATGGCATCGTGTTCCACCTGCGGGAGGACCGCCGCCACATCACCGACCGCGACGTGCGGCTGCTACACGAGACGGTGCAGTCGAAGCTCGACTTTGAGCTTTCGGTAGACCCAGAAATTGTGGCGCTTTGCTGCGAGCTGCAGCCTCCCCTGGCCACGCTGGTACCCGAACGCCGCGAAGAGATCACGACCGAAGGCGGCATGAACGTGGTGGGGCACCGCGACCGCATCCGGCCCGTTGTAACGCAGCTGCTGGAGGCGGAGATCGAAGAAGTGGCGCTCTTTGTAGACCCCGATCCGGCACAGATTACAGCGGCTGCTGAAGTGGGCGCGAACACTATCGAGCTGCACACGGGCGACTATGCCAATGCGCCCACCTACGCCGCGCGCCAGCGCGAAGCCGAGCGTCTGGCCGAAGGCGCCCGCATCGCTCATGATACCGGCCTTAAGGTCCACGCCGGGCACGGCCTCGATTACACAAACTACGCCCTGTTTCGCGACACCGTCCCACACGTCGCTGAAGTCTCCATAGGCTTCGCCATCGTGGCCCGGGCTATCCTTGTGGGGATGGAGCAAGCCGTGCGTGACATGCGCCATATCGTTAAGACTCCTTCTGCCCTTCCTACTCCTGCCGCTCGCTCATGACCTCCACTCCCCTGCAAATTCCCGATGGCTACCGCAGTGGCTATGTCGCCCTCATCGGCAAACCCAATGTGGGCAAAAGCACCCTCCTGAACGCCCTCATGGGGCGAAAGCTGTCGATCGTCACACATAAGCCGCAAACCACCCGGCACCGCGTGCTCGGCATCCTCTCCGACGAGGAGCGACAGATCATCTTTCTGGACACCCCCGGCATCATCCAGCCCCGCTACAAACTGCAGGAGTCGATGATGCACGCGGTGCGAGGCGCTGTGCGCGATGCCGACGTGACCATCTTCATGGCCGATGCCACACAGGGGGTCCCAGACACGCTGAGCCTGGAGCAGATCAAAAACAAGGAAGCTATCTTGGCCATCAACAAGATGGACTTGATTGAGCAGGAGCAGGCCATCCCTCTCGTCAGCGCATACGCGGAGACCCGCGCGTTCGAGGAGATTATTCCCATCTCGGCATTGGAAGGCGACAACCTGGACCTGCTCATGCAGGAGATCGATAAACGCCTGCCGGAGGGCCCACCGTTCTACCCGCCGGATGTGATCAGCGAGCATCCGGAGCGCTTCTTTGTGGCGGAAATGGTACGCGAGAAGATCCTGCAGCAATACCAGGAGGAGATTCCGTACTCGGTGCAGGTCAATGTGATTTCCCACGAAGCCCGGCCGGATAGCGACGATAAAGACCTGATCCACGCTGATATCGTGGTCTCAAGAAAGTCGCAGAAAGGCATCTTGATCGGGAAGGGCGGCCGCGCATTGAAAGGCGTCGGCACCGCGGCGCGCAAGGATATTGAGGAGTTTCTGGGGCGCCCGGTCTTTCTGAAACTCCATGTGAAGGTGCGCGAAAACTGGCGCGACCGCTCCTCTTATCTGCGGTCGTATGGCTACCGGACGTAACCGCACGGCGCCTGCTATACCAGCTGCACGCCCAGGCCGTCGGCCACAGCCGTACGGTAGGCGTGCAGGACGGCCGCTGCGGCTATCGTGTACCGCCCGAAGCTGCGCCGGCGGCGGTACATCTTGCGCAGGTTGACGAAGTGGGGTCCCCGCTCGTCGGGCGGTAGTGAGGTAACTTCACGCAGGGCGGCATCGTCGGCAGTGATGTCGTACATCTGCCGGACGAGCGCGTGCAGGTATGCAGCCTGGGGCAGCGACGGATCAGGCGGGGTGAGGGCGAATGCCTCTGGGTCTACTGCCAGCACCGCTTCCTTCGACCACACCGACGAGCGGCCCAGGTGGGCACAGAGCGCATCGTGGAGCATCTGCGTGCCCCGCACTTTCCCGTCGTAGGAGTAGCCTGCGATGTGGGGCGTGGCGAGAGCGGCCTGCGCAAGCAGCGGCAGGCGCGGCGTCGGTTCTCCCTCCCACACGTCCAACACCGCGCGGGCGGGCGGGCCGCCAGGCAGGGCAGCCTCCAGGACAGCATTGTCCACCACCGCCCCGCGCGCGCTGTTGATTAGCCATGCGCCAGGTTGGAGGGCGGCGAGGGTATCGGTATTGAACAGGTGGTGCGTGGGATGCGCGCCTGTGGTGGTGAGGGGCACGTGCAGCGTCACGATGTCGGCGGTCCGCAGCACCTCCTCCAGCCCCACGAAGTCCCCCACGCCCTCAGCGGCAGCGCGCGGCGGGTCGTTGCGGAGGACGCGGACGCCCAGCGCCGGGAGGCGGTCGGCCAGCCGCTGCCCGATGTTGCCACATCCGACGATGCCCACTGTCCGGCCCCGCAGTGGCATCTCGCTTATGGTAGTGAGGTACACCACCGCTGCCAACACGTATTCCACCACCGACCGCGCGTTCGAGCCCGGCGCATGGGCAAACGCAATGCCGCGCTGCCGCAGATATGCTTGATCGATGTGGTCCGTACCAATTGTTGCTGACCCTACGAACTGCACCCGGCTACCAGCCAGCAACGCTGGCCCCACGGGCGTCACACTTCGCACCAGCAACACATCGGCCTCACGCACAGCTGCCGACGTAATATCTCGCCCAGGCATGGTACGTACCGTTCCCAATGGCCCAAAGGCATCCGCCGCACACGGAATGTTTTCGTCAATTAAAAGGTGCATCGGGTAGTTAGGAACCTGCTTATATGTTACGCGGATGGAATTGGGAGCGTCTTTCTAAGGTACGATGAACTGCAGGCAAATAGGACACGAAGAAATGGTGTGTAAATTAGCAAGTTGCAGTGTTTCTACAACTTCCATCACAATGTGCAGTAGTGCGGACTAAATAACAAACGGACAAGACGTGCAGGTATGAAACGTTTTGTCCACGGCGCACGCGCCTGCTTGTACGGTTATGGCAGAGCCTCTGAGCCGCTCACAGGTTGTCGAACAGATGGTATGTTGCATGAAGATCAACGCTACAACGAGCACGAAACTACGCATGGCAGGCGTTGGGCCTTTGGCGGCCCTCGTGCTCTCCGCCGGCTTATTTCTGTATCAGTCCAACACCCCAACAGAGGCTGAGCGTGCAGCTGAACGTGCGCTGCAAGAGCGCATGGCGTACGAGCCAGACGCCCTTTCGAAGGCCGACTCTTCCGCTATCATGCGCGTGCTGATGCAAGATGCGCTGGCCAACCCGGAGGCGATCTCCTACATCCGTCCAGAGCATATTGACGAGGAGACGTTGTGGCTGGCCCGGGCCATCTATTCTGAATCGAAGCAGCCGGCCGAGCAGGAGTTGGTAGCCTGGACGATTCGAAACCGCGTCGAAACCAACTATCGCGGACGCAGCACCTACCGCGGCGTGGTGCTGGACCCTTATCAGTTTAGTGGCTTCAACCCGAATCACCCGCGCCGCGCCTACTATCTGAACCTGTCGCCCTACGGACAGGCGGATGGCTGGCGGCGCACCCTCAGCATCGCCTTTCACGTGCGGCATGCCCCGGACGACCTACGTCCCTTTTCCAAAGAGACACGTCACTTCTACAGCGAGCGGTCCATGGTCGGGCGCGCGCACCCTCAGTGGGCGTACAACCTGGATCCGGTACAGCCGGACCGCCACCACATCGACGCCCGGCGCTTCCGCTTCCTGGCCGGCGTAGTGTAGCAACCATCAGGCCGGCCGGTTTCTCCCAGCATGGTGGTCAAGTGCGTAGTTCAGGCGAAGGATCCCTCTCGTTTGAACGACCCTGCACCACAGGATGACCGGGAGCGCGGCCCACGCCCAACAGTATCCGCGCTACGGTCCTCCGTTAGCGCCGCGCAGCCGGATGTGCCGCGTGTCGCCGCCTGCGTGCGTCAGTTCCAGGTGAACCGTATCGGGGGGTAGCAGATTGCCCAGGCGCTGCGGCCACTCGATGAGGCAGACGCCGTCGCCATACAGGTACTCCTCTACGCCCAGCGCCAGGAATTCCTCCGGCCGCTTCGTGCGGTAGCCGTCCATATGATAGACGGGCAGCGCCCCTGCATATTCGTGGATCAGCGTAAACGTGGGGCTACTCACCGTGGCTGGATCTACGCCCAGCCCGGCAGCAACGCCCTTCGCAAGCTGCGTCTTGCCCGCCCCGAGGTCGCCATGCAGCGCCACCACCGCGCCCGGCGCCAACGATGCGGCCAGCCGCTCCCCGAGTGCGCGCGTCTCCGCCTCAGAGGTGGTTGTAGCCGGTAGCATCGGGAGCGAAGGAGGACTCATGAGCAGGCCGCAAGGGTAAAACGTTAGCCTTTGGGCGTCATCGTGACAACGGGCAGAATCATCTCCTCCATCGACACGCCCCCGTGCTGAAGCGTGTCGTTGTAGAGATCCACATACTTGTGGTAGTTCGTCGGGTAGACGAAGTAGTAGTCCTCCTTGGCGATGATGTAATTCGTCATCATCGATGTCTTCGGCAGGCCGAACGGCTCTGGATCTTCCACGAAGATGGCGTGGCGGTCGTCAGCTTTCAGGTTGCGGCCGTACTTGTAGCGGAGGGCGGTGGACGTGTGCCGGTCGCCGATCACCTTGGTGGGGTGCAAACTGCGGATAATGCCGTGGTCGGTGGTCAGGACGATTGTGCAGTCCTTCTCCGCGAGCTCCTTGAAGGCTTCCAACAGCCACGAGTGCTCAAACCAGGTGCGGGTGAGGGCGCGGTAGGCCCGCTCGTCCGGCGCCAGCTCTTTCAGCACGTCCGACTCCGAGCGGCTGTGCGCAAGGATGTCGACAAAGTTGATGACAACGGCGTTCAGGTCGTGCTGCAGTAGCGCCCCCACGTTGCCGGCAAATTCCTGCCCTTGCTCTTTGCCGATCAGCTTGCTGTAGCGGGTACGCACCTCGCCCCGAAACTCGCGCCTCATGAGCTGCTCCAGAAACTCCGCTTCGTGGCGGTTTCGGCTGTGCTCGTCGTCTTCGCCTTCTTCCCAGATGCGCGGATGCTGCGCGGCGATGTCCCGGGGAAGCATCCCACTGAAGATCGCGTTACGCGCGTAGGGGGTGGCCGTGGGGAGAATCCCGTAGTGAAAGCTCTTCTCCATCCCGAAATACGGGAAGAGGATCTCCTCAAAGGCCAGCCACTGATCGTACCGCATGCAGTCGATCAGGAAGAAGATCACCGGATGGTCTTTCTTCATCTGCGGGGCCACGTACGTCGGGATGACTTCGTGCGAAAGCACAGGCCGATCCTCAGCGTCCCCGTTATCCGCCGCTTCAATCCAGTACGGGTACTCCCGTTCGATGTACGCCCCGAAGGTGCGGTTGGCCTCTGCGAACTGGTCGGTCAGGATCTGCCGCGCGCCCTCGTCGCCCTCCAGCTCCATGTCGTAGCGCATCAGCTCGGTGTAGACGTCGATCCACTCCGTGTGCGAGAGCCGGCGGTTGAGCTCTTGCGAGATCTGCGCAAAGCGCTGCATGTAGCGCTGGGAGGTCTTTTCCGACTGCAGGCGGCTGCGCTCCAGGAGGCGCTTGCACGTCAGCAGGATCTGACTGGGATTGACCGGCTTGGTGAGGTAGTCAGAGATCTGCCCTCCGAGGGCCTCTTCCATCAGGTCCTCCTCCTCGCTTTTCGTGACCATCACCACAGGCACCTCGGGCGAGACGTCTTTGATGGCAGCGAGCGTGTCCAACCCGCCCATGCCCGGCATCTGCTCATCCAACAGGATGATGTCGTAGGCGCGCTCTTTTACCTTCTCCACGGCATCAGAGCCGTTCGATACGCTGTCGACGTCGTAGCCTTTGGTTTCGAGCAGGAGGATATGCGGCTTTAGGAGGTCGATCTCGTCATCGACCCAGAGGATATGTGGACGGGTGGCCATAGGGAGTGGGGATAATCATAAATAGACGCAACAAGCAGGTACGGTGTGGTGGGCGCCGGCATCACAGGCCAGCATGCAGACGGTAACGGGTCCGTTTAGGAAAGCGTTGCACCTGCAGTGCGGCTACGTCAGGCCCCGAAAGCTATCGTTACAAGTGTGAGCATGATAAAAAGCACAGTGAGTCCCCAGTGCCCCTGTTTCAGCGGTGCGGGAGTGGGCGCGTTCGCCACTTTGTATCTGCACACCGTGACGCCCACGATGAACCACCCGGAGAGCGCCACACCCCTCGCCGCAGACAGCCACCGCCCGTGCAGCACCTCACGGAGGACTACGACGAGCAGCCCCAGGCCCAGCACGAGGCAGACGCCACCGGCAATACGCCACAGGATTGGTTGCATGGCTAAGGCTTTAGATGTGTTGATCAGACCCGAAGCGCCAGCGTAGCCGCCACGAGCACCACCGAGAGCCCTGCGAAGACCCACACCCAGCGTTGCAGCACAGCCGGCACCGGCTGATCTGCAGCCTCACGCCGGCGCTGCATCGCCAGCGTCATGAAGTAGCCCGTCATGGCCCCCATCGTAGCCGCGCGCAGCAGCGTGGCCTGCAGTAAGGCAACGGTGCCCAGCACAAAGCAAGCAAAGGCAGCAGCGAACAGCAGTTTGTAGCGCATGGCAAAACGAGTAGAGGGGGTTATCGGGTCGGCTCCCAGACGTACGCGCCATCACGGTCGATGTAGCCGTAGCGGTCGTCGATCTGCACGAGGGCGATACCGCCCCGGAAGTCCCAGGCGCGGTCAAACTGAGGCTCGACCACCCAGTCGCCACTGGTGTCGATGTAGCCCCACTGGCCATCGAGGCGGACCCGGGCGCGGTCGTCGTGGAAGTGCCAGGCGCGGTCGAACTGGGGATCGATGACCACCTCCCCCGCCTCATCTGTATAGCCGTACTGCCCGTCGGTACGCACCAGCTCAAACGGCTGTGGGCGCTGCTCCTGCTGCGCCTCCAGCACGCCTGGGCTCAGCCGGAAGGTCGTTTCCACAACCGTTTCACCACGCGGGTCAATGTACAGCCACTGCTCATCCCGCTGCACCGGCGCAAGTCCACCTGAAAAGTGCCAGGCATCGTCGAATTGAGGCGCGATGACCATCTCCCCGGCCGTGTTGATGTAGCCATACTGGTCGTCTACCCGGACCAGGGCAAGGTTTTCTGAGAAGCTCCAGGCGCCATCGAACTGAGGCTCCACTTGCACCCGCCCCTGCCGGTCAATGTAGCCCCACTGTCCGTTCTGCACCACGGGTAGCAACGGAGCCGTGGTGGCCTCCGCCGGCGTCTCCACCGAGGCCTCCTCCGTCTCGCAGGCCGCGAGCAGTAGCAGAGGGAGCACGGCGAGGCCAAGCATCCGAATACGTAGAAGCATGGAAAGAAGGAGCTATGGGTGGGAAGAACGAGAAGCGTCCGTAGCGTCGGGGGTAGCATCCGACGTCGCATCGGCTGGCGCCCCGTCGCCTTCAGCCGGCGCGTCGCTTGGGGCGTCCTCGATCGCAGTTTCCGATGCTGCCGAGGACCGGTCCCGCCCGCGCATCCGGTCGGCGATGTGCTCGCGGGCCGACTCGGGAAGCAGCTCGGCCATCTTGCGGGGTTTCTTGGCCGGCACAGGCGGGACGTTGTCGCCCAGCACGTCATTCACATAGATCATGCGGACGAGGATGACCCCGACCAGCGCCAGCGGGGTCGCCAAAATAACGCCGGGTAGCCCGAACAGCACACCAAAGATGACGGTGGCCGACAGCGTAAGCGCCGGTGGCAGCGACACCATTTTTTTCATGATGACGGGCACCATCACGTTGCTCTCCAGCTGCTGCACCACCACGTACACGATGAGCGCGTACAGCGCCATCAGCGGCCCCAGGGTAAACGCGATGAGAATACCGGGGACGGCTGCGGCTAAAGGGCCCACAATGGGCACAAACTCAAACAGGCCGGCGATGAGGGCAAGGCCGCCGGCCAGCGGCACGCCGGCAATGGCCAGCCCGATACCCGTGAGCACGCCTACCATCACCATCATGATAAACTGCCCCAGCAGCCACTGCCACAGGTTGGAGGTGACGGCCTGCACGATTTCCTCCGCGCGCTCGCGGCGGCCCTTCGGCACCAGCAGCACAATGCCCTGCCGGTACAGCCCTGGATTGATGGCCAGGTAGACGCCGAGTACAAGAGCGAAGAGGGTGTTGACCAGCGCGCCGATGGTGGTAGCGAAGGCACCGAAAAAGTTGGCCGCGAGGTCGCCGGCCCGGTCTACCAGTTGCTCAGGGTCGGGCGTCTGCTCAATGATCCACGGCCCCCACGGTTGTGCGCGAATCGACTCGATAGCCCGTTCGGTAGCCCCGGGCAGGCGCGCAGCCATCTCCTCAATTTGCGGTCCGACGCTGGGGGCAATGAGTGCCCCCAAGCCGCCGAGTAGCGCAAAGATGCCCACCAGCACGAGCGTTACCGATATCCCATCGCCAAGCTGAAACCGCGACCGGAGCGGACGGGCGACCCCACGCAGGAAGATCGCAAACAGCAGGCCGGCAAACACCACAAGCAGCACCTGCATGAGCTGCCAGAGCAGGATCAGCAGGAGCACGACCGATACGACGGTAGCGACCACAATCCACGTCCGACGCGTGAACCCGGAGAACGGGCTCTCCTCGGGCGAAGAGGCATCAAGCTCAGACTCAGCGGATGTGTCAGCCGAAGCGGGCATGCGGCAGCAAGGACGGAGAAAAGCGGAAGATGGAGCGGTAATCCGCTGTTGCGCCCGTATCTACGCTGCGACGCGGGCGGCGTTGCATGGCGAACCGTTGCTCAGGCATGGATTCCGGAGGTCCCATCTGTTGCCTGAAGGCGAAAACGAGCAAACGGAGCAGGATGGTACGCATCAGCCGCAGGGGCGTCCATGGGGCCCATGCACGCCTGGACGTGCCCAAGAGGCTTCCGATAGGCATCCGCTACCCAACAGCCGGCCACTGTCACGTATTGGCTAAATCGCCGGTCTACCCAAACGAACCTGGGGTACGCAGGTTAAGCGATATAGAAGTGCTCAGGCCACAGTCCTCCGTCCCCGTTGCGACCCATGCGTTGCCTCCGCGTCTTCCCCGCTGCAGTGATCCTTGTGCTATACCTGGGCGCCCTGGAACCGCCTCCATCTACCTCGACTATCCCTGCTGCCATGTCTTTGCCTTCTGATTCACTGCCGGCGCCGTCTCCTGAGTGGTCACCCCGTGAGGTCGTGCAGGTGCAAGTGGAAGCTCTCGCGGCCAATGACGAGCCGTACGCAGATGCCGGGATCGAGGCTGCATTTAACTTCGCCTCCCCCGCGAATAAGCGCGCCACCGGCCCACTGGAGCGCTTCCGGACGTTGTTCGACACAGCAGCCTACGCCCCGATGATTGACCATGTAGGCGCCACGTATAGCACCGTGCAGGTGGATGGCCGTGTTGCGCAGATGGGGGTACTGCTCACCACAGCGGAGGGGGATCGGGTGGGCTATCTGTTTCGCCTGTCAAAGCAGACCGAAGCGCCCTACACAGATTGCTGGATGACTGATGCGGTGACGCGTGTAGCGGTGGGCGACGTCCGCAGCCAGATGACAAACGGGCAGAAGACGTGAGCAGAGGCTGGGGACGCGTGGCGCTTCCCTTGCCGTAACACGCACGGCAACTTACGCTGCAATGGGCTCGCGCAGATTGCGGGCCGCCTGCACCATGTTGGTCAGCGCAGGCTTCACCTCCACCCAGCGGCGGGTCTTGAGGCCACAGTCAGGGTTGACCCAGAGCTGCTCGGCATCCAGCACGTCGAGCGCCTTCCGGAGGAGCGTCTCGATCTCCTCTACGGAGGGTACGCGCGGCGAGTGGATATCGTAGACGCCCGGCCCGATTTCATTTGGGTAGTCGAACGCATCAAACGCGTCCAGCAGCTCCATATCAGAGCGCGAGGCTTCGATGGAGATCACGTCGGCATCCATTGCGGCAATGGATTCGATGGTCTCGTTGAAGGCCGAGTAGCACATGTGCGTGTGGATCTGCGTGGCATCGGCGGCGCCTGCTGAGGCCAGCCGGAAACACTCCACGGCCCAGTCGAGGTACGCGCCTGCGTCAGCCTCCCGTAGCGGTAGTCCTTCGCGGAAGGCCGGCTCATCAATCTGAATGGCTCGGATCCCCGCGGCTTCGAGGTCGGCTACCTCATCGCGGATGGCGAGCGCGATCTGCCGGCAGGTGGCGGCCCGCGGCTGATCGTCGCGCACGAAGGACCACTGCAGAATCGTCACGGGGCCTGTTAGCATGCCCTTCACCGGCTGCTCGGTGCACGACTGCGCATACGCCAGCCACCGCACGGTCATGGGCTCAGGACGCGCTACGTCGCCGTAGATCACGGGCGGCCGCACGCAGCGGGTGCCATAGCTTTGCACCCAGCCGTGCTCGGTGAAGAGGATGCCGGTCATCTGCTGGCCGAAGTACTCGACCATGTCGCTCCGCTCTGGCTCGCCATGCACCAACACGTCCAGCCCGATCTCTTCTTGCACCGCCAGCGTGTCGGCGATGGTGTTCTCCAGGAACGCCTCGTACGCCGCTGTCGATAGATCGCCGCGGTTGTGGGCGGCGCGCTTCTTCCGGACCTCGCTGGTCTGCGGAAACGAGCCGATGGTGGTGGTCGGCAGCAGCGGCAGGTCCAGATGCTCTTGCTGCAGCACCCGGCGCTTTGCGTGCGGATGGTCCCGGCGCTTCATCGCGGGCGTGATGCCAGCCAGGCGCTGCTGCACTGTCGGATTGTGGATGCGGTCAGAGGAGGCCCGGCTGGCCCGCGTGGCCCGGCTGGCGTCCACCAGCTCCTGCACCGCGGGCGTCTCGCCATTCCCCATGGCCGCCAACGCAGCCACCTCTTCCAGCTTCTGTACCGCGAAGGCCAGCCACGGACGCATCTCATCGTCGAGGGTTGATTCGGTCTGAAGGTCGACGGGCACGTGCAGAAGCGCACACGACGGACCCACTTGCACGCGATCCACGCCCAGCGCATCCACTGCCTGCTGTACCGTGTCGTGTAGCGCATCCAGGTCCGCCCGCCATACGTTGCGGCCGTCGATCAACCCGAGGGAGAGCTGCATGGTCTCCGGAACGTGAGCCAGCGCATCCGCGAGCTGCTCCGGCGCCCGCACCAGATCCAGATGCACCGACTGCACGGGCAGGTCGAACGCCGTTGCCATGTTTTCGCCCAGCGGCCCGAAGTACGTCGTCAGCGCCAGGTCGATCTCAGCGGCATCCGAAAGCACCTCATACGCCGTGCGGAAGGCTGCGCGTTCTCCATCCGACAGGTCCATCACCAGATGCGGCTCATCCAACTGAACGGCCGTGGCCCCCGCATCTGCCAGTTGCTGCAGCACCTCAGCGTAAACCGGCAGTAGCGCGTCCAGCAGGTCGAGCACCTCAGCCTCGGGCTGGTGCATCTTGCCCAGCAGCAGAAACGACACGGGCCCCAGCAGTACCGGACGCGTGCCGATGCCGGCCTCGCGGGCCTCGGTGTACGCATCCACCGCCTTGGTCGTGGACAGTGCAAACGTCTGCCCTGCCTCAAACTCGGGCACGATGTAGTGATAGTTTGTATCGTACCACTTGGTCATCTCCATCGCCGGCACCCCCGTGCCGTCGATGCCCTCAGCGTCGATCTCCCGCTCCTGCAGGCCCCGAGCCATGGCGAAGTAGGTGTCGAGGTCTACCATGTCGCCCTCCCATCCAAAACGCGGCGGCACCGCACCAACCATCGCAATGGTGTCGAGCACCTGATCGTAGAACGAAAAGTCGTTGGACGGGACGTAGTCAATCCCGGCCTGCTGCTGTTGCGTCCAATGGCGTAAACGTAACGTGCGCGCCGTCTCGTGCAGATCAGCCCGAGAGGCATCGCCTGCCCAGTACGCCTCGACGGCCTTCTTCAGCTCGCGGTGGGCACCAATGCGTGGAAAACCAAGGGTTGAGGTCGTAATCATAGAGCGTAGCGGTAAAGCGTGCAGTAGAGGACACAAGAAGATGATGCGGATCTGGGGCAGCCTGACGCAGGCAGCCGCCCGGATGGCGCGCGGGGGGATGCCGCATCATTAGGAAGCGACGTATGGAACGGGCGGTGCAGAAGCGATGGCCATAGCGTGCGTATCAGTCAGGCGATTGATGTCCATGCGCCGACATGCGCAGGAGACTAACACGCGAGCGAATGAGCCACTGACGCATCTGCCGTGGCATCGGGCCATCGGAAGACGTGTGTATAGCGGGCCATTCAGATCGTGCGTCCCAGGAGCGCGTGGGGCGCGATGAATAACCAGGGGCTGTCCGTGAGTGATCGCTCGCTAAGCAGGCATGCGGACTGTTACCGTTGCGCGACAGTGCCGGAGTTCCACCGGGCTTCCCCTGAGACGCCAGATGCGAAAACAGCTTCTTTCGCAGCGCCGGCCGCTGCGCCACGACAGCACAGCCTTAGCGAGAACAATGTTGTTTACACCCACAATAGTGTGCAGCGCAAGACCTGTCAACCATGCGGGATGCTGCGACCCGGTGATTACACGGTCATTGCATTCGGTACCGGCAGCCGGCCCCGTTCCCCCCATCCGCACGTCCACAGCACGGATAAAAGCGCACAGCCCGCACAACCTAAAACAACGTCGCGATCTCCAGGCTGAATCCTTCGATCACTGCCGACAGTGCCGTGCCCGTCTCCACCACACGGGCCTGCTGCTGAAAGCCTGCGTCTGTGTTGGTATGCACTTCCACCGCCTGCGTCTCCGGGTCGATCGTCCAATACTCCCGCACCCCGTGCTGTTCGTACAGCCGTTTTTTGATACCGACGTCCCGGTGGCCGGTGGATGGCGAGAAAATCTCCGCTACCACATCCGGCGCGCCGTTGATGCGCTGCGCCCCGATAATCTCCCGCCGCGCCTCCGCAATATAGAGAACGTCGGGCTGCACGGTGGTGGCGTCCGAGAGGTACACGTCCATCGGCGCAATAAGCACCTCCCCGTTGTTCTCTTGGTCGATATGGTGCTGCATCGACACAGCCAGACGCAGCAAGATTCGTTGATGAAGGGAAGAAGGCGAAGGGGCCATGACGAGGTCACCCGCGATGAGTTCGTAGGGGGCGCCCTCGGGGAGTTGGGCGTAATCGGCGTACGTGTAGCGCTCCTTTTCTGGGACGGGGAGTGCCGTTGCCTCGGGGGAGGATGTCGATTGCATGACGATAACCGGATGGCAAAAAGACACTGGGCGTATGCATAATGCTGTAATACCCTACAGCTTCATCATACGCCGTGGGAGGTCCATGTATCCACAGCAGACACCGAAGCCGATGCCGACAGGCCGCCTGAAACCTCCCTGTGGCCTCGCGTACAAGGCCCTGCCTGTTTATCGTACAGACTCGATACGTTTATGCCTACCAAGGCCCGCCTGTTTGACCCTGCCCTTGCCCAGCTTGCCGATCAGTTGAAGGCCCTATCCCACCCGGCGCGCCTGTCTATTTTGCAGATCTTGGCCGAGCGCTCCTCCTGCATCTGCGGCGAGGTCGTGGACGACTTGCCGCTGGCGCAGGCTACGGTCTCCCGCCACCTGAAGGTGCTAAAGGAAGCCGGGCTGGTCGAAGGCACTGTGGAAGGCCCCCGGGTGTGCTACTGCCTCAACACAGAAGCCGTAGCCGCCCTCTCCGATCATCTCGGCGATTTCTTCGACGACGTACTGGCGCAGGCCCCCACTTCCATCGACTGCTGACCCCATTCCCATGAGCACTTCCGCTTCCGCTCCTTCGCAAGAAAAGCCGTCCGTGCTGTTTGTCTGCACCCACAACTCGGCCCGGTCCCAGATGGCTGAGGGGCTGCTGCGCGACCGCTGGGGCGATCAGTACCAGGTCTACAGCGCCGGCACCGAGCGCACCCACGTCCGGCCCCATGCCATCGCTGCGCTGAAGGAACAGGGCATCGACATCTCGAACCACTCGTCCAAGACGGTAGATGACCTTGATGTGGAGACCTTCGACTACGTGGTCACCGTCTGCGACAACGCCCGCGACAACTGCCCCTACGTGCCGGCGCGGCGCGCTAACGTCCATCACAGCTTTGACGACCCCTCGCGGGTAGAGGGCTCGGACGACGAAAAAATGGAGGCCTTCCGGCGCGTACGAAATGAAATCGACGACTGGATCGAGCGCCAGTTCGATCCCAACGTGCAGCCCGCCGGATAGGCGCGGGACCTTCATCGCATACATGCGATGAATAGGGAATGAAGTAAACCGGCGGCTGGAACGCACCCCGTGCCAGCAGTAGAAGAGGTTGCATTATCGCAATAGTGCGATGATGGTTTTCTCACCAACCTCCTGTGCTCATGCCTGCTCTTCAGGTTTTCGATCCAGCGATGTGCTGCTCTACCGGCGTCTGTGGCGAAGACATCGACCCGGCCCTTACCCGCTTTGCTGCCGACGTCAAGTTCTTGAAAGCGCAGGACGTGACGGTGCGGCGCTTCAATCTGAGCCAGGAGCCGCAAATGTTTGTGGATACGCCGGCCGTTTATCAGCTCATCAACGAGGAGGGCGCGGATGTGCTGCCGGCCTTTGTGGTAGAGGGCGAGGTGATCCATGCGGGAAGTTATCCGTCCCGCGAGCAACTGATGGCGTGGGTCGGGCTCTCCGGCGACGGCGCCCATCAAGCCGCTGCGCCGGCCGATCCCGCTCAGTTTACGAGCCAGACGGCGGTGCTCGTCGGCATTGGTGCAGCCCTTGCCGCGGGGAATTCTGCTGCGTACACGCGTTTCCGCGAAAAAGCTGAAGCGCTTGGTATCCCAAAGGAGATGCTCCTTCAGGCGGCGAACACGGGGCTTGGCGTGCGGCAGCAAACCACACAGGATATCGCCGGCCACGTGCAGCAGGACCTCCTGCCCGAGCAGGCCGGCTGCGCCCCGGGCTCCGGCTGTTGCTGACGCACCTCGCCCTCCTGAGTGCAAGTCCACACCGGCGAGGTAACGAAAACGCTCTACTTCGTCCACGTTCGCGGTGCTCCTTGCGCTCAGCCTGACGGGGTCGCCGCAATCGCCCGCAGTGCCCCACACGATCGTTACGTCGCTTTATTACATACCGCAATCGCATGCTATCCTACCTCGACACTCCCAACCGCCACCTCTTCTTCACCGGTAAAGGCGGTGTAGGCAAAACCTCGCTGGCATGCGCTTCCGCCGTCACCCTGGCCGAGGAGGGCAAGCGCGTGCTGCTCGTCAGCACCGATCCGGCTTCCAATCTCAGCGAGGTGCTCGAGGCCCCCATCGGCGATGACGTCGCACCGGTAGCATCGGTCGACAACCTCTCGGCCCTCAACATCGACCCCGAGGCAGCCGCCGATGCTTACCGCAGGCGCGTCCTTGACCCGATGATGGACGTGCTGCCCGACGATGCCATTGCGCGTATTGAGGAGCAGCTCTCCGGGGCGTGCACCACCGAGATTGCCGCCTTTGACAAGTTTACGCAACTACTGACCGATCCTGAGCGCATCGGTGCATTCGACCACGTGGTGTTTGACACCGCGCCTACCGGACACACGCTGCGGCTCCTGGAGCTGCCGGCAGCCTGGAGCTCCTTTATCGAAGAAAACCCGGAAGGCGCTTCGTGCCTTGGGCCGGTCTCCGGACTGGAAGCACAGCAGGAGCGGTACACCGAAGCGGTGGCTGCGCTGAACAACGCCGACCGCACGACGCTCGTCCTGGTTACCCGCCCGGAGCGCTCCACGCTGAAGGAAGCGGCGCGGTCGAGCCAGGAACTGCGGGACCTGGGCATCACGAATCAGCAGCTTGTGGTAAATGGCGTCTTTGAAGCACAGGACGCGTCCGACCCGCTCGCGGCGGCCATGGAGCAGCGCGCCGACGAGGCGCTGGACAGTATGCCGCCCGAGCTGCGCGACCTGCCGCGCGACATCGTGCCCTTGCAGCGCCACAACCTCGTGGGCCTCGACGCCCTGCGGACCCTGCTGCAGGATACCGCCGACACGCCCAGCAACGGCGCCACGGCCCCGCCCCGCATCGACCTGCCTCACCTCACCAATCTGGTCGACGACCTTGAAGCCGACGGCAAAGGGCTCGTCATGGTGATGGGCAAGGGCGGCGTAGGCAAAACTACGATGGCTGCCGCCGTGGCCACCGAACTGGCGGCCCGCGGACACGACGTGCACCTGACCACCACCGATCCGGCCGCGCACATCAGCGATGCCATCGCCGGCGAGCTGGCGCACCTGACGGTCGACCGCATCGACCCGAAGGCGGAAAGCAAGCGGTACCAGGAGCGCGTGCTGCGCACCAAAGGCAAGGGCCTGTCGGATGAAGAACGGCAGCTGCTGCAAGAGGACCTGCGTTCACCCTGCACGCAGGAGGTCGCCGTGTTTCAGGCGTTCTCCCGCGTGGTGAGCAAGGCCAGCCGTCAGTTTGTGGTGGTCGACACCGCACCCACCGGCCATACGCTGCTGCTGCTCGACACCACCGGCTCCTACCATCGCGAGGTGCTCCGGACCTCAAGCATAGACGAGAGCCGCATCACCACGCCACTGATGCGCTTGCAAGATCCCGACTATACAAAGATGCTGCTGGTGACACTACCCGAAACCACGCCGGTCCTCGAAGCCGCGCATCTGCAGGACGACCTAAAGCGCGCCGGCATCACGCCATACGCCTGGATCGTCAACCAGAGCCTGGCTGCGGCCGGACCGGCAGATCCGCTGCTGGTAGCCCGTGCCCACGCGGAGGTCCCGCAGATCGAGGCCGTCCGCGACAGGTATGCGACGCGCACCGTGCTGGCGCCCTGGATGGCCGAGGAGCCGGTAGGCGCACAACGGCTACGCGCACTCGCAGCTGGGGAATCGCAGCCGGCGCCGGCTACAGCCTAATCCCGACAACATACGCAGCCCCCCATGACGCCTGTGCCCATTGGGCGTGGGCGTTCTGTTTTTCTGCGCGCCCCGCTCCTCTTTCCGTAGATAGCCACGTGATCTACTGTCTACCTACAGGTGCCGCTGCCGTGATGCTGCCTTCCGATAGTAGCCAGCGGCGGCCTTGCAGGATCCGGCCACTTTTTGAACTTATTCCGCGAGAAACAATCAGGGCTTTACCGCTTTTTGATATAGTGTAAAAAAGCGGTTTCAATGCGCCCCCTGATTTTCCTCCCCTCCTGCTGCGCATCAGCCGCTGGAAGCGCTTACGCGCTTTGTTTGGCACAGTCAACCTTACTCATTGTCAACGGTGTCGCACCATGGCTACAGCAACTCAGAAAAAACGCGTGTACGAGCGCCCCACCTTCAAGGACACGTACAACAACTTTATCGGCGGTAAATTCGTGCCCCCTGAAGGAGGGGAGTACTTCGAGAACTCCTCCCCTATTGACGGGCAACCCTTCTGCCGGGTCGCCCGCTCCAAAAAGGCCGACATCGAAAAGGCGCTGGATGCGGCGCACGAAGCGGCGAAAACATGGAATCACTCGTCGGCCGCGGAACGCAGCAACATCATGTTGAAGATTGCCGACGTGATGGAGGAAAACATGGAGCTGCTGGCCCGGGTGGAAACCGTCGATAACGGCAAGCCGATCCGCGAGACGATGGCAGCCGACCTGCCGCTCGCGATCGATCACTTCCGCTACTTCGCCGGTGTCATTCGCTCGGAGGAAGGGACCGTATCGGAGCACGATACAGATACGGTAAGCATGCAAATCAAAGAACCGCTCGGCGTGGTCGGGCAGATCATCCCGTGGAACTTCCCGCTGCTGATGGCCGCCTGGAAGCTATGCCCAGCCTTGGCTGCCGGCAATACGGTGGTCCTGAAGCCGGCCGAGCAGACGCCCGTGGGCATCATGTTCTGGGCCGAGCTCATCCAGGATATCCTTCCGCCGGGTGTCGTCAACATCGTGCAGGGCTTCGGGCCGGAAGCCGGTAAGCCGCTCGCGCAGTCGCCGCGCATCGCTAAGATTGCGTTCACGGGCGAGACCACCACAGGCCGCCTCATCCTGCAGTACGCCTCCGAAAACATCACGCGCTCCACGATGGAACTGGGCGGTAAGAGCCCGAACGTGTTCTTCGAGAGCGTGATGGACGCCGACGACGACTTCTTCGACAAGTGCCTTGAAGGCGCCGCGATGTTTGCGCTCAACCAAGGCGAAGTCTGCACCTGTCCGAGCCGCATCCTCGTGCAGGAGTCCATTGCCGATGACTTCCTCGCTCGCGTCGTGGAGCGGACGAAGAAAATCAAGGTGGGCCATCCGCTCGATCCCGAGACGATGGTCGGGGCGCAGGCCTCCAACGATCAATACGAGAAGATCCTCAACTACCTGCAGATCGGGAAGGACGAAGGCGCTGAGGTGCTCACCGGTGGCAATGCGTTCAACATCGGTGGCGACGGTGAAGCGTCGGGCTACTACATCGAGCCGACGATCTTCAGGGGCCACAATAAGATGCGGGTCTTCCAGGAAGAGATCTTCGGTCCGGTGACGTCGGCCACGACGTTCAAGGACATGGACGAAGCCATCGAGATCTCCAACGACACGCTGTATGGCCTCGGTGCGGGCGTTTGGACGCGCGATGCACACGAGATGTACCGCGTACCGCGCGCCATCAAGGCGGGCCGCGTCTGGGTCAACTGCTATCACACCTACCCGGCGCACGCGCCGTTCGGCGGCTACAAGAAGTCGGGCTTTGGGCGTGAGACGCACAAGATGGCGCTTGACCACTACCGCCAGACGAAGAACATGCTCATCTCCTACGATAAGAAAGCGATGGGCTTTTTCTAAGCGGCGACGCATGTGCGCAGCCTGCTGACAGGCTGCTGATGTGATCCTGCGGGGGTGGAGTCTCGGAGCACGGCGGAGCCCATCCGCTTTTGCGCTCCGCCTCCACCCCCGTTGGTGGTTTACAGGGGTTTTCCCTTTAGCTGTTCTGTATCTCTTGCTGTCTTTCTCCATTGACGAGCATCGACCATGTCTGTACCCCGCGTCACCGTAACCGACGAAGCGAAGGAAATCATCAACCAACTGCGGGAGGAACACGGCCCGCTGATGTTTCACCAGAGTGGTGGCTGCTGCGACGGCTCCCAGCCCATGTGCTATCCGAATGGCGAGTTTCGGGTGGGCAATAGCGACATCAAGCTGGGGGAGATCGACGGCTGCCCGTTCTACATTGCCCGCGACCAGTACGAGTACTGGAAGCACATGCAACTCACCATCGACGTGCGCGAGGGGCGCGGCGCCAGCTTCTCCATTGAGATCCCGCTCGGCGTGCGTTTCATCACGAAGTCGCGCATCTTCACCGATGAAGAGATTGAAGCGCTGGCCCCCCCGGAGGCGGTGGAAGCCTGAGTGTGCTGCACGCCTGTCGCCCCAAGTCCCCTCTCACGGTTCCTCAACGAGGAGGAGCTGCACGCTATCTATACTCACCACTATACGGTGTTTACTATGTGTAACACGATGCAAGCTGCAATCGTCCATTCCTTTGGCGAGAAACTATCGTTGGAGGAGATCGACCGGCCCACACCTGAGCCTAACCAGGTCAGTATTCAGATTGAAACCGCCGGGCTCTGCCATACGGACATCCATGCCGTGCATGGGGACTGGCCGGCCAAGCCCAAGATGCCGTTGATCCCCGGGCATGAAGGGGTAGGGCTTGTGGCTGAAACAGGAAAAGACGTCAAGGAGGTCAAAGAAGGCGACCGCGTGGCGCTCCCCTGGCTGGCGTATGCCTGTGGTGCCTGCGAGCACTGCGTCTCGGGCTACGAAACGCTCTGCCACCAGCAAGAAAATGCGGGCTACTCCGTGGACGGCTCCTATGCCGAGTACGCGCTTGGCTATGGCAAGTATGTCACCAAGGTGCCTGATGCCGTAGACCCGATCGATGCCGCCCCGCTCACCTGCGCCGGCGTTACGACATACAAAGCCGTCAAAGAGTCGAAGGCCCGCCCGTCGGAGCTCGTGGTGGTGTTTGGTATTGGTGGGCTGGGGCACCTGGCCATCCAGTATGCGCGCATCGCCGGGGCAACGGTGGCTGCTGTTGACCTGGTGGACAAGAAGCTGGACCTTGCCCGCGAACTGGGGGCCAACTACACGTTCAACCCGAAGAACGATGATGTTGTAGAGGAACTGCAGAAGATGGGTGGTGCACACGCGGCCATCAGCACAGCCGTCTCGCCGAAAGCCTTCGAACAGGCCTACCAGTCGCTGCGTCGCGGCGGACGCCTTGTGTTTGTTGGCCTGCCAGCCGACAACCACATTCAGCTGCCGATCTTCGAGACGGTGCTGCAGGGCATCACCATCAAAGGCTCCATCGTGGGCACCCGCCGCGACCTGGAGGAGGTTTTTCAGTTGCACGCGGATGGATATACGAACGTATTGCGTGAAACCCGTACCCTCGACACCGTCAACGAGTCATTTGACGACGTACTGCATAGCCGTATGGAGCAGCCCCGCATCGTGTTCGACATGCGCAATAACTAAAACCCAGGCCTGAACCGACCCCGGCCCCTGTCGTAGAGCGCGGTGCCAGCACGGCATCGCGCTTTTTCTTTTGCTTACCTTTTTCTTACCGACCGTCATGCCCAAATCCATAGACCAGATCCCCAACGCCGGTGTGGGCCGCCTGCTTGGCATTGAAATGAAAGAAGCATCGGCCGACCGTGTGGTGGCCTCCATGGAGGTCACGCCCGACCACCACCAGCCGTTCGGGTACCTGCATGGCGGCGTGAGCGTGGTGCTGGCGGAGTCGGTGGCCTCGGTGGGCGGTTACCTCCGAGCGCCGGAGGGCAAAGCTGCGATGGGATTGGAGATTAACGCCAACCACGTGCGCTCGGTAAAAGAGGGCCTGCTGACGGCTACCGGCATGCCGCTCCATACAGGCCGGACGACGCAGATCTGGGAGATTAAGATCCGCGACGAACGCGAGCGCCTCATCTGCATCAGCCGCTGCACGCTGGCGGTGGTGAATCAGCGGTGAGGCAGTCACCACTGCCGGGCAAGATGGGATCCAGACGTGCACATCATCACATGCCACCCGCGCCTTTATGTGGAGCGCCGTGCGCATCGTGAGCGGAGACACCTTAGCTTCCGACGTTGGCTCCCCTTCGACTTCAGCTCGCTGGCGCGACCCTACACGCAAGGCACCAGTGGGATCGGCTGACCAGCCTCCCTTCACTCGTTAAGGATCTGCTGCGTCTTCAGCCCCGCTAAGATCTGCTCGTGCACCTCATAGGCGCGGTCGCCGAAGAGCACAAAGCGAATCGTTTCGACGTTTTCGAGCGAGGGCATCGCTTCAAGCACCGTGCGGAACGCCACCTTTGCAGCAGCCTCCATCGGATAGCCGAACGCGCCCGTCGACAGCGCGGGAAACGCAATCGACGACAGCCCGGCCTCTTCTGCCCGCGCCAGGCCGTTCCGGTACGCATCCGCCAACAGCTCGTCTGAAGGCTCGTCCTGGCCATAGACCGGCCCGAGGCAATGGATCACGTGCGGGTTGGGTAGCTGCTGCCCGCTCGTAATGACGGCCTCGCCCGGCCTGATGGGCGCCAGCGGCTGGCATTCCTCTTCCAGCTCCGGCCCTGCCGCCCGGTGAATGGCGCCGGCGACCCCGCCCCCGGTCCGCAACTCCGCGTTGGCAGCGTTGACGATGGCATCAATATCAGGCTGGTTGGTGATGTCGCCCTGGTGCAGCTCAAGGGTAACGCCTGCATGGGTGAAGTCCATGGTGTAAAGGGAAATTTGCGAGGGGTATGATGGTAAACAAAATGACCACTGCGGGCAAGGGTTCAATAGCGTACGGAAAGATGCCCCCGGCGCGCCCTGTAGGTGCCGCTTGCGCCCGCCCGTGGCATCGCCTATTCTAAGTAGTCCCCTCCACCTGCCTGTGTGCTGCCATGAACAGCCTTCCTCCAGAGACGTGGCTCCTCCTGCTCGGTATTCTCGTGGTGCCCCTGCTGGGCTATGCGCTCTACCGGTTAGATGCAGCCCGGCGCTCATCGCCAGATGACCCAGCCCCTGACGCCTGACATGACGGGCCTCCACCTTACATTTGGGCTTTTCCTGCTGGTGCTCCTCGGCATCGGGGCGTATTTTTACCGCACTACCGATACCCGTCGCCTGGCCGATTACATGCTGGCTGGGCGAGACGTCGGCGTCTGGCCCATTGCCATTTCCGAAGTGGCCTCCGTGGCCAGCGGATGGACGTTCTTTGCCTGGGTGGGCGTGGGCTTTACCACCGGCCTGCACGGGCTGTGGTTTTCGCTCGCGATGCTGCTCGTGGTCCTGTTCATGTACCGCTATGTGGGGCCGCCTTTTCGGCGCACCTCGCAGACGCTGAACAGCCAAACCGTGGTGGACCACCTCGCGCTGACGTTTCACAGCACCGCCACCGGCACCGCCATCCGGTGGGTCAGCACCATCGCGGTGGTCGTGTTTATGATTTCCTACGTGGGTGCCCAACTCATTGCTGTGGGCGAGGCGCTCGACACCGCGCTGGAGTTACCGTACGTGGCGGCTGTACTGACGGGCGGCATCGCGGTAGCCGTGTACACCACCCTCGGCGGGTTTAGCGCGTCGGTGTGGACGGACGTGGTGCAGGGCGTGCTGGTGCTTATTGCCGCCCTCCTGCTGCCTGTGGCCGCCATCGCATCGGTCGGCGGCTGGAGCGCGTTTCTGGCGGAGGCCACGGCCATCGACCCGACGCTCCTCTCCGGTACGGGAGGCATGGGCGGGGGCGCGTTGGTGCTCGCCTTGCTGGCGTGGTTTACGTTTGCCATGGGCGCCATTGGCCAGCCCCACGCGCTGATGCGCTTTCAAGCGATCCGCTCAGACACACTTATTTCCAAAGCTGCGGTCATCGCGCTTAGTTTTCAGGCGCTGCGCCTTACGGTCCCACTCTTCATTGGCATCGCTGGACGCGTGCTCTATGGCGAGGGGGCAGAGCCAGAATCGGCCGCCATGCTGATGCTGGCCGACCTCTTCCCGCCGTGGCTGGCCGGCGTGCTGCTGGCCGGCATCATCGGGGCGATCCTCTCCACCTCCGACTCCATGATGATCGTCGCTTCGGCCGACCTCACCAAGCTCTACCGGACGCAACTCCGTGCCCACGTGAGCGAAGGTACCCTCCTGCGCCTTGGCCGCCTGATCGTGGGCGTCGTTGCGGCCCTCGGGATTGGGCTGGCGCTCTGGCGACCCGGGACGATCTTCGACATCATCGAGTTTGCGTTTGTGGGCCTCGGGGTGACGGTGGGCCTTCCGCTGGCCGCGCTCATGATCTGGCCCCGTACTACCGGCCCGGCTGTCCTGGCCACCGTTGCCATAGGACTCATCGGCACCATCGGCAACCTCTACCTCTTCCCGGACCTCTTCCCCATCCTCGTGTGGCCGCTGGCGCTGGCTGTACTCATTGGCACCAGCCTGCTGACCAGGAAGCCCCAAGCGCGCGCTGCTTGACCCTATTGTCTGATATCCTTCCCCATGCCAGAAGACGTGCTCTTTTTCGTGGGCCGCACCCTGCTCGGCCTCTTCTTCATCTTCAGTGGGCTGAACCACTTTACCGTCTTTCAGCAGATGAGCGACTTTGCGGAGGGGCGCGGGGTGCCGCTGGCACGCGTGGCCGTCGCCGCTACCGGACTGCTGCTTATCGTGGGCGGGGTGTCCGTCTTGGGCGGCTTCTGGGTACGCTGGGGCCTGGGCGGCCTGATCCTCTTCTTGACGGTCGTCACGCCCTGGATCCATAGCTACTGGCGGATGGAAGACCCCCACCGGCGCCAGGAGGAGCAGCTGCACTTCATGAAGAACCTGGCCCTGCTGGGCGCCCTGCTGATGCTCTGGCAGCTGTGGGGATAACGCGCTGCGTTACGCGGCCCTACGCGGCATGCCCTACACTTCTTCCTGCGCCCGCGCCAGGATGTCCGCCGCCCGGTTCACGCTCTGCAGGAAGTAGTGTGCGCGTAGGGCCTCTTTGGCGTCTGCCGGCAGGTCGCCGTGGTGCCCCTGGCGCCGCAGCCGGTCTTCGCGGGCATGATAGAGCACCACAGCCGCAGCCACGGAAATGTTAAAGCTCTGCGTGAAGCCGCTCATCGGCACGATGCACGTCGCGTCGGCCTCTGCCAGCAGCGCCTCCGACGCGCCGTCGCGCTCGTTGCCAAATACGATAGCCGTGGGCTCGGTGAAGTCGAGGGTGCCGAGCGGCACGGCGGCGTCATCGAGGTGCGTGACGACCACCCGGTACCCACGCTCCCGGAGGCGGCGGGCGCAGGCGGCCGGCGTTTCCCACACCTGCACATCCAGCCACTTCTCCGCCCCCTGGCTGGTACGCCGCGAGGTCTTGAACTGCGTGTCCTCAGCCGCCGCGTTCATGATGACGTGAAACTGATGAAACCCCAGCGCCTCCGCCGAGCGCATCACGGCGCTGACGTTGCCCGTATTGACGATACCCTCCACAACGGGCACGACGGTCGTGGTCCGCTCCTCCAGCACGGCCTCAATGCGCGCCTGCCGACGCTCGGTCAGGAACGGCTGCAGGTGGCGCACGATGTCCGCTGCGGGCAGATCGGACGCGTCCGCGGCATCGGGGGTGGACTGGGCACGGCGGAGCAGGCGCTGCATCTCGCGGGTGGCGTCGGAGGGGTCAGGCATGGAACGGATAAGCAGGACGAAAAGAAGCGGGAAGGATCGATACGCAGGCAGTAGTGACCGGTTTGGGGAGGCCCCGGCTCCCGAGCGGCAGGTTTTCACAACGCAGGTTTTCACAACGCAGGTTTTCACAACAATGTGGGAAGCCCGTGCGATCAGCCCTTAGCATCACTCGTTGGAGAGACGAATCGTTCTACGTCACACATTCCCCTTCTCCCTATGATGCTTCACGACAAGGTAGCCGTTGTCACCGGTGCCAGCCGCGGCCTCGGCGCCCACTTTGCCCACCAACTCATCGACCGCGGGGCGCACGTCTTTGGCCTCGCCCGCAGTCAGGACGCCCTCAATGACCTGCACGATGAACTGGGCGAACGCTTCCACCCGGTTGTGTGCGATGTCACCAATGAGCAGGCGGTGACCGACGCATTCACGCATGTAACGGATACCGCCGGCCAGCTCGATGTCTTGATCAACAACGCCGGCTTTGGCCAGTTTGGCGCGGTCGATGAGCTATCAACTGAGGCATGGGACCAGCAGCAGGCCACCAACGTCCGCGGCGTTTTTCTTTGCTCACGGGCCGCAGTAGCCCCCATGAAGGCACAAAACAAAGCCGAGGGGTTTGGCGGCCACATCGTAAACATCGCCTCCATCGCCGGGCTTGTGGGCAACCCGAACATTAGCGCGTATAACACGAGCAAGTACGCTGTGCGTGGATTCAGCCAGGCCTTGATGAAGGAGTTGCGCGACGACGGCATCAAGGTGACCTGCATCTACCCCGGCTCTACCGAGACCAACTTCTCCAACGTCGCGGGCAGCAGCATTGCCCCTAATCCCATGCAGCCAGAGGACGTAGCCGGGACGGTGCTCCACGTGATTGAAGGGCCCGACAACTACCTCATCTCTGAGGTGGTGATGCGCCCGCTTCGCCCGCGTGGCTGACCGCTCCCGCGCGGCTATCGATCCGTCCCGGGCCTCCCGCGATGCCTGCCCTCGCTTCCCTCACTGCCCATGTTTTGGATTAACCTGCTGACAGAGTATCAGCGCCTGTGCCGCGCGCAGGATTTCCTGGAGGTGGCCGCAGACACTCCAGCCGCCTTCACCGACGTGCCGGCTGTTTCCGGATGGTCGGTGGCGCAGCATGCCCATCATGCGGCCCACGTCAACACCAAGATGATGGCCGCAGCGCGCGAACTGGCAGAGGGCGATACGGCCCTTGCTGCTCAAGGCCGGTCCAACGCCGTAGCCTGGCTGGTGCTCACCCTGCAGCGCATGCCCCGCGGCAAGGGCCGCTCGCCGCGGGCGTTTGTGCCACCGGAGGGTCTGGATGCCAGCCAGCTCGGGCCAGTGCTCAACCAGAGCCGCCGAGCGCTGGAGCGTGTAGAGCCCCACCTGCCAATGCTACGCCGATCGGCCCAGCGGTTGCCGCATCCAGTCATGGGCGCCCTTACCCCGCAGCAGTGGTTCCGGGTGGCACGCCTGCACGCGGAGCATCACCATCGCATCATGCGCGATATTACGCGGCACCTCGACTGATCCCCCGCACCTCTGTCTCCTCTTATGCCCGCCGCGCATGCCCTCGCCGTCGAACGGACGGCGCACTACTGGACCCACGGCCCGCTGGACGGTACGGCAGACACGGTGTGGATGGGGCTCCATGGCTATGCGCAACGCGCCGCTGAACTGCTGGACGACCTGATGCCGCTGGCTGCTGAGGATACGCTGCTTATCGCGCCCGAGGCCCTCTCCCGCTTTTACCGCCGGGGCACAGACGGCGCGATCGGCGCTTCGTGGATGACCTCGGCAGAACGTGACGATGAGATTGCTGATTACCTCGCCTACCTTGATCGCCTACGCGATACCCTTACCCCGCGCCTCGCGCCCGATGCGACGTGGCATGTGCTGGGCTTCTCGCAGGGGGCGGCTACAGCCAGCCGCTGGGCGGCTCATACCGAAACATCTCTTGGCCGGCTGGTGCTATGGGGCGGCACGCTGGCGCACGACCTGGACCTCGCAGCGTGGGCCGCTCAGCCGCCCGCAGATCGCGTGGAGCTCGTCCTCGGAGCCACTGACCGCTACCTGACCGCTGAGCGCGTTGCCCAAGAGGAACGCCGCCTGACCGTCGCCGAGGTGGCCTACGCCGTGCATCGCTACGATGGCGGGCATGCGATCCGTCCCCAGGTATTGCAGCGCGTGGCCGATCACCCCTCCGGCGCATCGGCGTCTGAACGGCGCTCCTGATGGGCTTCCTTCAGGCGCTCGTAGGCAGGGTCGGCCAGCACATCTTGCCAGGCGTTGCGAAAGACCACGGCCGCCCGGCGCTTCTCCGCGTCGGCCCACTCCTGTGGCGCGCGCTCAGTGCCGTCGTCGGTGTACTTCCGTCCTCCGGGATACTTGGCATAGCGCATGGCACGCGTGAAGCCCATCTGCAAAAACTTACGGGCCATGTCCATGCCTACAAAGTCCTCCGTAGCACGGTAGCTCCGGTAATGCTCCAGCAGCACATCGCGCGCCTCCCGGGCCACGGCTTCATTCTTAAACTGCCAATGCGGCAACAGCTCGCTCTTGTAGGGCTCCACCTGAAAAACGCCCTGCTCTCCAGATCGGTACGGATAGCGTTCGGGCTGTGCGCGGTAGTCGATGGTGGAGGAAAACGTAGCCATATATCCAAATTATGAAGAACAGAGGAACGCCGCTGTAACGGCTGCGTGCATCGTACGCCTAATAGAGCGCCTTCCATCGCAAGATGTCGGGTCCGCATGTCCTTTTCGCCTGTCCTGCATCGTCATGTGTCGCGTGTGTTGTGCTGTACTGGTCGCTGTATTTTTCGTTGCCGCGCCCCAGGTCTCTGAAGCCCAGACCCTGCCGTTTGAGCTCGGGCTGAAAGGCGGGTTCACCGTCAGCACCGCAGCTGTGGACGGCGACGTGGACCCCGCGGCCCTCAGCGGCTCCATGGGGGGACTGACGCTGGGGCACCGCCTCTCGGAGCGCTGGGCGCTGCAGACGGAGATGCTCTACAACCAGCGGGGCGTACGCGACGAGAGCGAGGCCGTAGAGGGTGTACGCCGCGGCATCGACTTCGTGGTGGGCTACATCGACGTCCCTCTGCTGCTGCGCTACGACTTTGCCGGGACGGCTATCGTTACGCCGTACGTGTATGGCGGGCCGTCGGTATCCTTCCGCGTGCGGGAACGCATCTCCGTTGCCCAGCCGCCCTTCACACCACAACGGCCCGACGACATGCAGTTCCCTGGCCAGCCCCCACCCAGTAGCGTGGACGTCCCAGATCAGGCCTTTTCCGGACGGGACTATGGCGTAAACATTGGCGCGGGTGGCGCGGTGGACGTTGGCTTCGGACACCTCTTGATGGAGGCCCGCCTCTACGCGGGCTTCTCTGACAACGACCGCGCCGGTAACCAGCTCCAAAACCGCTCGGTTACCATTATGGCCGGGTTTCGGTTGTAGCACCCGCGGCCTTATAGGAATGCCGCCGGTGCTGCTCCTCCGACCAACCGTCCCTCTCCCCTGGCCTGAAAGAGCACCCTCTTTCATGTGCCCGCCATTCTTGCTATCTTAAGGATATTCGTACCTGTTCCTTTTGTACATCAAGCGCTACTGTGCACATGCTTCGGCTGCTCCCCTTTTTCTTAGGCGCCCTGCTCGTTTTCGTACCCGTACAGGCCCAGGCGCAGGCCAGCTTCGACGTTGGTGTGCGGGCCGGCCTGAACTCGTCCAACCTTGATTCAGACTTCGATACAGATGCACGGCAGGGGCTAAACGCGGGGGTCTTTACCACACTGCTGATGCCCCGGGTGCCCTTCGATTTACAGTTGGAAGTGCTGTTTACCCAGAAGGGCGGCGATCAGGACCTGCGGTTGAACGCCGGGGCGGTGCTCAGCCGTGACGAGGACGGCAACGAAGCCACGCTTGAAAACGATACCGTGATCCGAGACGAGTTTCGGGCCTCCTACCTCGAAATCCCACTGCTGGCGAAGGTCCCGCTCGACGTCGCTCCCCGCGTGGACGTCCACCTGTTTGCCGGCCCGGCAGTGGCCATACGCCTCAGCGAGGATGTCTCCTTCTCCCCGAGTGAGTGGGACATCAACCTTCCCCTGGAGGATGAACCCGTGACGTTGCAGCGCGGAGCACAGACCGATCAGTTCTTCAACAACGTGGACTTTGGCGCGGCCTTGGGCGGCGATATAACGTTCGATCTTGGCCTTGTTAAGCCGGTGCTCGACGTTCGGTATGTGTATGGGCTGGCCAGCAACCTCTCCACCGAGTTAGGCCGTCCCTCCGGCATCAGCAACCGCGCGCTGTCCGTATCGCTTGGCGTGGCCTTGTAGCATGCCGCGCAGCACGCCCTGAGGTACGCTTTCTGGTCCGCCTGTATGGCCGGGAACGCGCCGATTTTGCGCATAGGAGTAAACGAAGGGGCTGGTCAGCCTCTTTCCACCCTCCTTGTTCATGTGCGCTGCCGTTGCCATGCCTGCAAAGCTCTACGTGGTTGATGCCTTCAAGCTTGTCTTTCAAACCCTGCCGGTGCTTGGCGCCCGGCTGATTACCGGAGGGCTCGTAGCTCTCGGACTCATCGCGTACGTCGTGGTGAGCGTTGCCCTCGCTGTAGGAGCCGCCGCGCTCTGGGAGCCGCTCGGCTTTATCGTGGCGATCCCTGCCGTCATCGGGTTTGGTTTTCTGGCGCGCTGGGCCAACATCAACCATCTGTACATGCTCAAAGCCGCCCATGCGGCCGTCCTTACCTACCGCATTCGCCACGGGGAGGCGCCTGAGGGCCTGCAGGTGTCGTTCGGGAAGCAGCGCGTGCAGGAGCGCTTTGGTAGTGCCGAGGCCCTGTACCGCGTCGACCGCAAGCTCTCGCGCACCGTCCGTCGCTTTAATCGGCAGTTTACCCGTGGGGTCAACCGGCTCCCTATTCCTGGTGCCAAGCTACTCCATAGCGTGGTAGGCAAATTCTCTCGTATGATGACTCAGCACATCGACCAGGCCATCCTGTCACGGGCCTATGTGCAGACGGACGACGACCCCTGGGTGGTGGCCCGGGATGGGATGGTGCTCTACGCTCAGGCCTGGAAGCCGGTGTTTGCCAATGCCCTTGCGCTGAGCGTGCTGGGCCTTGTTGAGTTCATCGTGCTGCTGGCATTGCTCGCCATTCCAGTACTGGCCCTATCGACCGTGGCCTCCCTTCCCGTCACCATCGGTTTCGCGGTGGCCGCCTTCATCATCGCCTATATGCTGAAGGTGGCGGTGTCCGACGCGTTCTCCCTGGCGGCTACGCTGCTGGCCTTTCACCGGGCCACCGAAGGCGTCGCACCCGACCCGGCCTGGCGCGAGCGGCTGGACCAGGCGATCAACCCGTTCGGCGATCTCGTGCGGAAGGCGGGCGCGGCGGTAGCGCCCCATACCCGCACCCCATCATCTGCCGAAAACCCGCTCACGTCCTGATCTCTTTCCCCCAAGCGATTGCGGGCCCGCCCCCCGACGCAGGGTAGCTTAGGCGTCTTCCCGCGCTTCCTCAGCATACCGCATGGCTCGTTTCTCAACAGATTCCTCAGCGTCCCGCGCCCGGAGATCGGCCAGCCGTTCGGCAATTGCCTGCTCATACCCCTGCTCTCGCGGCGCATAGAAGTACAGGCCCTGCATCCCGTCGGGCAGGTATTGCTCCGGCACGTACCCTTCGCGGTAGGCATGCGGGTACTTGTAGCCTTTGCCGTGCCCAAGCCCCTCTTTGTCACGGCTGGCATCTTTGAGCTGGTTGGGCACGTCACCGGTTTGCTCTTCCCGCACGTGCTTCAGCGCGTCGAAATACGCAAACGCGCTGTTCGACTTGGGCGCAGTGGCCAGGTAGAGGCAGCATTCCGCCAGCAGAAACTGCCCCTCCGGCATGCCAATGTAGTCGAACCCCGTGGCGGTCGATTGGGCGATCTGTAGCGCGCGGGGATCCGCCAGCCCGATGTCTTCCGCAGCAAAGATAAGCATGCGCCGGATGATAAAGCGTGGGTCCTCGCCGGCGTAGATCATCCGGGCCATCCAGTAAAGCGCCGCATCGGGATCGGAGCCCCGCATGCTCTTGATGAAAGCGCTGATGGTATCGAAATGGGCATCGCCCTCCTTATCGTACAGCACGGCACGCTGCTGGATGGAGTCCTCGGCCACGCGCAGCGGGATGTGGATGGTGCCCTCTGGCGTGGCTTCGGTGGTTTCGACGGCCAGTTCCAGCGCGTTGAGGAGGGAGCGCGCGTCCCCATTGGCCGTGCTTACGAGATGGACCAGCGCCTCGTCGTCGATCTGCACATCCAAATCGCCGTAGCCGCGCTCGGGATCGGCCAGCGCCTGCTCCGCTACGGCACGGAGGTCATCCTCTTCCAGCGTCCGAAACTCGAACACCCGGCTCCGGCTGACGAGTGCTTTGTTGACCTCGAAGTACGGGTTCTCCGTAGTCGCGCCAATGAACACGACGGTGCCGTTTTCCACATGCGGCAAGAGGGCATCCTGCTGCGCTTTGTTGAAGCGGTGCACCTCATCCACAAACAGGATCGTTCGCTGCTGATGATGGGCCAGCCGCCGCTCGGCCGCGGCGATCGCCTCGCGGATATCCTTTACGCCGGAGAGCACTGCGTTCATCGACGTGAAGTGGGCTTCTGTCGTGTTGGCGATGATGCGGGCGAGCGTTGTTTTGCCCGTGCCCGGCGGCCCAAAAAACAGCACAGAGGTCACCCGGTCGGCTTTGATGGCCCGGCGCAGCAGCTTGCCTTCGCCCAGAATATGGTCCTGCCCGATGAACTCACGTAGCGTGCGGGGCCGCATGCGGTCGGCCAGGGGTGCGTTGGCGGCTTGCTCACGGGCAGCGGCTTCGCGAAAAAGATCAGACATAGGCGTGCGTGACAATGACGGGAGGCCCAACGCCTACACGCAGCATGCCGAACGGTTTAGCCGCACCGCCGCAATCCGCAGCATGTCCGCTTCATGCCTGATTTTTCGCTCTATAAGGTGACGGGCCTCAAGCCCCCCACCTATCCTTTTCCCACCGTAGCGACGATGTTATGAAACGCCTATTGATAGTCCCGTTGTGCCTCTGCCTGGTTTTCCTTTTCTCGGCCTGTGACGAGGAAACCCGCACAGCTTTCCAGGAACTGCAGAGCGCGGTGCAGAACAGCGAGCAACTCACCACGGGCCTGCAAGAGATGACCCGCACCATCGAGGAGATGGATAGCACCGACCGGGAGCCGGTGGAAACGGTTGACTTCCGTGAACTGCAGTCCCTCCTGCCGGAAACCCTCCCGGGCATGGAACGCGTCGACCTGGAGGGCGCGCGCCAGACGATGGGCGGCATCTCGGTGGCGAACGCCAAGGCTACGTTTCAGAGTGAAAACCGCGGCCGGCTGACGGTGGAAGTCACGGACATGGGTGGCGTAGGCGGTCTTGCGGCCCTTGGCATGGGGATGCTCATGATGGAGGTCGACCGGGAATCCATGCAGGGGTACGAGCGCACACGCGACTACCAGGGGCACCGCATGCATGAGAAATGGGACGGGCAGCGCGAACGGGGCGAGGTTACCGTGCTCGTCGAACGCCGCTTCGCCGTAAAGGCAGAAGGCCGCAATGTACCCATGGAAACCATTTTGGCGAGCATAGAAGGCATCAACCTGCGCGCTCTGGAAGGGATGAAGTAGCCAACTGTCTCACGTAATGCCGCGAGCCAGCCATGGCGACCCTTCACGTGGCGTCCGCGCCGCCGCTGTGGTACCAACCGCGAAGGGGCATAGCTGGACGCTCAAAGCAGCCGCTGCTCTTCGCGGTACCGGGCCGCGATGCTACGGGCCTCCCGCGCCACCCGCTGCTGCAGGAGGGTCGGCTCCAGCACCCGCGCTTGCCCGCCCCAGCTCAAGATCCACGGCAAGAGGTCGGTAGGGCGCGGCACCCGCAGCGTGGCGATGAGGCCGTCGTCGACTTCTTCCATTCCTACCGGGGGCAGGCCGTCGCCACTGCGGACCCGGGGAGCCACCTCCGCGCTAAACCAGACACGCACCCGCACATCCTGGGAGGCGCGTCCGTTTGGCGCCGTGCCAGCATAGCTTGCCGGCCGGCTAAAGGTATCGTCCAGCACTTCCACTGCCCCGATCGCCCGCAGGCGAAATTGCCGGACGCGCTGTTGCCCGTGGCACCACCCCACAAGGTGTCCCCCGCGTGATCCGTGCTGCACGAGGCCGTACGGATCCACTGTTTCAGAGACCGAGGCCTGCGTGCCTCGACGATACGCGAAGCGCACGGTGTGTTGCTCGGCCAGTGCCTCCCGCAGCGGATGCGCCACCGCGGTTCCCGCTTCCGGCGTCAGTGCCTCGGGCGGCGCACAGCGTAGGCCGAGGTCGAGCCGGTACCCCGTGCCGGGCACACCGGCAATGGGCAGCCCAGTCTCCAGCAGCTCCTGCACATCACGGTAGATGGTGCGGCGGCTCACGCTCAGGGTTTCGGCCAGGTCCTCGGCGCGCTGCCACTGCTCCGAGCGCAGCGCCGTGACGATGGCCTGCCGGCGTTCCGTGGGCGAGAGGTCGGGCATGGCGGTGTGGGGAAAAGATCCATCAGGCAATGGGCGGCACAAGTACGCAGGGCGATTCCGGCAGTTCAACAGATGGGTGGTCACAGGACCGTAGCATTCAAACACACATTTTCGTATGCTGAGAGGTGCTGGCTCTCTTCACCCACCACACAGCTTCATGGCTACCTCCTCCGATGTCGCACTCGATCCCGCGATCGCAACGCCAGCGGCCGGCATGTCCGGCTGGCTCAAGTTCATCGGGGTGATGAACATCCTCATCGGTATTCCGAACATGATTGTACTGGTGGGTTTCCTGTACATCTGGCTGGGCGTGCTCCTCTACCAGGCCGGCGATGCGGCCAGCACTGCGGGCGCACAGGATGTGCCGCGCCTGCTACACAAGCTCAAAACCTACTTTGTGATTACAGGGGTGCTGTATCTATTAGTCATTCTGGTCGTCATTCTGCTCTTTACGCTGGTGGGCTTCGGCTTCGTCATGGGTATTTTTGAGTCGGCCATGGACCGCACGATGCGGACGTGACGCGAATGGAGGCTTCTTGCCCTGCTGCCACTGAGGCTGGGCACGGTGCATTGCGAGCCACTGTGCGCCAGCCTTAGCCGTCCACCGCCACACCCGTTTCAGCAAGTAGCTCGCGGATGCCGCGCTCAAACTTTTTAGCGCCGCCGTGCGAGGGATGGCGCACGTACGTGCTCTTCAGGTCCAGCTTCTTGTAGGCCTGCTCGGCTTTACGCCCAATGGCTACCAGCTTGGTCGGCTGGAGGGCCTCCACCAAGCCTGTAAGCAGGTCACCGTGCGCGGTAACTTCGCTGCGGCGCGGCGTGCGGATGGTGAGGGGCGCGCCTTCGTCGTGCGGGTGGAAAGGCACGCTATTCCACACGAAAAAGTGCGGGAAGTGCGGCTGCAGCACGCGCCAGAAGATGTTGGCGCTATACTCGTTATGGGGTTCCTCTTCCAGACTGGTGGGCGCGCCGCTGATGGGGAACGTGGGTTCCACCAGCTGGGCCTCGCTCGTTACGGGAATACCAGAAAACCGGCAGCCCCAGGGGCCAGGCGCCTCCATCAGCAGAAGCAGCTTGGGAGGCGCGGTGTAGGCGTCCACGTAGCGCTTCAGGTTAGCGCGACGCGTGGCGGGCGCATCGGGGCGGTCGAGGTCGGGGTGACGATCGCGATACGGGTTGAACAGTTCGTTTGTAGAAGGGGTTTGGAAGAGCTGTTCTTCAAATAGCGACCAGACAGCGCGTGCAGGCATAGAAACGGCAAGGATTGGTTGAGGTACAGCGAAATTGAGCAGGCGCCCCGAGCCAATGGAAACCACGGGCAAAGGTTGCCGTGCGCTGCGGCGCGCTGCCTGCATCGCGTAGTATTGTTTTCTTTTGATCTTGTAGGATACTATGGCTTCTTGGATTACCCTCAAGTTTGGCGGCACCAGCGTGTCGACGCGCGACCGCTGGGACACCATCGCGGAAGTAGCCCGTGATCACCGTGATCGCGGCCACCGCGTGCTGATGGTCTGCTCGGCGCTGGCCGGCATTTCGGATAAGCTGGAGGCCCTGCTGGAGGCCAGCCTCGACGGGGGACACGAGCCGCTGCTTGCCGATATCGAACGCCAGCACCGGGAGCTGGCGCAAGCCCTCGGCATGGACGGCGGCCGGCTGCTGGCCGACCACTTCGCGTTGCTGGAGCGGCTGGCGCACGGCGCCTCGCTCATCCGCGAGACGAGCCCCCGCCTGAAGGCCCGCGTAATGGCCATGGGCGAGTTGATGTCGACCACGCTCGGCGCAGCATTTCTTGAGCAGCAAGCCTTGACCACCACCTGGGAAGACGCCCGCGCCCTGCTGCAGGCCCAGCCGAGCGACCAAGACGTGCCGGTGCGGCACTACCTCAACGCTCGCTGTGGAACAGCCGCGGATCCCGACCTACAGGCCCACCTTGAGGCCCATGGTACGGACGTGGTGCTGACGCAGGGCTTCATCGCGCGGGACGCCAACGATGATACGGTCCTGCTCGGGCGCGGCGGCTCGGACACCTCGGCGGCCTATCTGGCTGCCCGCGTCCAGGCCGAACGCCTGGAGATCTGGACGGACGTGCCCGGCCTCTTCACCGCCAACCCGCACCAGATCCCCTCTGCACGCCTGCTGCGCTCGCTGGGGTACGACGAAGCGCAGGAGCTGGCAACCATGGGCGCCAAGGTGCTGCACCCCCGCTCCGTAGACCCCGTCCGCCGTCACCAGATTCCGCTCCACATCCGCTCCACCGCAGCGCCCGACACGCAGGGCACTATCATCGCGCCCGACGTGCCGGACGTCGGCGCGCAGGTAAAGGCCCTGTCTGTGAAGTCAGGCGTGACGCTTATCGCCATGGACACGCTCGGCATGTGGCAGCAGGTCGGCTTCCTGGCCGATGCCTTCGCCGTCTTCAAAGAGCACGGGCTGTCGGTCGACCTGGTAGCCACCTCCGAAACGAACGTGACGGTATCGCTCGATCCGTCGGCGAACGCGCTCGACCCGGGCACCATCCAGGCCCTGCTGGATGACCTCAACACGTTTTGCACCGCAAGGGAGATTGGGCCTTGTGCTGTACTCAGCCTGGTGGGCCGGAATATTCGCTCGCTGCTGAATGAACTGGCGCCCGTGTTTGAGGCGTTTGACGAGCAGCAGGTCTATCTCGTCTCGCAGGCCGCAAGCGACCTCAACCTTACCTTTACCGTGAACGAGGATCAGGCGCCCCGCCTCCTGCGCAAGCTACACGCGCAGCTGTTCGACACGCGCGGGCCCGACGACCTGCTGGGGCCCTCCTGGCGCGAGCTGTTTGGCGAGCTGCCCGATGCCGCTACCGGCCCCGCCCGCTGGTGGCGCGAACGGCGCGAGGAGCTCCTCACGCTGGCCGCCCACGAGAGCCCGTGCTATGTCTACGACACAGATACGCTGCACGCTGCCGTCGATACACTTGAAGACCTGAGCCTCATCGGCCGCCGCTTCTATGCCATCAAGGCGAACGCTCACCCCGACGTGCTGCGCCTGTTTGAGCAGCGCGGCCTCGGGTTTGAGTGCGTCTCGCCGGGGGAAGTGGACCACGTCTTCGCGCTGTTTCCCGACATTGACCCGGGGCGGGTGCTGTTCACGCCTAACTTTGCCGCACGTGAAGAATATGCCGCGGCGTTTGCGCGAGGCATCCATGTCACCCTGGATAACGTGCACGCGCTCGAATCGTGGGGCGCGGTGTTTGAAGGGCAGGACATCTTTATCCGTGTAGATCCGGGCCGTGGCCATGGGCACCATCGGCACGTGCGCACCGCCGGCGCTCAGTCGAAGTTTGGCGTATCCCCGCCCGACCTGGACCGCATGCTGGCGCGTGCGGAGGCGCTGAACGTCCGCGTGGTGGGCCTGCACGCGCACCTGGGCAGCGGCATTCGCACCCCGGAAGCATGGTCGGATACGGCCCTCTTTCTGGCATCCATTGCAGAGCAGATCCCTACAGCGCGCATCCTCAACCTGGGCGGCGGACTAAGCGTGCCGGAGCGGCCCGGCGCACTTCCGCTGGACCTTAAGGCATTCAGCGCGCAACTCGATAGCTTCTCCCGCGCCTATCCCGACTATGAGCTGTGGATCGAACCCGGGCGCTTTCTGGTGTCGGAGGCCGGTGTCCTGCTCGCCCGCGTAACACAGACCAAGCGGAAGGGCGAGGTGCGCTATGTGGGCGTCGAGACGGGCATGAACTCGCTGATCCGCCCGGCCCTCTACGGTGCGTACCACCAGATCCTCAACCTGACGAAGCTGGACGAGGCGCCTACCCTGACCGCGGAGGTGGTTGGACCGATTTGCGAGACCGGTGACGTGCTGGGCCACAGCCGCCGCCTGCCCCCGACCGACGAGGGCGACGTGCTGCTGGTGGCTACCGCTGGCGCTTACGGGCGCGTGATGAGCTCACACTACAACCTGCGGCCGCCGGCCTCCGAACACGTGCTGGCGTCTCGAACGGAAGAAGCGACGGTGTAGAACAGGATGCGGCAGGGGCCTGGGGCCAAGAAGCGTAACGGCGTGCCTGCCGAGCGCAACCAAAGAGCTACACGTCCCTGCTCACGCTTCAGCCCACTGCTTTCATGCCCTATCGTGTACTCGCTTCCGTCCTGACCCTCGCACTTCTGCTTGCAGCCTGCGCCGAAGCCACCTCCGACGACGACTACGCTGCCACGCACCGCGCGCAGGACGTCCACCTGACGCCGGATGGTAACACGATGCAATATGCCCAGACGGCGTTTAGCGTCAAGGCAGGTTCCACTGTCACCCTGACGTTCGAGAACACGGCCACCAGTTCGGCGATGGTGCACAACGTGGTCCTTCTGACGACCGATGACGACGCTGACCTTCAGCGTGTGTCGCAGGCGGGTATGCAAGCCGGCGTAGACAGCGATTACGTTCCCGAGGACGACGCCATTCATGCGGCAACGCCGCTCGCGCAGCCCGGCGAAACGGTCAGCATCACGTTTACGGCCCCACAGGAGCCCGGCGCGTATCGCTATTTCTGCACCTTCCCCGGGCATGCCAGCATGATGCAGGGCACCATGCTGGTGGAGGAATCCTGAGGGAGCGGTCCTTGCTACGCTACTCCGGACGCACGAATCGGGCGCCTTCCGGTGCTTCCAGCCGGGCGCGATCAAAGGGCCGCGTGAAGGAGAGGCTGTCGGCGAAAGCCTCGTTTTTGAATGCTCCCCGCTCCCCATCCGCGGTGAAGTCATACCCTCGGTAGGTGGTCGCCGTCATAAGCCCGTCCACCGTCACCAAATCCTCGTAGAAGAGTAGCGTTTCCGGGAGATCCGCATTCGGCGGCACATCGCGGCCATACGAGACCGTGTAGCGAATCGCATCCACCTGTCCCGTTTCTGGGTGAACATACAGCGTGTAGGAGTCGCCCGGCGAAGCGCCTACGTCCGCTCCGAAATAGGTCCGCACCATCTCATAGGTGGTGCCGTTCAGCTCTTCATCTGGCAGAAGCTCATAGTTTACGCCCGGGTCAGCCAGCACGAAAGGGATTTGCTGAAAGTAGTACCCCGAAATCCCCCAGAATGCAGGATTCGGCCGCTCGATGTCTTCCGGGTAGATCCAGGCCTCCTGCCCATCCCAGGCAAACCGGGCCTCGACCGTGTCTGGATCCTCGTACGATCCCGTCACCAGCAGGTCGTGGTACACATCCCGCGTCTGGTTGTCTGCTACAAGGAATGAGGTGAAGCGCAGATCGGCATCCGCATTGGCATACTCCCACGTATAGGAACTCGTGGGGGCGCGGTACCAGGCTTCCAACCCACCATGTGCATCAATCACGCGCTGCACCAGCTCGCCCCCCTCGCTTTGACTGAGGCGCTCGGTGGCCTCTGCCACCTGCTGCTCAATGGCCCCGGCGACCTGCGCTTCTTCGGTGGGCGCCTCCGGCGATTCACATGCTGCCAGTGCAAGAAGAAAGACGAGTAGTAGCGGAGCAGAACGGGTCCAGCAGGAGCATGGCAACGCAGGCATACGCACAGACAAGAGAGGTCAATAAAAAGATAGTGATCGCAATTTCTTTTGTGTCAATGGAAGCGCGCACGTTACGAGATTCAGCAGCAGAGGCCGGCGGTACCTGTTACGATGCGTGGTTGCTTGTCCAGATGGCTTGCGCACGCCGCGCGAAGTCGCTATCCTATGCCTTACACTGCCGCGAAGGACTTTATCATTGACCCCACCTCCCGTTCATGATGCAGCGATACCGTATTCTCCTTCTTTCCCTTCTCTTTCTGGCAGCTCCGCTGGCTGCTGAGGCGCAGGTCCCGACCTTTGAAGAAGTCGCAGGCCACGCCTTTGGCGAGCGCATCACGCAGGCCTACCAGATGCAGCAGTACCTGCAGGCGGTAGCCGACGCCTCCGACCGCGTGGTCGTTGAGCAGATCGGTACCTCATGGCAGGGCCGCCCGCTGATGCACGCCATCGTCACCTCCCCCGAGAACCACGCCCGGCTGGACGCCATCAAGGCCAACGCGCAGCGCCTCGGCGATCCGCGCGGCCTCTCCGATACCGATGCCGAGCGCCTCTTCAACGAGCAGCCGGCTATCTTCTGGTACGGCGGCTCCATCCACGGCTTTGAGCTCTCCGGCACGGAGGGCGGCCTCAAGATGCTGGAGCGCCTCACCACTCAGGATGATGCCGACACGCAGCGGATCCTCGAAAATACGGTCGTCATTATCGACCCGATCCTTAACCCGGACGGCCGCGATGCCTTCGCCTACCATAACCATGACCGCGTGGGACAGGAGGCTAATCCGGATAATCAGGACTGGTCGAACGACTTTACCTCCTGGGAGGCCCTGAAATACCGCACCAGCCATTACTTCTTCGATATCAACCGCGACTGGTTCGCCCACACGCACCGCGAGACGCAGGCCCGCGTGCCGGTGCTACAGGAATGGCGCCCCCAGGCTGGCATAGATGCCCACGAGATGGGCGCCAATGTGGAGTTCTACGTGGATCCGCCCACCGACCCGGTCGGGCCGTTCTTTCCGAACTACGCAACGGAGTGGTTTGAGCGCTTTGGCGAGGCGCATGCGCAGGGCTTTGACGCTCGTGGCGTGGATTACATGACGCGCGAACGTTTCAACTACTTTTACCCGGCCTACACCACGTCCTACCTGAGCTATCAGGGCGCCGTGGGCATGCTCTACGAGCAGGGCAGCAGCCGCGGACTGGCCCTCACGCGCCCCGATGGTACGGTGCGCACGCTCGAAGATGCGCTCATGAACCAGTACACCGCGTTTGAGGCGGCGCTGGTGCTGACGGCCAATGAGCGGGAGGCCCTCCTGCGCGACTACGTGGCGGCTCACCGCGACGCTATTGCCGACGGTGAGCAGGGCACGCGGCGCTATGTGCTCCCGGCTGATGGCGGGGATCCACTCATGATCGCGGAGGTCGTCAATCTGCTGCAGCGCAGTGGGGTGGAAGTCAACAGGCTAACAGCGGAGGCTTCGCTACGGGGCGTTACCGACCGCAATGGCGACTCCGTGGGCAACCGCACGTTTGCCGCCGGAAGCTACGTGATCGACGCCGCCCAGCCGCGTAACCGCTTCATCCGCGTTATGCTGGAGCCGGAAGTGCCCGTGCCGCAGGACTTCCTGGAAGAGGCCCGTGCCCGCGTCGACCGGGCGGAAAACCCGCGTTTCTACGACATCACGGCTTGGTCATTGCCCCTCTTGTATGGCATTGAAGGCTTTAGCAGCACCGATGGACGCGGCCTGGCCTCCCAGCGCGTGGAGGAACCCGTCACGCCCGAGCAGCCGACCTTCGCGCGCGCCCAGTACGCTTACCTGATCGATGGCACGCAGGTCGCCGGGCTCCCGGCGGTGATCCATCTGAAGAAGCAGGGCTACCGCGTGGCGCTGCTCCAGCATGGCACCCGCATCCAGGGCCAAGACTATGCGGCGGGCACGGGGATTGTGTACGCTGGCCAGGCGGAGGATAGCGTGCACGACGACGTGCGTGACGTGGCCGACCGGTACGCCCTGAGCGTTAGCGGCGTCAACACCGGCCTGGCAGAGGGCGATCGTCCCTCGCTCGGCTCCGGTGATGTCATCTACCTGAAGGAGCCGTCAGTCGCGATGCTGGCCGAGGAGCCCATCCAGCCCTATTCGTTTGGCTGGGCCTGGTTTACGCTCGACCAGCAGTACGAGCTGCCGGTGAGTATGCTGCGTGTGCCGTCCCTCCGCTCCGCCAACCTGAGCGAGTACGACACGATCATTGTGCCGGAGATCTACGGCACCGGCGCCATGGAGCGGCTGGCCGGTGCGGATGGCCTCGAACGCCTCGCCCGCTGGGTGCGCGATGGCGGTACGCTCGTGACACTTGGCTCTGGCACCGAGGTGGCGCGCCACCTTGAGCTTATTGCGCTCCGCTCCTGGTACGACGAGGAGGAGCACGCGGACAGCCTTCGCGTGTCGGTGCCCGGGGCGATGGTCGCCACCTCGCTCGACCGCAACCACTGGCTGACGGCCGGCGTGCCGGAGGGCTTCCGCGGCCTGACCAACTCGAACCGGCTGTACCTCGCGCCGGAGGGTGCCCCCTCACCGCGGCAGCGCGCCGGCGTAACCTACGCCTCCGGCAACGACTTTGCCTACAGCGGGCACATGTGGCAGGAGTCGGAAGAGCGGCTTCCCGGCGCGGTCTTCGCCTACGAGGAGCGGGTGGGCAGCGGCCGGGTGATTGCGTTTGCTGAAGACATCAACTTCCGCGCGTACTACCGGGGCGGCAACCGCCTCTTCCTGAACGCCGTGCTGGCGGGGCCAAGCGCGCCGTAAACACGCATCGCACATTTGTGTGATATCCGAGGGGCCCGCGGTGCATGCCGTGGGCCTCTTTTTTCGTTGCGCGTGCTTCGCACTGTGGCAGCCATTGACCAAAGCACTCGGCCGTACACCATCGAAAGATGGCCAAACGGATACCCCACACCACGTTTGTCACAACCACGAAAGTGATTTAAATCGGAACGCCTTCGCAACCAGCACTTCGGGTACCTGATAGATGCGGTTGTTGTAGCGTTCCACCGCGTCGTTGTATCCCGTGCGCATGAACGCAACGTCATTCTCCACGTGAACGAGCGCCTCCATGAGCTCTCCGGTCAACGCGTGTCCTTTTAGCGCCGGGGTGTCCTCAATCCTAAGTTGCAGCTTCTTGCGGGCCTCGGTCCCGGTCTCCAACGCTGCCTCCTGCGTCACATCAGCAGTCTGCACCGTCCGTAGTTGAGCCAGGGTCTCTTGAATTGACTGCTCATACCCAAGGTACTCCTGCACCGTTGTAGCGAGGCGCTGAATGAGGTCGTATCGCTTCTTCAGTGCCGCCTCGATATTCGATGCATTGCGCATCGCCCGCTGCTTCAGAAATACAAAGTCGTTGTAGTAGATAATTCCCATCACCACAAAGAGATAGGCCATCGAGAGACCGGCGATCGTCAGGTACATCGATGGGCCGACAGGCAGCACGAGACTCGTGCCCCAGATGCCTGCTACGGTTGTGGCCCAGACGCCAACGCTGAGGAGCCCCACGCCCGCCACAGAAAACTGCTGCTTCAGCGCATCGGCAGACTGCGTGCTGACCACGAAGGGCACCGCGTCGTCGGTGGTGTCAGCACCAATGAACAGCGCATCGTGCGTTTGGGGATCGATCTGCGCAGTACCCATCACGTACAGCGTCTCACCCGGCGTAATGACCGTCTCGACGTGCATCTCTTTGCCGATCTTCTTCTTGGTTTGCTGCGTGCCGTAGATCTCTGCGTTTTTAGGCGAAACCCGTATCCGGCCGCTCTCGTCGCGGCACCAAAAGTCGTTGCCCTCCTGCGTTCGTCGCTTGCCATCCGACTTTCTATTTTCAGAATGAAGCACCTCGCGCGTGTAGCATACACAGGGGGTCCTTGAGATGGGTGAGATCAGCAGGTTCGAGTCAATGGCCTCGACGGTTCCCTTCACTTCAGTGAGCCCGTACGCTACTCCGCTGGCAGAGGACGGGGGTACGTTTTCGATGATGCGACGCCTGCGAATCCGCCGAAAGCCCCAATACGTGCCGAAATAGATGCCAGCCCCGCCAAGTAGCAACGCAAGGGTCGCCGTTACCCTGTTGGGGCGCGGCGGTGCCACAGAGGCCAGCGTAGTAAGGCGCTCTTCCTCATCTCGTGGTAGCTGAATTGTAGGCAGGGGCGAGAGGCCCATCGTGCGCGCAACCGCACGATCGATGAACGGCATGCGCGAGGGGTCTGTGTGCGCCACCGCCTGCGCCATTCGAAAGCGAACGCCGGCAACGCGCTGCCGCTCCGCATCTGACAGCCTGTCGAATGGAGGCTCGTGCAGCGACCCAATATCGTTTACCGCGCTCACTTCGATGGTGTGGTGACGCAGAATCTGCTGAATGGCCTGCTCCCCCTGGGTAACCACATGTGTTGCCGACCGGTGGGCCAATTCTATGTCGCTTTTGAGCATCCAAATACCCTGCACACCCATGACGCCAACCACGACAGCCGTAGCCCCCACAAGGTAAAAGGCTGTACCGTGTATCAGTAAACGTCCGAACAGGAAGAAGGCCACAAGAAGCAGACAGCCCACACCAAACGCCATCAAGAAGCGACTCTGCCCGGCCTTATTTTCACGATAGAAATCAGCGGATGTCTCGAAGGACGAAATCCGGGGACGGTAATCGCCCCTTTCCCGAAACCCGATGGTGTACGCGCCATCCGATTCCGCCGCATACCCCATCATGTACACCGTGTCGCCCGGGTCAAGGCGGTACTCGGTGTAACGCATCTGCCCCTCTACATGACGGTGCTTAACGGATGCGTTGATCGATGCGCCAGCGGGCACCACCTGAATTCGTCCGGTAGCATCTTCGATCACGAAGTCTTCCACCCGCTCTGAGCGGGATTCGACGGTGGTCCATGAGTCACCGTCCCGAGCCTGAATCAGATAGCGGTAGTAGACCGCTTCATCGCCCGTGTGGGGAGCACGTAGCAGATCGCTGCCAGACAGGATGACGCCGGTAACGGCCACCTCTCCTGAAATGAGGGAGGCGATCTCCACATCGGGCGTCCGTTCGGCCTGACGCATCGACTGGATATCATTGAGGCTGGTGCCACTGGCTCCGCACCCCGTCATTATCAGCGCAAGGAGCGCCCCATAGATGAACACGCGGCGAAACACCGAGGTCAGCCACGCTGTCCCGCGTCCGATGAGCGAGGCCAGGAGATAAGCAATCGGGACAATGCTGCATGCTGCAAGAAGCAAACCTCCGAAGAGAAGAATGCCAAGTATGAGAAAACCCTCCATGAGCGGTATGTTAAGCGAGGCGACGGCGAACGCCCCGGTGGTGGGGATAGCGTGAACACCAAGTACGCGCAGTAGTCCCGGAAAAGCGGCCAACCAAGTGGACCTGAAGCACCGCCCAACCCGGTAGCCCCCATCTGCTGGGGACTTCGATGCATCTTGTCAGACGGGAGATCCTTCCTCCCGATGGTCGTCAGGATGACATAGGCTGTAGGCAGGGCGGCGGCCTCCCCACCCTGTCATCCTGATGCAGGGTCCTTGCCTGCCTATTTAGCTTTGGTTGCCAAAGGAGTCGGGGTCTGTATCAGGATGTAAGCTGAGCACCGTGTTCTACGGTCCTATCGCTTGCACGAACCCGTAGACTTCTTCCGGCTCCTGCTTCGACCGGGGCAAATTACATCCCCCAGTTCGGTACTTCCAGTCTAATAGAGCGAGCTTGTGAGCGAAGGATCTCCCATGTGCCGGAATGCCGTGGTGCTGGCCATCAGGCACCAGATCAAAGGGAGGAACGCACCACTCAATGCACGTAGCTCCCGGCATTGAGGTCAATGGTAGCCCCGGTCGCGTGGTCGGCAAAGCCGCTGGCCAGGAAGACTGCCGTCGGGGCGATGTCCTTTGGCGCCGTCAGCGTATCGAGCGCCAGGTCGCTGGTGGCGTAGTCCTCGCCGTACGCGTCAATGAAGTCCTGCGCCATGTCCGTGCGCGTAAACCCCGGCGCCAGGGTAAACGCGCAGATCCCATCTTTCCCAAAGCCGCGGGCCAGCGAGCGGGTGAGCGCCACCAGGCCACCCTTCGAGGCCGCATACGCCATGTACTCCGGCGTATCCCCACGAAAGGCCGCCCGCGAGGCTACATTGATAATGCGCCCGCCGCCGTGCTGCTGAAAGTGCGCGACGGCCAGCCGGCACAGGAGCGACGGCGCGCGCAGGTTGACCTGCATGGTGCGGGTCCAGGCCTCATTCCATTCTTCTGTTGAGGCCTCCATGGGGGCCGCCAGCGCCACACCTGCGTTGTTCACCAGTGTGTGGATCCGGCCATACGCGTCGGCGACGTCCACGAATAGCTGTTCCGTAGCGTCGAGCGCCGCAAGGTCCGCCTGAAAGACCTGCGCGCCATGGCCGCACGCCGTGGCCACCTCCGCCGCAGCGTCGGCGCTGTGGGCGTAATGCACCGCGACGGTAGCGCCTGCAGCGGCCAGATGCTGAGCGATGGCCCGACCGATACCCCGGCTGGCGCCCGTCACCAGGATATTCCGATCAGAAAGGTCGATCTGCATACAATCGAAGGAAGATCCGGTACGTCAGGGACGATGGATTACTCCGCAGGTTCGATGCGGAAGAGCCCCCCGTCGGTGGCATCCGTCAGCACGTAGAGAAAGCCGTCAGGGCCCATGCGCACGTCGCGAATCCGGCCGAGTTCGTTGTCGAGCAGCACTTCTTGGTGGACGACTTCCTCGCCGTCCAGCACCACCCGGTTGATCTGCTGATAGGCGAGCGCGCCGACGAACAGGTTGCCCTGCCAGCCGGGGAAGGCGTCGCCATCGTAGTAGGCCAGGCCGGAGGGCGCGATGGAGGGCGTCCAGTGCGTAACGGGATGCACAAACTCGTCGGTTTCATCGGGATCGACGCCGATGGGGTTGTTGGAGCGGTACTCATTGCCATAGGTGGCTTCTGGCCAGCCGTAGTTTTGCCCGGCTTCGATCAGGTTCAGCTCATCGCCGCCGCGCGGGCCGTGTTCGTGGTGCCAGATCTTCCCGGTCTCGGGGTGGACGATCAGCCCCTGCGCATTGCGGTTGCCAATGGTGTAGAGCTCCGGACGGTAGTTATCATCTCCCACCCACGGGTTATTGTCTGGGATGGAGCCGTCGGCGTTCAGGCGAATGGTGCTGCCCGAGACGTCATCGGTCTGCTGGGCAAGGTCGCGTTGGCCACGGTCGCCAATGGAGAAGACCACGGTGCCATCGTGCATGAATCCGATGCGGGAGCCGTAGTGCCGGCCGGGGCGCAGGGCCGGCGTTTGCTCGTACAGCACCTCCAGGTCCGTCAGCTCCGTGCCGCTGAGCTGGGCCCGGGCGAGTGCGGTGCTGGTGCCGCCATCGCCCGGCGCCGAGTACGTGAAGTAGATCCAGCCGTTGTCGTCATACTCCGGATGCAGCGCTACATCCAGCATGCCCCCCTGGCCGCGTGCCTCAATCGCCGGCAGCCCGCTGATCTCCGTAATCTCGCCATTTTGCATCAGATTCAGCCGGCCCGGACGCTCGGTGATGAGCATGGCGCCATCCGGCAACCACGTTACCGCCCACGGATGCTCCAGCCCCTCAGCCATCTGTACCACGCGGAAGGTGGCTTCCTCCGACTCAATACGCTCAATTACGACTTCGTCCGTCACGTCGGTGAGCACGTCGCCGGAGCAGGCCACTCCGGTCAGAAACACAAGGGCGGCAAGGGCCGCGATGGGCGTAGCTGCAAAGGATCGCATAAGATAGAGACAGGCTGATGAAATACAACGCGTGATCTCTTCACGATCCATCGCGCCTGCGCGTTCCCTTCGCCAACCGTTCGCACGCATTGTTACCAGCAGCCCTGCGCCGGCTGCACAAAGCAGCGACGCCCGTCGATCATCACGCCGTCGGGGTGCGGGGCCAGCTGGAAGTGCATCTGCCGACCATCGAAGAAGCGGAATTCCAGCACGGGCTGCCCCATGTGATGGAGCACACGCCAGAGGCCCTGCCCCGCATCCTGATCATTGCTGTAGGCGGACATTCCCGGGACGTTGGCCGAAAAGGAGCTGCGGAAGGCGTAGTCGAAGCGTCCGTCCGCGCACAACTCGGCGTGACCGCGCTCGCTACTGAAGTGGCTGCCGCTGCCGCCCGTGTTGCTACCGGAATCGGAGTAAATGATGCGGTGCCCGGCCAGCCCCTGTGCCCACTCCTGCGCGAGAGGCGTTTCATCGGCGATGCTATGCGGCTCTACCGCCACGTTCACGCCTTTCGTCCGGAAGTGGTACCCGTCCTCCGTCCGCGTAAGGCTGAAGTCGTCACTGCGCCGAAAGCCGAGCATGCGGAAGGTGAACGCGCCGCTCAGCGTATGTTCATCTGTGATAGCCGCCTCGGCTGCAAGCGGCTCGGCGCCAAGCGATGAAAAGCTTAGCGTGTAGTCACCGTCGTGGGCTGTAACCTCAACGAAGACCGGGCCGCTCCAGTGATTGCCCACGTACATGCCCGCAAACGGGTCGTCCTGCGCTTTTGATGGATGCGAGATGAGCGAGAGCGAAAGCACGAATGCGAAGGAGACTATCGTAAGCTCGTACATGGCGGGGTGGTTTGTTTTTGAGGTGAAGTCCGGGGCTTTCCTTCTCTATCGCAATCCGTCACCGGTTCGGCTCACACCCATGCGTGACACCCGCGCCTGCGCCCTTTCGATAAAGAGAAAAAGAGCCATCCCTTAAACAGCACCTCATCGCCATGCCATACGTGCTTAGCCACCCGCATACGCCCTCCGTTCTGATCGCGAGCCTGATGCTCACCTCTGTACTCGCGTTCTCCTCCTTGCTATCGAACCCTTTATTGCCGGCGAACGGAAGCGATCTCAAGCAACGCGTGGAGCAGCTCGAACGCGACCGGGCCACCATGGAGGAAACCATGGTACGGATGCGCCGCCACATCACACAGCTGGAGTCCACCGTGGACGGGATCCACGGCTTTGAGCAGATCGGCGGCGGGTACCGTATCAGTGCTGGCGGTTCTACTCTCGAGATTTCCGACAGCGGTATATCGATCGACGGTGCCCTGAATGTTGCTTTGAACGCCGGCTCAGGCGTTTCAATCGGGGGCGGAGGACATCTGCAGCTTGTCGGTAACGTGATCAGCATGAATGGACCGGATCTACCAGTCGCTCGTGTTGGAGATCGAGTGCAGGTTACCGTACCTTTAGTTGGCGGGGGTACGATATTAGCGAGCGGCAATATTATCGAGGGCAGCTCTACCCTGCTCGTCGGAAATTGAAGCCCAGGTGCCACAGTTCATTTTTGGTGACACGTGCACCATGGTTTTTCCGATAGTATGGATAGATGACTCACGCAAACCGGCTACCCCGCGGTCGCGCAAGGCGGGGTCTATTCTTTTGGTTATCGATACTGTCGAAATGAGAGTCTCAATTTATGCGAGCTTCCACCTCTGCGTCATTGCCGTCTGCCTGATGATTGCACCAGCAGCATCAGCCCAGTCATCGCCCGTAGAGTACGTGGAGCAGTTTGCCCAGCAGCTCGCGACGGAGGGTCCGGCCTCGGCTGTCGACCAGCTGTTTGCTACAAACGAGTGGATGCGTGGCAACCGTGACGCGCGCGACAATATGGTCCATCAGCTGTCGCAGGTCCTGCCCATGGTGGGTGCGTACCACGACAAGGAACAGCTGGCCGTTACGCAGGCAGGATCGAGTCTCGTGTTTTACACCTACCTGTTTCTGTACGACCGGCAGCCCCTCCGTTTTCACTTCATGTTTTACCGGCCGGCAGGTGACTGGATGCTCTACAACCTTTCCTTCAACGACTCCTTCAGCGGGGAGCTGGAGGAAGCGCACAAACTCCATCTGCTGGACCTCGCCACGCCATGAGGCCTGCCGATCCATGCGCCAAATGGATTGAGGAGCCGCCTCTCTCTGGCGTATCAATTCGCCGATACGTTGGCCCCCCGTCCGGTGCCATGCTGGTCATTTGTCACATCATACAGTGGCATAAAAAGCCAGCCCGGTCTCTGACGGCGCCTTAGATTCTAAGAATGAGGATAGCAGTTGTGATGTATCGCTTCCGTGGTGTACCAGTGGACTGCTGGCCGACTTCCGACCTTACGCCACCGACTTGACCGCCTCATGTCGTTTTTCGATCGCACCTTTACCGAGGCCGAGTGGCAACGCATGGACGCCCTTTTTGCGGCGAGCCTGGAGCGACCGGTGGAAGAGCGTGTCGATTTTATCCGGACCGAATGCGCCGGTGATGGAGCGGTTGCCAGCGTGGTGCTGTCGTTGCTCGCCCAGCACGAGGAGGCGCGTGCGCATCTCGGCACGTCGGTAAGTGGATTCGCTGCGCCAATCCTTGATGTGCCGGATCCGTCTGTTGATCTGGATGATGATGCCGCCTCGCGCGTCGGCGAACAGATCGGTCCGTACACGCTCCGGGCGGTGCTTGGCCGTGGCGGTTTCGGAATAGTGTACCGGGCCGAGCGCGAGGACCTTCCCCGACCGGTGGCGCTCAAGCTGATGCACCGGCGCATGCCCTCGCTCATGCAGCGCTTTGCCGAGGAGCAGCGCATCCTGGCCGGGCTTGAGCATCCGCACATCGCCCGGGTGTACGACGCCGGCATGACCACGGCCGGCGCGCCCTACCTTGTGATGGAGGAAGTCGCCGGCACGCCCCTCACCGCGTATGCCGACGCGCAGCGCTGCTCCGTCGACGAGCGGCTTGCCCTGTTCGGGGCGGTCTGCGAGGCGGTGCACCACGCGCACCAAAACCTCGTCATCCACCGCGACCTCAAGCCGTCGAACATATTGGTGACGGAAGATGGCGATGTCAAGCTTCTTGACTTTGGCATTGCCAAGCATCTCGGCGACGCCGCACAGGCAGAACAGACTCAGCCGGGGCAGCGCCTGCTGACGCCGGCCTATGCCGCTCCCGAGCAGCATGCGGGCGCGCCCCTGACCACCGCCGCCGATGTGTACGCCCTCGGCGTAATTCTGCACGAGTTGCTTACCGGGCAGCGACCTCCAGAAGCCACGGCGGATACGGAGCCGGTGCGCGCAAGCACGGCCGTACGTGCAGACGCCCTGCCCTCCTGCCGCCTTGATGCCCCGACTCTCCGGCGGCGCCTGCGAGGCGACCTTGACGCCATCATCCAGAAAGCCCTCCGTCCAGCACCGGAGGAGCGCTTCGCCTCGGTGGAAGCCCTGGCCGACGACCTCAACCGGCACCTGCGCCGTGAGCCTGTGCGCGCCCGCGGCGATGCCCGCTGGTACCGGATCACGCGGTTTGCGCAGCGAAATCGAACCTCACTTAGCATCGTCGGTGTCGCCGTAGTGGCTATCCTGCTAACGATCGGTTACTTCGGTCAGCGGTTGGCGATGCAGTATCAGGAAACCCTCAACGAACGCGACACCGCCGTGCAGGTCGCTGGTTTTCTGGAGGATCTGTTCGGGGCGGCCGATCCCTATGGCGTGGCGGAGGTTCGGACGGATACCCTTACGGTTCGTGAACTACTGGATCTCGGCACAACGCAGCTCGCCACAACGCTGGATGATCAACCGCTCATTCGTGCCCGGCTCTATCATGTGCTCGGGGGCGTATACAAACAGATCGGAATCCCAGCTGAGGCCCACCGTCTTCTTCTGCAAGCAGAGCAGGCCTTCGCTCAAACAGACCGGGCTTCCCCCCAGGAGAGGGGGGCGACTGCGTACCGCCTCGCCGACGTATTGCACGCGCTTGGCGAGGGTGACGAGTCGCTCGCGAAAGCCGCCGAGGGCCTACAACTGTTTCGGTCACTTCCGCTGGCCGACAGTCAACTCATCGCCGAGGGACACCGTCTTCAGGGTCGAGCCCATCGGCAACGAGGCCGCTACGCCTTGGCCGAATCCCTCTTCGCTCAGGCCGCTGACCTCTTCCGCGATGCGCATCCGGAGCCCCACCCGGACGTGGCACAGGCCCTGACCGATTGGGCCGGGCTCCGGGCCTTTGAAATGTACCGGGCAGAAGGCACGCGCGAACTCTTCGAGGAAGCGCTCGCCATCGACCGCGCCGTATACGGCGCTATTCATCCGCGTGTAGCCGACCGTTTAACCAACTTGGCCACCCGACTGGTACAGACGGCGGACTACACGGCAGCACGGGCCTATTTTGAGGAGGCAATTGCGATTCAGGAGGAGTACCTCGGACCGGACCACCCGAATGTTCTGACAACCATCCACAACTATGCCCGATCCCTCCACGATCAGGGAGCGTATGGCGAGGCCATCGACCTGCAGTACCGCGTAATGGAAACGCGCAGACGCGTGCACTGGGAGGACCATCCGCTGACTGCTGTTGATCTACAAAACCTGGCGTCCTCCTACCGTACGATTGAAGACTGGGAGCGGGCGGAGCGGTATGCCCTTCAGGCACTGGAAATTAACCGGGCCCATTATGGTGAAGCGCACGCGCGAACCGTCTCCAACCTGCACGTCATTGCCGCAGCACAGCGCGAGCGTGGTGATCACACGGAGGCCGAGCAAACCCTTCGGCAGACGGTCGCCATTCAGCGCGAGTTACATGGCGACGATAGCGAAGTGCTTGCGATCGGTCTGTTGAATCTTGGTGCCCTGCTTCAAGCAACCGATGCCAGCGATGAGGCCCTCGCCACCTATGAGGAGGCACTTGCTATACTCCAGCATCAGCCTGAAGCCAATCCGATCGGCGTCCCAATTACGATCGGCCTCATCGGCGACGTCCTCCGTACCGAGTCTCGCTATGCCGCTGCAGCCGCACGGTACGAGCAAAGCTACCAGCTCATGCAGGAGATCTGGCCGGACGGCCATATTCGTATCGCAGGGATCCAGATTGGTCTTGGCATCTGCCGCATGCGAATGGGGGACCTCGACATCGCAAGGCCGCTGCTTGAAGATGGACACAACTACCTGCTTCGAGCACTCGGAGAAGACGACCGACGCACGCGCCGCGCCGCTTCTGCGCTGGAGGAACTCGGCAGCCTGATACAAGACGCCTCACCGGACCAACATGTAGCGAGTGGTTAGCCCATGCCCACCTCACACACCATCACCGCCCTCCTCCAGAACGCCGCCAACGGCGATGACGCTGCGATGGACGCGGTGTATGAGCGCGTGTACGAAACCCTCCGCGTGATCGCCCGGCAACGGCTCAACCGGCACCGCCCGGGGGACACGCTCAGCACCACCGCCCTGGTGCACGAGGCCTACCTGAAGCTGTTCGACGGTGCGTCGGTGGCATGGAGCGACCGCAGCCACTTCTTTGCCGTCGCTTCCAAAGCCATGCGGTTCATCCTGGTGGATTACGCCCGGCGCAACCTCGCTGCCAAGCGCGGGGGCGATGCCTCCGTCGTGCGCCTGGAAGCCGTGCAGGTGGCAGCCCGCGAGCGCGCCCACGACGTCCTGGCGCTCGACGATGCCCTGGAACGGCTTGCACATCATGACGACCGCCTGGCGTCGCTCGTTGAGTACCGCTTCTTTGCCGGCCTCACCTACGAGGAGATCGCCGATGTGACCGGCCTGTCCGTAAGCACACTCAAGCGCGACTGGGCCCGCGCGCGCACCTACCTCTACCGGTTGATGAAGGACAACGAAACGAACGCCTGAGTAGCTGCAGGCCCGCGATGTCCGGCACCCGTGAGGAGATCCTCCCGCGACATCTCCAGGGTCCTCAGGGTCGGGTCCTCATCCAGGAAGTGGCGGTATTCGCGCGTGGATGCTTGGCTACAGCAAATCCAGCGAAGGACGTCATACGAAGGCGCCACCTTTTCAAGCCTCTGCGGCCGCTCTGGTCAAAATCGAGACGATGTCTCACGCGTGTGAGCCGATCCTCGGGCAAGATGCGATAGAGTAAGTACAGCCCCCTGCGGCTGCTTCTCTAAATCGCAACGGAGACCAACCGTCGCTGACCCGTGTGCTCGCGCGTTCTCATACTGACCCTCTGCGGATTCCTTACCGTCGGCGTTTTCGTTTCACCGTCGACGCAGGGACAGCATCTGTCGGCCGAGCCCGCCTTCTCGCTGGATGCCTTCATCGATCCAACCGATCCGCTCCGCTTCGAGCTCTCGGAACCGGTGTCGCCCGACGCAGGGCACCTCGCGCTATTTATCGACACGCATGACCTGACGCCGCTGCTGCGCACGGATAGCACCTCGGTCACCTACGTGCCCGAGCGATTTCGCCTGCCGGGCGGCGAGCGACAGCTAACGCTGTACTTCGTGAGCAGGAATGGCTCCTGGGAAATCCTGCGTGAAGACGTGCTGCGCGTGCGCTCGTGGGCCGGCTTCGAGGAGGCTTCGATCGATCCCGGGCTAACCGTCAACAACAAGGGACAGGTGCTGCACGATACGACGCCCGAGCCCAGCGGCGGAGGCGAGCTCTATCAGGACTTCTCGGGCCAGGCGTCCCTCCACACCGAACTGCGGCACGCCCGATGGGCAGCGTCGGTGAACGGAACGCTTGTGGGCGTGAGCAATCGCGAGGAGGCGCTTCGCTTTCGCGATCTCGCCGATGATGCCCCCCGTATCGACCTCTCCGACTTCCACGTCGACCTGACCGCCGGCCCGGTAGAAACCCGGTTCGGCCATCTGCAACATGGCAACCACCGGCACCTGATCCGCTCCTTCCGCAGCCGCGGTGTGCGTAGCGACCTGGCCATTGGTGACGTCGCCGACCTGACGCTCGCCCTCTCAGGCGGGTCACGCGTGGTCGGCTGGCGGGATCTCAGCGGCATCACCGAGCCCGACCACCGGGTGTTTAGTGCCACGGCAAGCGCCGATCTCGTGAGCAGCCCACAGGCGGCCTTGCGCCTTGAAGGCACCCTTATGGAAGGCAGCGTCCTGCCGCGCAACAGCTTCAACAGAAGCAGCCTGCCGGACGCCGAACGCAGCCGGGGCGGCGCGCTGAAGGTGGAAGCCGATGCCCTGAATCGGCGGATTCAGCTGGAGGGTGGCTATGCCATCAGCCGATTCACCAACCCTGAGGACCCCAACCTGAGCCAGGGCAACGAGCTGGTGGCGGTGGAGACGACCACCCATGCGGCCCATTACCTGGACGTGGGCTCAACCCTTATCCGTAGCCTGGACCTCGGAGCGCTCGGCCAGGGATCCCTTCAAACAGCCTACCGGCGGGAGCGGGTCGCACCGCTGTACCGGACCATCGGCACGTTTGTGCGCTCGGATATGGTGCAGGATGCGCTGGAGCTAAACAGCCGGCTGGGCACCGTACAACTGCGCGGTGGCCACGTGCGCACCCGCGACAATCTTGACGAGATTCCCTCCATCCTCACCACGAAAACACGTGAGTATCGGGGGCAGGCCGACCTCCCCCTGGGCGACCTCCTGAGAAGCCTCAACGCGCCCACCTCCATCTTCTGGCCGACGCTGTCCTACGCCTATCAGCACACCCATCAGTTCGGCGCTGAGGTGCCCGTCGACGGCGGGTTCGGCCCCTCGCATGTGCCGGACCAGACCAACGACTCGCACACGATGGGCGCAGCCTGGCAGGGCAGCAGCTGGGGATTGAATTACCGGTTCAACACCTCTTTTCAGGATAACCGGCAGGAAGGACGCGAGGCGGCCGACTTTCTCAACCAGACCCACACGGTGGGCGCTCGCTACCGGTCCGGCCAGCTATTTAACGTATCGGTGGATCTGAACTGGGATCGCAACGAGCGGAAGGAGGATGGTACCATCACCTACAACCGCCGGGTTGGGACACGCGCCCAGTTGAGACCGCACCGCTCGCTCAGCTTCTCCGGCGCCTGGTCGCCCACGCGCACCCACGACAACCTGGACCAGCGGCTGCGCACCAGCCTGCGGGCCTCCCTGGAGGCTACCTACACCCTCGACCTCGGGACGCAACGCGCGCAGCTGTTCATTCGCGCCGCTCAGCAATCGACCCGCAGCCGTGACTTCCTGCGGGAGACCGATGATGAGCAGCGCAGCTGGACGATCAACACTGGTGTATCGCTGACCCTCCTTTGACCATGACCAACCGCGTAATCATACTCGCAGTCGCCTTGCTGATCAGCTGCTCACTCGGAGCGCCGATCTTTGCGCAGCAGGTCGTTCCGCTGCCCGACCCCGTAGCGGCCGACATCCGCGTGCATCCGACGGGCGTGAACGTCAATGCTACCGGGTCGACGGTCGTATTCCTCACCTATGGCGGACTGGATGATTATGAGCCCGTAGAGGCGCTGTGGTGTGCGGAACTGGAGGACGCCTTTCCGGCAAGCGGACTGCGCTGCCGTCCGGATACGATCTTCGGCCAGCAGCCGATTGCCTTTGAACTCGGTTCGGCGAGCGGGCAGCGCGGGTTTACCGATATCATGACCATCCCCCCGTCGGTCGCCCGCCGCGCCTATCAGCGTGCACAACGCGGGGCGCGGTCGGATTTCTTCTACGTGCGCCGATTCGAAAGTCGATCCGGCGCCCCGGATGTGTTCGTACCGGTTACCTGCCGCATGGCGGGCGGCGGCGCCCGCACCCCGTTTGCGCTGCTGGACGTGGCGCTGGGCTTCGACTCCGAAGCGGAAGTACAGTCGGTCCGGCGCGGCTCAACGCTTCCGCGTCTGCATGCCACCATCGCCTACAGCGGCACGGGCCAGCTGCAGGGCCGCTGGGAGGTTGTGAGACCCGGCGACGCACCTCCCAGCGAGCGTGACCTATTGACCGAAGCGACGCTACCTGTCGAAGAGCGCGCCCTACAGCGCCGCTACACGGAGGTCGGGCAGTTTAGCGTCTTTCTCCCGCCCTCTACCGGGCAGCCGGTTGTGCTGCCGGGTCCCGATCCGCAAGACCTTCCAACCGATGTAGAAGGCCTGTATCAGGTGCTCCTCCGCGTGGAGGCTACCGACGACAAGGAGGGCGACTCCGATCTTGGCGCTGCCGGAGCGGGACTCGGCGTGGTGAACAGCGGCGGCGTGGCAGGTTTCCCGCTGCCGCCTCTGCGCTACTTTGTCGGCAGCTCGCACTCCGCTCCGATTCCCGGGGCAGGCGCGCTGGAGCTCCTGCGTCCCGGCCATCGCATCACCATGGCGCACGACGCTCGCGTATCCTTCGCCTGGACGGCCAGCCCCGCCGCGGCCCACTACCGCCTCGATGTCACCGATCGCTCCGGAGGGTCGGTGCTCTCCACAACGCTTCCTGCAAGCCAGGGACAATACGTCGCTCCTCCATGGATGCGTGACCGCACGGACGACGGAGTCTTTCGCTGGCGCATCGTCGCGCTCGACGCCGAAGGCACGATCGTCGACAAGACGGTCTGGCGCACCTTCCGCATTCGCCCTGAATAGCTTCTTCCACACTACCGAAACATTAAAGCCATGAATTTACGAACGAAGAGCACCCCGATTACCATTGCAGGCCTCCTGTTATTTTTCTGCTTCAGCCTGTTCGCCACACCCGATGCGTCTGCACAGCGCTCGCCGGACAACGGTGATCGCAATGAGACGCCTGAGGAGCGAGCGCACGAAATGCGCGAGCGGGGAGAGAGCGCCAGTGATGTGGCGGAGGCGCTCATTCGCGACCACCGCGTAACCACGGACGACCTGGCGCGCATCTTCCGGCAGACAGGCTTTGCCGCGCGTGAAACCGTACCCGTTTTGCGAGGAGCTGCCCGGGCTTCGCTTGACGAGACCGTCCGCTCTCTTCGAAGTGCCGGGTTTGAGTGGCGTGAGGTGGGCGATGGATTGCGGGATCACCGCGTTGCTCCTAACGAGGCCTTCGGCGCCCTGCGAAGCAATCGCGCCTCTGCCAGGGACGCCGCCGACGTAGGTAAATCGTCGCTTATGCTGGTTGCCATTGAGGTCATTTCGAACATGACCGCGGCCGGGTACGAGCAAACGGAATCGGTCGTTGGCGCGGCCAGTGCCGGCTTCGGATTCGGCGACCTCGGAAGTGCGCTTCACGAAATGCGGAGCGAGGCCAACAAAGCGGCGGGCGACCTCAAAGAGGCGGGCGCCACCGCGCAGGAAGCCGCCATCGCGCTCAAGGAAGCCGGGTATGCGATCGTTGAGATCGCTGAGGCGCTGATGGGGCAGTACGGACTGGCCGCCGACGGGCTGGCGCTCACGCTTAAAGGGGCCGGGTATTCCGTTATTCTGGTGGCCGAAGCATCGCACGCGATGGGAATAGGTGCTCAGGCGATTGCGGAAGCGCTCCTGAACGCGGGCTACACCTATCGCCAGGTGGCGCAGGCGCTCTATGAGGGCGTTGGTATTGCGGTGGATGAGGTTGCCTTCCTTCTGCATGACGCTGGCGCCGGATTGCTCGTGATCGCAGACGCCCTGTCGGAGCTCGGCGTGTCGGTAGCGACGATGCTCGACCCCCTGCGAGAGCTCTGTAACTACCTGCGGATGCAAAACCCCTCCGCCTGTACGCCCATGATATTTACCCAGGGATTGCTGGAGCTGGGCGCAAGCTGGCAACAGGCGGTCGACATGCTTCTTGAGCTCAACGCTGAGATGTCGGAGCTCGGGTTCGCGCTTGTCGAGAACTACGGTATTGCGGCCGTGCCGCTGGCCATTTATCTGCAGGCGCAGGGGTTCGGCGTGAAGTCGATTGCGCTGGCCCTGAAGGGCATGAACGTAAGCGTGGCAGCCATGGCCCAGGCCCTGCACTCTGCCGGCTTTGCAACGGCTGAGCTGATCAGCGAGGGATTACACCACGCCGGCATCGCCCTCGAACAGGCCGCGGGCGCCATGCGACAGCTTGGGTACGGTGCGTCCGTGGTGGCCAGCGCCTTACAGGAAATCTACGGCGATCCGCACGGCACCATCGGCCTGGCACTGCAACACGCGGGCTACACGGCCAAGCAGATAGCTACGGCCCTCTACGATGGGCTGGCCGCCAATGCACAGCAGGCCTGGGATGTGCTCATCGCCATTGGCACCCCGCCTACGGAGATGATGGCTGAGCTACTGAAGGACGCCGGCTATTCCGCCACGCAGGTTGCCGAGGCGTTCCGGGACAAAGCGAACGCCACAGCGCTACAGGTGGCCCAGCGGCTCAGCGATGCGGGTTTCTCCCGCGACACCATCATGCCAGCCCTCGCCAACGCTTTCGACATGGCGCTCGACGCGGTCGACACCCTGCTGGCTTCGGCTGGATTGTAACCCATAATTGCACCCAGGAGGTTTATCACAGTGGTCTTCGTTGGCACGATATCGTCAGATCTGACGGATTGGGCTGCGATGTCTCCTGGTCAGATTAAATATTTCAGGGCCCGGCATCCAATGGGCTGCGCATCGATGCAGTAAGTTTCTAAATGGGGCACATACAGACGCCATTCACCCGGCACCGTACCACTGCGGTGCCGGTTTTATATGGGTTTACTTGTTCATGGACGTGTCAGGCCGATCCGTCCGACCTGGCTCGTTCGTTCACTTCCGTGCGGGTACGTGCAGGATCCACCGCAGCGAGCACCACCGCCGTCAGGATGAGCGCCGCACCCAAGTACCCGACCCAACCAAACTGCTCACTCCACCACCAGAACGCCAAGGCCCCGGCAAACACCGGCTCCAGCGTGGCTACAATGCTGGCCCGCGTGGCCTCCATGCGCTGCAGGCCGGCGCCGTACGCCAGGTAGGCCACATAGGTGGAGATGACGGCTACCCAGGCGATGGCGCCCCACGCCACCAACGACTTGGCTGCAAACGTTACGAAGGGCAGGAGCAGCAGCGCGCCGATCGGAAACGCATAGGCGTACCAGGTGGCGGGCGTCCGCTCGTGGAAGTACCACTTGCCGAACGGATAGTAGCAGGCGTAGCTGAGTCCCGCGATGAGGCCCCACACGATGGCCGCTACCGAAAACCGAATCGCCCCGTCGCCCCCCATCGCCACGCCTACCACACCGAGGAGCGTCAGCCCTACAGCCAGCAGCTTGACCGTGGTCATGCGCTCGCCAAGAAGGAGCACGCTCATCACCGCCACCCAGGCCGGAGCGGTGTACAGCAGGACCGCGGCCAGCGCTGCGCCCCCGGCCTCTACCGCCATCATGTAGGCACCGAAGAACACCCCCACGCCTATCACGGCAAAGGCAAGCAGGGGCGCCAGATGCTTCCGCCGGAGTCTCTCGCTCCGAAACGCCGCCCTGTGAGCGGCGAAGAGCACGCCCCCGAGCATCGCCCGCCAGAACCCCACCTCCAGGGGCGTCACGCCGGCATCAAATGCAAAGCGAGCCACCGGACCGATAGTGGCCCAGCAGAGCGCGGCCAGAATGACGTAAAGGTAGCCCATCCTCAAAGGGTATCCACGTCGTGACGCGTTTCGCCAGCGCCCTGCACTACAAATTTCTGTGTGGTGAGGGCTTCCAACCCCATCGGACCATAGGCGTGCAGCTTGGTCGTCGAAATGCCGATCTCGGCGCCCAGCCCCAGCTCGCCACCATCGGAAAACCGCGACGACGCATTCACCAGCACCACCGATGCATCCACTTCCCGCGTGAAGCGCTGGGCCGTGGGCAGGTGGTCGGTCACGATGACCTCGGTGTGGTTCGAGCCATAGGTGACGATGTGATCTGTCGCCTCATCGTAGTCCGCCACTACCTTCACGGCGAGGATCGGGCCGAGAAACTCAGCATGATAATCCTCTTCCGTAACCTCGGAAGCTTCAGGCAGGATCGCGCGCGTCCGGGCGCCGCCGCGCAGTTCCACTCCGGCAAGCGCCTCCTGCGCCATCGGCAGAAAGTCCGCCGCCACGTCCTCGTGCACCAGCAGGGTTTCGAGCGCATTGCACACGGCCGGGCGCGAGAGTTTTCCGTCCATCAGCAGGTCGCGCGCGATGTCCAGATTGGCCGCCCGGTCCACATACAGATGGCACACCCCTTTGTAATGCTTGATGACGGGGATCCGGCTGTTTTCATCCACAAACCGGATCAGCCCCTCCCCACCTCTGGGGATGACCAGATCCACGTGGTTGTTGAGCTGGATGAGCTCCGTAATCGCCTTCCGGTCGGTGGTGGGCAGGAGCGTGACAGCCTCTGGCGGCAGGTCTTCGCTTCGGAGGGCGTCGTGGAGGGCATCGGCCACCGCGTGGTTCGACCGAAACGCGTTCGAGCCGCCCCGCAGGATGACGCCATTGCCCGCTTTGAAGCAGAGCCCCGCGGCATCGGAGGTAACGTTGGGGCGGGCCTCGTAGATCATCGCGATGACGCCCAGCGGCACCCGCATCCGTCCGACCTCAATACCGCTCGGGCGGCGGCGCGTGGCGTCGATCGCGCCCACCGGATCCGCAAACGACGCGACCTCCTGTAGGGCCGCCGCCATCTGCGCGATGCGGTCGGGCGTAAGTTCGAGGCGATCCAGCAGCGCCGGGGGCGTATCCGCCGCCCGGGCTTGCTGCAAATCCTCAGCGTTGGCGGCCAGAATTGCGTCCTCGTGCGCACGGAGCGCCTCAGCCATCGCATGAAGCGCACGGTTTTTGGCAGCGGTGGAGCACTGAGCGACCACGCGCGCTGCTTGCTTGCAGCCTTGGGCGAGCGCTTCCGTGGAGACCTCTTCAGCGAGCGTCGTGGTGCGGGGGGCATTGGGCATGGGCACAATAGAGTCAGGAGCAGGGCGTGGGCACCGTCACATGCACAACCGGCGGGCGCGGTTTCACGAGGGCGTGATTAGCGCTCCAACAGCACGAGTTCGTCGCGGTGGATGACGAGCGTGCTGTGGGCCTCGGGGAGCCGGTCGCGCACTTCGTAGCTCTGGCAGCCCTGGATGGCCCGCACATCGCGCAGGCCGTATTGCGTCAGCCCCTTCGCCACGACCGTAGCTCCTGCATCGGTTGCCACCGCCACCTCTACCGCGTCCCCCGCGCGAAAGGTGCCGTCAGCGCCTGTTACGCCCGCGGGCAACAGCGAGGCCCCGTCTTTCTGCAAGGCCCGTGCGGCGCCCGCATCCACCCAGATGCGCCCACGCGCCGGCACCGCATGCAGCATCCAGTAGCGACGCGCGGAGATGGGCGATGAGGCCGCGCGAAACAGCGTACCGGGCGAGGTGCCGTCGGTTAGGGCCTGCAGGTGGTCGGCCCGGGTGCCATTCACGATCGCCGTGGGAATGCCGCGGGCGGTAGCCTTTTCGGCGGCCTCCAGCTTGGTGACCATCCCGCCCGTGCCCACCGCCGAACGCGTCCCGCCTGCGAGGGCGTAGTGCCGCGCCTCTACCTGCGCAACCACGTCCAGCCGCTCAGCCTCGGGCACCACCTGCGGATCGGCGGTGTAGAGCCCATCCACGTCGCTGCAGATGATCAGCACGTCGGCTTCCGCCAGCACGGCGGCATGCGCCGACAGGTTATCGTTGTCGCCCACCTTTAGCTCCTCCACCGCCACGGTGTCGTTTTCGTTGATGATGGGCACCGTGCCCTGTGCCAGCAACTCGGCCAGCGTGTTTTTGGCGTTTACAAACCGGCGGCGGTGGTACAGGTCGTCGTAGGTTAACAGGAGCTGGGCGCAGGGGGCCTCCAGGAGCGCCTGCCAGTGCTGCATCAGGAGGGGCTGCCCGAGGGCCGCCAGGGCCTGCCGCTCGGGGATCGTGCGGGGGGACGGGGCGCCAGGCTGGGTGGACCGGCCGGCTGCTACGGCGCCGGAGGACACCAGGATCACGTCCCGCCCCGCGGCGCGGCTGGTGGTCACAAACTGCGCGATGGCTTCGGTGTAGCGACGACTACAGCCGGACGCGGCCGGCGCTACGAGGCTGCTGCCTACCTTCACGACCGCACGATTCCAAGACGGGAGCTCCGGGGTATCGGCCATGGCAGCCTTCTATCCAGACAAAAGCAGGGGGACCTGACGTGCTACAGGTCTATTTCTACCGGTTTATCTCTACAAACCTATTGCTACAGCTCCAGCGCATCTAACAAGCGATCCACGCGGCGGCTGTTCACCCCCAGGTCGTCGTGGCCCACCCGGCTTGCGCTGCGGATATGGAGCATCGAGCGGTCATCGGCGGTCGTCACGGCCATGGTCACGTCATCCGTAAAAACAAAGGCCCGAAACGTTGCCTCCAGTTCCAGGGCGTCGGCATCCGCCGCCATCGATGAAGCACCGACCTCTTGCACTGCCTGCTGCGCAGCCTCAAACAGGGCTTCCGGCGGCGCATCGTAAAAAAGGCTGATGCGCACGCAGTTGGGCGAGTCAGGGCACGCCTCGAGCGGGTTTACCTCCTCAGCCTCTCTATCAGAAGGCAACTCAGGTTCGCTGCAGCCCATCAGCGTCAGCAGTCCCGCCATCATGAGGAGCAAAAAGGAAACACGGGCCATACGGCAGGAAAAGAAGTGAACTTACGGAAGCGAGGTCGCCTGCGCTTCGCGGATGCTGCGGTCGTCGTTGTATTTCGACGGGCATTTGACCAGGATATGCTCGGCAATAAACTCGCCGTTCTCTCCCGGATGGCCCTCAATCACCAGTTGTTCGGCCTCTTCGAAGTTTTCGGGCTTCGGGTTGAAGTACGCCACCTGCCGCACATTACCGGCTTCGTCCTTCATGTGGAAGGTGAAACGGTTGGCGTCGCGGTCGTACCGCATGGGCTGATCGGCCACCCAGTCGCCAATGACGTGGGCGTTGGAGCCCGTGCGTTCAGCCTCGGCAAAATCCATGTAGCCGCCCACTTGCTGGCCGAAATTGAGGAACAGCAGGGAGGCAAATCCCAGCATCAGGACAAGGCCGATCGTCGTTTTAGGCTTCATAAGGCATACCGTGCTAACAGCATTAACATCTGGCCAGCACTACGCTGGCGTATGGTCTTCTGGAATGCGGTCTTCAAGCTCGCGTTCCAGTGTATCGAGGCGCCGATCCGTCCGCAGCAGGAAGAAAATGAGGCCAAACCAGATGATGAGTACCACCGCCAGGACCACGTATAGCTTGTCTTCGGCCAGCATCACGCGTTCGATGCCTTCCGGCGCCCGTGTGGGAATTTCTGATGTAGCCCACAGGGTATCGTAAATAGCTTCGACGGTATCCGCGGGCATCTCCTGCCGGCCATCGCGAAGCGGGGGTGGCTCACGCATAGGGTATCGGCGGCCCGAGGCCGCGCTGTAGAGGAAATCGGTCGAGGGCGGGGTTAGTCGGTGTCGCCGTGCAGCCGGAGTTTAAGGAAGGCGGCCCGGACGCGCTGCGTGTAAATCACCCAGAAGAGCCCGATGAAGGAAGCAAAGGCGGGATACAAGACCCAGCGCATGGAGGGCGCCGTAAAGTCGCTAAACGCGGGGTTGCCGTCAGCGCCGGGATGGAGGCTCGGCGCCTGCCGCGGCAGGATGAAGAGCAGGAAGGGGACGGTCACGAGAGCGAACAGGTTATAGACCGCCGCGATGCGCCCGCGTTTCTGCGGCTCGTCGAAGGCTGTGCGCAGGACCAGGTAAGCACCGTAGATGAGGAGTTGCACCGCCGCCATGGACTGCTTCGGGTCGAAATTCCACCAGATGTTGGTGCCCTGATACCAGGTGAACCGCGCCCACACCATGCCGGTCAGCAAGCCGAGGATGCCGAACACCACGCCCACCAGCGCCGCCTCCCGGGCCCGGACATCGCGCCGGAGGTCGCCCGTCTGCAAAAAACGCAGCGAGTGATACGCCGAGACCGCCACCGCGGCCATCAGCGTAAACCACATCGGCACATGGAAATACAGATTCCGGGCCGTATGCTCCAGAATCTGGATGCGCGGGATTTCGATGAGAAAACCACCAACCGCTACCGCCGTCACGGCCACCAATACAACCGTGCGTATCGTTCGGTAGCGCTCGACATTGACGCCGGGAGAGCCCCCCTTCGTAAACCGTTCTGTAAGCGTAGGCATAAGCGAAGCGTGCGCCGACCGGGTGGGGTCAGTCGTACCACACGTAGTCAAACAAGATGATGGAAGCGCTGATGACGACGCCGGCAAAGCCCACGAGCGTCAGCAGTTCGTTGCCTACAGCCGCCCAGCCCAGGCCATCCGGCAGGGCGTGGCGCGTGGCCGTGACAACAGCAAGGAGGAGGGGAATCAGCATGGGAAAGACCAGCACCGGCAGCAGCGGGCCGCGTGTAGCCGTGCGCGCAATGATGGCGGCCAGGAGCGTCGTGGCCCCCGCCAGGCCCAGCGCGCCCAGCACCAGCGTGGTGAGCAGTAAGCCGGGCGCCATTACCTGCACGCCCAGCAGCAGCACGAACGTGCCCACCGCCAGCAGGTTCAAGCCCAACACGAACAAGAAGTTAAACAACAATTTCCCGGCGTACACCATCCCGCCCTGCGTATGCAACAGCAACAGCAGCACCGTTCCGCGCTCCTGCTCGCTCACAAACGAGCGCCCCAGGCCTAACGCCGCGGCGAACACAATCACGATCCACAGCAGCGCCGACTCAATGCGCGGCGTGAGCGTTTCTTGCCCTACTGCAAACGCCGTCAGGAACAGCGCAGACAGCACGAACAAGAGCATGGTATTGATCGCGTACCGGCTGCGCAGTTCCAGCTTAATATCCTTTTCGAACACCGCCCAGGCGCCGTGCAGCCAGCGTAGCATAGGGGAAGAAGGTCGGTGAAAAGGATGCATGTCCGCGGCGCCACTCGCGTATTTCCAATACCTCAGCCATAGATCAATCGAAGATACATTATTGACGATGGCCTGTCGATGTTCTATCCTCTATCCTTGCCATTTTCAACACGATCACCCGCCCAACCGGCGGTTTCCGGCATGATTGACCACGACGATGTGCGCGGTGCCCTTCTTGGTACGGCTGTCGGGGACGCCCTCGGCATGCCCATTGAAATGCTGAGCCACCAGAACGTACGCACCTATTACAAGGGCATCAAGGAGTTTCGGGCAGATGAGAAGCGCGGCGACCTTGCCGCCGGGCAGTGGACGGACGACACCCAGCTTGCGTTTGCCCTCGCCGATGTGCTGGCCCACACGGAGACCCCCAGGACGCTGAGCGACGCCCCCGAGCGCGCCGCCGCAGCCTTTGTCGCGCTGCAGCCGGTGGCCCGCCGCTGGGGCCAGACGACGACCGGGGCGGTAGAGGCGCTGGCCGCGGGAACGCCGTGGCAGGAAGCCGGCGTGCCGGACCGCCCCACCAACGGGGCGGCCATGCGGGCAGCCCCCCTCGGCGTGTGGTGGGCGATGATCGACCCGCCCCGTGCCGACGCCATCGCCGCCCTCACCCCATTGTGCACCTTTACCCACCGCGATCCCGCCGCCGTGGTCGGCGCCCTCGGCCAGGCCTACGCCATCCGCTGTGCGCTGCAGGCGGATGCTGACACCTTCGCCGCTGAGGCCTTCTGGGACGATCTCTGCACCATGACCACGTGGCTGGAAGATGAGGTAGGCGATACCTCCCGGCGCAACTCACAGCGGCTGGCAAGGCTCGACGGCCACCTCGATGACTTCCCCCTGGATCTGCAGGAAATCTGTGATGGCACGGGTAGCCTGATCGATGAGTCGTGGCCCTTCGTGGTCGCCATGTTTGCCCGCAACCCACACCTGACGGAGGCCACCCTCCTCTCAGCGATCAACGTAGGCGGCGACGCCGATACCGTGGGCGCCATGCTGGGTGCGCTGCTCGGTGGGCTGAACGGCTGGTCGGCCTTCCCCGACGAATGGCACGAGGGGCTTGAGGACGCACCAGGCCTGAAGGCGCGTGCCGATGCCCTGCATGCGCATCTTACGGCTGGGGCGTCCCCGGATGTAGGAAAGGTGTAGACAAGCGTGTACACTTTGTGTATATTTAACACGCTTTCGTCATAACCAGGCGGCCCCACCCACCGGATGCGTCTTCGCCGTACCGTTGTTTTCGTCTCTTTCGTTTGTCGTCTCTCTGCATGAGTATCCGTTGCAGTATCCGGTCTTTTCTTGCTGTGCTTGCTGGCGCGGTCGCTCTGATCGGCATCGTTCCCTCAACCGGTGGCGCGCAGCACGTCCATCAGCACAGTCCGTGGGATGCAGCGGCCGCCGATGAGGTGCAAGTGGTCCTCGACGGCGCGGTTGAAGTGCGCCCGGCAGCCGCCCCCGAACACATCTGCGAGCTGGAGCCCACCTTCGACGATACGGGCTTTTTCCTTCAGCCTGATGATGCCCGGCTGCACCCGGGCACGGCGGGCCTGCTGGAGCGAGAGCAGTCCGGGCTTGATGCCCCGATCCCTACCGCCTTTCTGGACGTCACCTACGTGAATGACTGTGGCGGGCAAACCTGGCCTGACGAAGCTATTGACGCCTTCGCGTTTGCGGCTGAAATCTGGGAGCAGCACGTGGAGTCGGAGGTGCCCATTCGGGTGCGCGCCGTGTGGAGCAACTTCGGCGACCGGCCCGACGCGGAGAACCTCCTGGGCTCGGCGGGCCCGACCCGCATCGTGCGTTTCAACGAAGGCAACGGCGTCTTCGCCGACACCTGGTACCCCGTAGCGATTGCGAGCGCCATCACCGGGCAGAACATCGTGGACGACATTGAGGGTGAATCCTTTGACATCGTGGCCAACCTGAGTTGCGAGCAGCCCCGGTGGCACTTCGACACCAGCCGCGTGCCGCCCCCACAGCGCATCGACTTTGCGACCGTGGTCCTCCACGAGATTGGCCATGGCCTGGGCTTTACCGGCAGCATGTCCGTGCCTATCGATGAGAACCGCGAGGTTGAAGAGGAAATTGCCAGCTGGGGTATTGCTCCAGAAGCCGCCGCCGATCCCTTGCCCCTGGTGTATGACCAGTTCAGCATCGACGGCAACACCACCAGCCTGATCGACACCGCCATCTACGCAAACCCGTCTGATGCGCTGTACGAGGCGCTTACCGGGCAGGTCGATGGGGTTTTCTTTGATGGGCCCAACGCCACGCTGACCAACCAAGACGCCAACAACCCTGCGGTGATTGGCGAGGCGCCTCCGCTCTTTAGCCCCAACCCCTGGCGTGCCGGCTCCAGCTACGCCCACGTCGACCAGGCCACGTACACGGGGACCGTCAATGCGCTCATGCGCCCGTCCGTCAGCACCGGCGAGTCCGTGCATTCGCCCGGCCCGGTCTTCTGCGGCATTCTGTCGGATATGGGCTGGCCTGTGGGGGAAGGCTGCACGCCGTTCTTCCCGGCGGGGCTGGCCAACCTGAACGCCTCGGTAGACGGTAGCGACGTTACCGTGTCCTGGGAGCCTGAAGATGGGCTGACCAACTACCGCGTAGATGTGGCCGCGCTGGAGGGGCTTGGCCGCGCCACGTTTTCGCCGCGGGCCACCGTGCAGGGCGCCCCGTTTGAGGTCACCCTCCCCGATCAGCCTGGCGGCGCCTACGCCGTGCGCGTCGTGCCACAGGACGCTCCCGAGCGCCGCCGCTCCACCAGCTTTACCGTGGGGCTGGAAGACGCCATTGTGGTGCGCGGCCCCGCCCCCAGCCCCTTTCGGGGCGAAGCCCGCGTGTCCTTCACCGTGCAGGAGACCCAGCCGGTGTCCGTCTACGTCTACAACGCCGCCGGCCAGCGCGTGGCGACCCTCTTCGATGGCCAGGCCGAGGCTGGCCAGCCCATTGAGCGCACGCTTGATGATCCCCGCCTGGCCAGTGGTGTCTACTACTTCCGCTTTTACGGCGAGCAATTCGACACGACCGAGACGGCCGTCCGGGCACGGTAGTTTGGTCTTTCTCAACGCTTTCGATCTACACGCTCATGTCCTTGCATCTTTCCGACCGGTGGTCTGACTGCTGCTCGATGCACCGCCTTTCCAGTCAGTTCCTGAGGGCGGTAGGCATGGTGTGGCTGGTGCTCGCCATCGGGGCCCCTACGCTTGCTACCGCCCAACACACCCACGAGCATCAGCCCTGGGCAGCAGCCTCAGGCGACGTGCAGTTTGTGTTGGATGGTGCGCTGGAAGTACGCCCGGCTGCGGCTCCTGAGCATATCTGCTCATTAGAGCCCACCTTCGACGACACGCGCCTGTTTATTCGGCCTGAGAGCATGCGCCTTCACCCGGGGGGCGCTGAGCACCCGAACAGTGAATCGCCAGGGACGCCCCTCAGCGTGCCAACCGCATCGATTGAGGTGGCGTATGTCGATGATTGCGGTGGGAGGTCCTGGCCTGAGGCGGCGATCGAAGCCTTCGAGTTTGCGGTAGCCATCTGGGAGCACCACGTGGCATCGAATGTGCCCATCCGGGTCCGCGCCCGCTGGGAGGATTTCGACAACCGCCCGGGCGGCGAAGGCTTTCTCGGGTTTGCCGGCCCCACGCGGGTCGTCCGGTTTACCGAAGGCAGCAATGCCATCCTCGACACCTGGTATCCGGTCGCGCTCGCCAGCGCCCTTTCCCGGCGTAACGTCGTAAACACGATCGATGGAGAATCCTTCGATATCAACGTTAGCATGAGTTGCGGACGCACGGATTGGCACTTCGACACGAACCGCATCGCCCCACCCGGGCGTTTCGACTTCGCCACGGTAGTGCTGCATGAGATCGGCCACGGGCTGGGCTCGGTGGGGACGATGTCCGCACCTGTGGATGGCAGCCGGCAAGTCACGGAGGAGATCGGGGGCTGGGGCATTTTGCCGCGATCTGGGGCCGATCCACTCCCCATCGTGTATGAGCGGTTTTCCGTAGACGGCAACGCGCAACGTCTCGTTAATACGGAGGTCTATCCCAACCCGTCCGAGGTGCTGTATCAGGCCCTGACAGGGCAATCCGGCGGTGTGTTCTTCGATGGACCGAATGCGGCCCTCGTCAATGAAGATTTTGGTGGCGGGCAGGGATTATCCGTGGGTGATCCCCCGCCGCTCTATGCCCCCAACCCCTGGCGCTCCGGGTCGAGCTTCTCACATCTCGACTTTGAGACCTATCGCGGGACGACCAACACGTTGATGGTACCCTTTATCAGTTCTGGCGCGTCCGTGCATTCACCTGGCCCCGTCTTCTGTGGCATGCTCTCGGATATGGGCTGGCCTGTAGGGGAAGGCTGTACGCCATTCTTCCCGGCCGGGCTGGCGAATCTCAGCGTGGCGGTAAACGGTAGCGACGTTACCGTGTCCTGGGATGCCGAAGATGGGCTGACCAACTACCGCGTGGATGTGGCTGCGCTGGACCGCCTCGGACGCCCCTCCTTTTCGCGGCAGGCGACCGTGCAAGGCCCACCTTTCGACGTCACGCTACGTGACCAACCCGGCGGGCTCTATGCCGTACGCGTCGTGCCGCAAGAGGCCCCCGAGCGCCGCCGCTCCACCCGCTTTACCGTGGGGCTGGAAGACGCCATCGTGGTGCGCGGCCCCGCCCCCAGCCCCTTTCGGGGCGAAGCCCGCGTGTCCTTCACCGTGCAAGAAACCCAGCCGGTGTCCGTCTACGTCTACAACACTGCCGGGCAGCGCGTGGCGACCCTCTTCGATGGCCAGGCCGAGGCCGGGCAGCCCATCGAGCGCACGCTTGATGATCCCCGCCTGGCCAGTGGCGTTTACTACTTCCGCTTTTACGGCGAACAGTTCGACACAACCGAGACGGCCGTCCGGGTGCGATAGCTGCCACATTCTCATTTCCTTTCTCCATGACCTGTATCCCCATGGCTCTGCGTGACCCTTCCTCTTTATGCCACTGGACACGGGCACGCTTCGGCTGGCTCCTCATAGCCGCCTTGGTACTGGCGCTCCCTCACGTCTCCACCGCCCAAGACGTGCAGCAGGTCCGGCTCTCGGATGGCCAGCAGGTGAACGTTCGCACCGCGCCGCCACCGGAGCAGTTCTGTGAGCTCGCGCCCATGGATCACAACACCCACATCTCCCTTCACCACGAGGACATTGTGGGACCGCACCGGCACCGCCCACATCTGCAAGCGGACCAAGAGGCCACAGCTACCTTTGACGTGGACTACATCGACGCGCCAGTGGGCACCTGCGGCGATCAACAGGAGTGGCCGGCCGAAGCCATTGAGGCTTTTGAGGCCGCCATGGAGATTTGGGCTACGCATCTCGCATCGGATATCCCGATCCGGATACGGGCGCGCTGGCGGGCGCTCGGGCCGCGCGTGCTGGGTAGCGCCGGGCCAGCCCAGATTGTATCGTTTCAAGACGACGACCCTGCCCGGGGCATCGTGGGTGACACCTGGTACCCCGTTGCGCTGGGCAATGCGCTGAGCGGGCAGGACTCGCTGGCGGACGCAGAGGAAGACTTTGACATCAACATAAACATTAGCTGCAACCAGCCGGCCTGGCATTTTTCCGTGGATTCCGATCCCGGCACGGATGAGATCGACTTTCTTACCGTAGTGCTGCATGAGGTGGGCCACGGCATCGGCATCATTGGCTCGATGAACGTTGACGGTAGCCTCGGCAGCCGGGGCATCAACGAACGCGTGCTGGCGTACGATCGCTTTGCCGAAGACGGCAACGGACGCGGCCTCGTCAATCCCGACTTCTACGATACGCCATCGGCAGCGCTGGCGGATGCGCTGACTGGGCAGCGTGGGGGCGTCTTCTTCAACGGGCCGCTGGCGCTCTTCGGCAACCTGGGCGACCGCGTCCCGCTCTTTGCCCCTTCGCAGTGGAACGGCGGCTCCAGCTTCTCGCACGTCGACCAGTTCACCTTCAGTGGTACTGACAACGCCCTTATGCGGCCGCAACTGCCGCGTGCTGAGCGCATCACGACGCCCGGCCCAGTAGGCTGCGGCATCCTGGCAGATATAGGCTGGCCGCTGGGAGCTAACTGCTTCGAACTGCTGGATGGCCCGCCGCTCCTCGTAACCAACCTGAACGCCGCGCAGAGTACGCAGGACGCCGGCCGCCTGACGCTCTCCTGGGCCGCCGAGGGCATCGCCCGCGAGTTCATCGTGGAGCAGCGCTTCGACGGGCTGGGCTTTCCGCAAGAATTCGAAGTCGTCGATCGCCTCAGCGGGCAAGACCGCTCCCTCGTGCTGCGCGACCTGGAGCCGGGCCGCTACGACTTTCGCATCAAACAGGTGGCCGCACGCACCGATGAGGAGCTCAACACCGGCTGCACGACCACGGGCACCGAGGACGGCTTTCCGACCTGCGTGACGGCCGAAATCACTACCTTTCTGACACCCGACGCGCAGGTCTTCATCAAGGGCCCCGGTCCTAACCCTTTCCAGGGGGCCACCACCTTCACCCTGGTGGTGGAGGAGACGCAAGACGTGCAGGTGCAGGTCTGGAACGCAGCCGGGCGCCATATCACCACCCTGCTGAACGAGCGCCTGGAAGCCGAACGCACCTACGAGCGCACCCTGGATGGGCAGGCCCTTGGCAGTGGCACCTACTTCGTACGCTTCACGGGCGAGTCCTTCGACGAGACGCGGACCGTCACGCGGGTGCGCTGACGACTCCCACCACCGCGTGCGGCTATGGAGATGAACCAACCGCGCCGCTTCCGGTCGAATGCCTCCCCTTTCGTCTGGCCTCCTTCCTATGACCACTGCCTCCTCCTCGCCTGCCTCGTCTGAGCCGCCAGCATCGGCCGCCCCCTGGTACACGGAGTGGTTTGACCGGGCTGAGTACGAACTGGTCTACCGCAACCGTGACGAATCAGAGGCCCGCCAGTGCATTGACCTGATCGAGGACGCGGTAGCGCCGCCCCCTGGGGCCGCTATCCTGGATATGGGCTGTGGCCGCGGCCGGCATGCCCGCGTGCTGGCCCGGCGCGGCTACAACGTGACGGGCGTGGACCTGTCAGTGCCCTCCCTTGAAAAGGCGCGCGCTCGTGCGGCAGAGGAGAACCTCGCCATCACCTTTCAACACGGCGACATGCGCGACCCCGTCTGCGACGCCTGTTTTGATGGGGTCGTGAACCTGTTCACCGCGTTCGGCTATTTTCAAGACGACGCCGACCATGCCCGCGCCCTCCGTGCCATGGCTACCGCGCTGCGGCCCGGCGGCTGGCTGGTGCAGGACTTCCTGAACGCTCCGCAGGTCCGCGCCACCCTTGTGCCTCAGGATGCGCGGCGGGTAGGCGAGGCCCACATCGCGCAGCGCCGGTGGATTGCCGACGGCCGCATCCACAAACACATCACCATCACCCGGCAGGGCCGGACCCGGACGTTTCGGGAATCCGTTCGCCTGCTCACCAAAGCGGACTTCACCACGCTCTACCAGCGCGCGGGATTAGAGCTCCAACAGACGTTTGGCCACTACGACGGCCGCCCGCACAGCCCCGCCGCGCCCCGCCTCGTGTTGGTCGCCCGCGCGGCATCCTGATCCGTTTAGGCCCACCTCAGCATTTACCCCTACCACCTTACGCTCCACACAGCCCATGACCTCCGCGCTTGCGTACGCCGATGAACAGTTCGACCACTTTGTCTCTGACCTGATCGCGCTCCTGCGCATCCCTACGGTAAGCACCGATCCGGCCTACGCTGACGACGTCGCGCGTGGTGCCCAGTGGCTGGCCGACCATCTGCGCGAAATCGGCGTCGACCACGTAGAGGTCGTCCGCACCGAAGGCCATCCCATCGTCTACGCCGAGCACCTCCCGCACGACAACCGGCCCACTGTGCTCGTCTACGGCCACTACGATGTGCAGCCTCCAGACCCCATCGACCTGTGGGATTCGCCGCCCTTTGAGCCCACCCGCAAAAATGGCAGCCTGTACGCCCGCGGCGCCTGCGACGATAAGGGACAGATGATGATGCACGTGAAGGCGCTACAGTCGTACCTGGCCTCCGGCAGCGTGCCGCCCGTCAACCTCAAGTTCTTGATTGAAGGAGAAGAAGAGTGCGGCTCGCCCAGCCTGGCGCCCTTCATCAAAACACACCAGGAGAAGCTCGACGCCGATGTGGTGGCGATCTCCGACACCGCCATGTTTGCCGAGGATACCCCCTCCATCACGTACGGGCTGCGCGGCCTGGCGTATGTGCAAGTTGAGCTGACCGGCCCCAACCGCGATCTCCACTCCGGCATCTACGGGGGCGCAGTGCACAATCCCGCGAACGTGCTTAGCCAGCTCATTGCCGATCTCCACGACGACGATCACCGCATCACCGTCGAAGGCTTTTACGACGACGTGATTCCGCTCACCGAGGAGGAGCGCGAGACGTTTGCGGCCTTGCCGTTTGATGAAGAGGGCTGGCTCGGGGAGGTTGGCCTGGACGACGCGCGCACCGAGGCCGGGTACAGCGTGAAGGAAGCCATCAGCGCGCGGCCCACGCTGGATGTGAACGGCCTCTGGAGTGGCTATCAGGGGGAGGGCGCCAAGACGGTGCTGCCCGCCAAAGCCGGCGCTAAAATCTCCTGCCGCCTGGTGCCGGGGCAGGACCCGAAGGACATCGCCCAGAAGCTACAGCGGCACGTTGAGGCGCACGTGCCCGAGACCATCACGCTCACCTTCACCGAGCTCCACGGCGGACAGCCCGTGCTGGTGGACACTTCACACCCGGCTATGCAGGCCGCCGCCGATGCCATCGCAGCGGTCTTTGACCAGGAGCCGGTGTTCACGCGCGAGGGCGGCTCCATTCCCATCGTGGCGGAGTTCCAGCGGTTGTTGGGGCTGGACAGCGTGCTGATGGGGTTTGGCCTCAACTCCGACGCCATCCACTCGCCCAATGAGCGCTTTGGCCTTGACCGCTACGCCAAGGGCATCCAGTCCATCATTCGGTTTCAGCAGGCGTACGCTGAGATGGGCTAAGAGGCTGTTTGATAAGTGCCTTTGGCCCCTAAGCCAACTTCTCCAACGAGCGTTGCCAAAGGGGTGGTACGCTGGATATCACCTCCTTTGAGGTGCTAAATGGCCTCATACGCCCACATCGTATGGATCCTCGATTAGCTCCGCTTCGCTGCGTGAGTCGGCCTGAGGCCTCGTTTGGGGTCGAGGATGACTTCGGGGGAAGAGCGGAGATCGTGTGATGCGCTATGCTTTGTTTACCGTTTGGATAGCCACGGGCTCTACGCGCACGATCAGCGACGTACATATAGGCACCAGCCAGTCCAGCGTTGCCAATCGTCCAATTATATCTACGATCTACCAAACCAGTCATCCTCGACTTGATCGAGGATCCATTCACTGGTAAAGTCGCTTGCCTTAGGTGCCTGCTCAGCTCCCTTACGCCGTGGTTATGCAAGACGGCTGATTCGTCCAGTCGTAGCGCCACGGTCCGGTCGATAAGGTGGATTTTCTATCGACCCTTCTGGTGCACCCAGCTGACGGCAGTAACAGCCAGCGAGGCCGTGGTGCGATTTGCGGCGATCTGCATGCTTGTTCGATGCATAGGGTATATACCAGCCTCGAAGGACCGGGTACGGGGTTGGGCAGGGTGGCGTCTCTCGCTACGGAGTGGTATCGTGTAGCCGTGCCCCCGAGGCGCCGCTACCCACCCACCGCCTGCCCCCACCCTACGATGCCGTTTCGCCTGCCTGCTTGCTGTGTCCTGCTGCTGATCGTCGGTCTGCTGCTGCCGCACCCCGTGCCGGGCCAGACCGCCGCCACGCCTACCATCTTGCCGATGCGCGAGCGGGCGGAGGTCATCGACCGGTGGCTGACCCACCGCCTCGACGCCGTCCTGCCGGACCTGATGCGACGGGAGGCCATCGACCTGTGGGTGGTGAGCGCACGAGAGTACAACGAAGACCCGATCATCGAGACGCTGCTACCCGCCACCTGGATGGCTGCGCGCCGCCGCACCATGCTGGTCTTCTACGATCAGGGACCGGAAGAGGGCGTCGAGCGCCTGGCCATTAGCCGGTATGCGGTGGGCGAAGCCTTTCCCGCAGCGTGGGACCCGGACACCCAGCCCGACCAGTGGGCGCGCCTGGCCGAGATTATCGCCGAGCGCGACCCGGACCGCATCGCCCTCAACACGTCCCGCACCTTTGCCCTCGCCGACGGGATGACCGCCAGCGAGCTTGAACAGCTCAAGGAAGCCTTGCCCGCCCCGTATCCGGAGCGCATCGTTTCGGGCGAGCGTCTGGCGATTGGCTGGCTGGAGACGCGCACAGAGGAGGAGATGACGGTCTACCGCCAGATCAACCGCCTGGCTCATACGATCATTGCGGAAGGCCTATCGGAGGCTGTGATCCAGCCGGGCATCACCACCACGGCTGACGTGCAATGGTGGTACCGCGAGCGCATCCGCGACCTCAACCTGACCGCGTGGTTTCACCCGAGCGTCTCGGTGCAGCGCGCAGCAGCCCTAAGCGACGATGGCGACTACTCCGCCCCCTCGGGCGAAACGGTAATTCAGCCCGGGGACCTTGTGCACATGGACCTGGGCATCACGTACCTGCGCCTCAACACCGACACCCAGCGCAATGCGTACGTGCTGCGCCGGGGCGAGACGGAGGCACCGCAGGGGCTCCGGGACGGCCTCCACACGGCCAACCGCGTCCAGGATCTGCTAACGAACGAATTTGAGACCGGACGCACCGGCAACGATATCCTACAGGCGGCGCTGGACGCGGCCGCAGCGGAAGGCATCGACGCCACCATCTACACCCATCCCATCGGCTACCACGGCCATGGCGCCGGGCCGGCTATTGGGCTGTGGGACCAGCAGGACGGCGTCCCCGGCTGGGGCGACTATCCGCTCTATCCCAACACGGCCTACGCGATCGAACTGAACGCGGCCGTCACCATCCCCGAGTGGGACGACCAGCAGATCCTCATGCGCACCGAGGAGCAGGCCTTTTTCGACGGCACGGACGTGACCTACCACGACGGCCGCCAGACCGAGCTGTACCTCATCCCGCGGCAGCCATAGCCCCACACAGGCGTCCAGCTCATCCAGCAGGCTCGCTAATCCTTACCGTTGGCCGTAGGGTCTGCGACGGCCCCTTCCCCGGTGGCCTTGCTTACCCCTTTGACGGCCTCGAGCACTTCCATCGGCACGGTGAAGACCACCGTGTTGGAATGGTCGCTGCTCAGGCTGCCCAGCGTTTGCAGGGTCCGCAGGTGCAGCGCGCCGCTGCGTTCGCTCAAGATCTCCGCCGCATCGGCCATGTTTTGTGCCGCCTCTTTCTCGCCCTCCGCCTGAATGGTCACGGCGCGGCGCTCCCGCTCCGCCTCCGCCTGCCGGGCCAGCACGCGCTTCATGTCCTCAGCCAGGATGATGTCCTTCAGCTCCACGCTGTGCACGTCGATGCCCCAGGGGTCCGTCTGCTCATCGATGATCTCGCGGATTTGCTTTGCAATTTTATCGCGCTTGGTGAGCAGCTCATCCAGATCCACCCGCCCTACCACGTTGCGCATGGTGGTCTGCGCCAGTTGCTTCACCGCGTACATGTAGCGCTCCACCTCAATGACCGCCTTGCGCGCGTCACGCACTTTGTAGTAGATAACGGCATTGATACTGACCGTCACGTTATCCTTCGTGATGCTTTCCTGCTTGGGCACGTCCACCGCCTTGACGCGCATGTCCACGCGGTGCCAGCTCTGCACAAACGGAATGACCGTGCGAAGGCCCGGCTCCATCACACGGTCGTACTTCCCGAAGGTAAACCGCACCCCCCGCTCGTACTCGTTGACCACTTTGAACATGTACGAGGCAAAGGCAAGACCTGCAACGACGAGAGCGGCGAGAAGCGAGAGCATAACCATAGCATCGGCTGTTCGTGCCAGATAACGACACGTATGACACGGATAGCATCGCCAAGCGTGCCCTCATGGCCGGTGGCAAAGCAGCAGCGATACAGTGTAGTTACACCGCCCGGCGCAGCCCCGTGGCTTGTTCACCGCTCCTGTACGTACCGGATGAGCCGTTGGCCGTCGGCGCTGGTGGTGCGCTCGTAGCCGACGCGCGAGGTATTGCGGGCCGCGTCATTGCCGGCCACCAGGCTCGTCGGCCCCCGCCGCGGCCCCTCCAGTACCCAGAGGCCAATGCTGCCGTTGTAGTGCTTGCCATAGAGGCGCGCCGCGACAAAGCTGGCATCGTCGTGCACATCGGAGCGGAGCGTATAGGCATCCTGGATGCGCATTCCCTGATGCAGCCGGGTAGAGATGGCCCGGAGCTGCACCGGCGATGCGGCCCCGATGCCCCGCACCTCAGGGTCGAAGAAGGCGTTTACCCGGTCTTGCTCAACGTAGTACCCGGCGCCCAGCGCGAGCAGTAGAAGAAGAGTCCACACATAGCCGCGTGCCGTCATGGTAGGGTCAGTCGCTGATGAAACAGATCCGTCAAGGTTACAGTATCGGCTGCGCTGTGCAAAACTTGACTGCCGTGTGCCTGACTGGCGCGCCAGCCCCCAGCCCGGGTGGCGGAATTGGTAGACGCAACGGTCTCAAACACCGTTGTCCGCGAGGACGTGTGGGTTCGACTCCCACCCCGGGTACACCGAACGCCCCGTCTCCCTTTGGAGGTGGGGCTTTTTTTGTTGGGGGACGGGCAGGACGTCAGTAGATCCGTCTTGGTAGCCGGAAAAGTAGTTGTTTCCTCGCTCCCATGCTCTGCGTGGGAGCGTCTATTCAGCACGCTCCGCGTGCGAGGATGCGGGATGGCACCACCACAACGCACCGAGCTGCGCGCACCGAAACGCCACGCCGCCACCGCTGCATCCCGTAACCATGGACGGGGGACCATCCACGAGCGCGCGCCGACGCAGAGCATCGGCGCGAGAAAGGCAGGTCACTGGGCCGCAGCATCAAATACGCTGTGGCCTGCGTATCATTTGTGGCGAAACCGATCCCCGTGTCTGTTCTCTTTGTTTTCGACCGATACCAGTTCCTCATTTGTGGATGGCCATCACAGAAGCCCATATCGAGCAGGCTAAAAAGATTGCCCGATCCTACGGGGCCAATCGAGTAATCCTGTTTGGGCGGGCACAGACTGATCCAGAAGCGGCTCGTGATCTCGATCTTGCCATCGGTGGTGTGCCCGGCTGGACCATCTGGAAGCTGGCCGCTGAGCTCGAAGAAGCCATCGACCGGCCGCTCGACGTCGTTCCCCTCGAGCCATCCACTCCGTTTACTCGGCGCATCGAAGAGCGGGGGGAGGTACTCTTTGAACGCGAGTGAGCTCACCGAAGAAGTCCGCTTCGAACTTCGCCAGATGGAACGCATCGTCCAGGAGTTGGAGGCACTCGACACAGACGTAGGCGAGGGGCCGGCTACACTTCGCGAAGAGGCTGCCGCCGGGCAGTTCCTGGCGTCCTTCTACATGGGCGTCGAGAACGTGCTCAAGCGGATGGCTCGCTATCACCAGGTTGAGCTTCCGCAATCGGAGCAGTGGCATGTCGAGCTCTTCCGGTGGTTCTGTCGTGCAAACGAGCATCGCCCCCCTCTTCCCGTCCTCTTCCCCGAACCGCTTGCTTCAGAGATGAAGGCGTACCGCCGCTTCAGGCACGTCGTTCATCATGCCTACGGCATTGAGCTCAAATGGGAGCGGATGGTCGAAGGGATTCAGAACGTGCGCCCCGTCTTCGACCGGTTCCGCCGTCAGGTAGAAGGCGTCCTTGCCCATCTCGGATGAGTGGATCCGAGCCGCTAAGCTGGACCCTGAAGAACCGTTCCACACGTGTTCTGCAAATCGGCAATTGCGTCCGGCAATCATTGAACACGCGGTAGTCCGATGGCGGAACTGCCAGTTACGGCATGCGACTTCTGGTTTTGTATCTTGGGCTCGCAGTATTGTCATCTCACCTAACTGGCAAGCGACGCTATGCCCAATGCACGGACCGAGGTAAAGCTACCCGTCGAGGAAATCTACGCGCGGATGGGAGCTCAACCTCCTGATTTCCCGAAGTACACGACGCAGCTCATGAATCTGGCCAATCAGAATCCACAGGGCACGCGCCCAGAAGTCGTCGGGCAGATGTCTGAGTTAGTGCGGGAGGCAGACCCGGCATCTTTTAGGGAGTGGAAGCAGTGGTATGAGGAGCGGCATCCTGACGCTTTAGAGCGCGCTACGGAGCGAATTGCCAATCATGTAGAAAAGCTCAGGCAGGCGATCCAAGCCATCGACCGCAACATGATTCGCAACTGGGTGAAGGACCTCGTGTTGATCAAGACGGTCGAGGGCCTCCTCATCGAGCGTGCCGTCCTGGATTACCTATCTGAAGTGCATGGCGTGGCATATACAGCCGCAGCGCCTGCAGAGGAGTCAAAAGGCATTGACGGATATCTCGGCGACGTGCCCGTTTCGGTGAAGCCCCACACGTACGAAAGCAAGACGTCTGTGAAGCAGCAAACCCTCCGTGGGCATCTCATCCTGTACCGCAAAACGTCGAAGTACCTGACAATCTGGTACGATCCAGAAGTTCTTGAACAGGCACCTTAGCTCTGCCTTACAGTCCCGTGAATAACTCCTTCTGCTCCACATGCGGCGCGTGTTGGACGAGGAATTGCTGACCGTCCGGTGTCACGTCGGTGGTGTCGTAGAACACGATGCCTTTCTCCTGGGCCATCATGACCTCCATCTCGTAGAAGGCATTGCGGTGCTTGAAGGCTTTGCCGTCGCGTTTCCGCTGGCGCACGAAGTCGCGATGCTGCTTCAGGCGCGTGCGGTTGCGCTCGCGGCTGAGGTGTGGCACGCGCGTCATCTGCTCCGCAAGCAGCGGGTGGAAGGCCGGCTCAATCTCGTACCCGATACTATGACGCGCCGTCATGGCCGCCGCCACGGACGTAGTCCCGGTGCCTACGAACGGATCCAGCACCGTGTCGCCGTAGATGGAGTACATCTCGATCAGGCGCAGCGGCAACTCCAGCGGAAACGCTGCACTGCGCTCACGCAGGTCGGCGTGGCCGTTGCCGGTAGTCTGCCGCGTCCCCCGCAGGTCCATCCACACGTCCGAGAACCACCGATTCCGCTCCTCCCAAAAGTAGGCGCTCTCGTACCGCGCCTCCCGCGCCTCGCCGGACACCGTGCGGTTGCTGCCCTTCCGAAAGATCAGCACATGCTCATGCTCCAGTGTCACGTACGCGTTGAGCCCCAGCGCACCCGACCCCAGAAACTTTGAGGGGCTATTCGTGGGCTTGCGCCAAAGGATTCCGGGCAGCTGGTCGAAGCCGATCTCGGTGAGCAGCGACACCACATGCGCATGGTTGGGGTACAGCTTGAACTGCCCGCCGATGTTGCGGGTGGCATCGCCGATGTTGAGGCACAGAATACCCCCGTTCGTGAGCACCCGGAAGCACTCGTTCCAGACCGGGCGCATCTGCTCATGCATCAGACGGAACGCTGTGGCACCATCCGCCGCATCCAACGCCTCCCCGATAGCCGCGTCCTGCGCGGTGAACATCGCATCCCACATCTCGATCATGGGATATGGGGGCGATGTCACCACCAGATGCACCGAGTCGTCGTCAACAGCCGACATGTCAGCCGCCGATGTGTAGTGGACCTGCGCTGTCGTTTCCATACCAACAAGCTCTCCTGAGAGCATTTTGAATCGAGATGGTGGTGTAGCGTGTGCTGCCTGTAACATACGATACCCGCCTGCGGAAGTCACATCCGATGCCGGGCACCCCGCACCACCCCGCAAGGCCCCTCAGGCCCCGCACGGGAAACGTGCCTCCCCGTTGGTCGTAGCAACCGCCCTTTTGGCTTAGACTGATTCTAAATAACAACTGCTGCTGCCGCGCGCTGCTCATGAACCGCCTGCTTGCTCTCCCCGTCGCTCTGCTCTTTTTACTGACGGCCTGTGGGGGCGCCGAGAACGATCTCGTGCTGTACTCTGGCCGCAGCCAGGCGCTGGTGGCGCCGCTGATCGCCCAGTTTGAGGATGAAACCGGCCTCCGCGTCGGCGTGCGCTACGGCGATACCGCCCAGCTCGCGGTGGCGCTGGCCGAGGAAGGCGAGCAGGCCCGGGCGGATGTGTTCTGGGGACAAGACGCCGGCGGTCTTGGCGCAGTGCATGCCGAAGGGCTGCTGGCCGCTCTCCCCGACTCTATCCTGCAGCAGGTGGACGCCGCCTACGCTAACGAGGCCGGCACGTGGGTGGCCGCCAGTGGCCGCGCCCGAACGCTCGTCTACGCCCCCTCCCGCGTAGACACCACTGCGCTGCCCGAAAGCATCTTTGACCTTACGGACGAGGCCTACCGCGGCCGCGTCGGCTGGGCGCCTACCAACGGCTCGTTTCAGTCGCACCTGACGGCCATGCGCCGCGTGGCGGGGGACGATAGCACGCGCGCCTGGATCCGCGCCATGGCCGACGCCAACACGCAGAGCTACCCCCGCAACTCTGCCATCGTGCAGGCCGTGGCCTCGGGGGAGGTCGACTTTGGCCTGGCCAATCACTATTACCTCTACCGCTTTCTCTCAGAAGATCCCAACTTTCCCGTCGCGCAGGCCTTCTTCGCACCCGGTGACGCCGGTAACCTCGTCAACGTAGCAGGCGTGGGGGTGCTATCGACCAGCGAGCGGACGGACGCCGCCCTGCGGTTTGTGGATTTCCTGCTGTCGCCAGCGGCCCAGCGGTACATTGTGGAGGAGGTGTTTGAGTACCCCGTGATTGCGGGCGTGGAGACCGCTGATGCCGTTGTGCAACTGGAGGACCTGGAAGGCCTGCAGCCGCAGCTGGACCTGGACGACCTCCGCGACCTCCAGGAAACGCTCGATATGTTACGGGCCGAAGGCTTATTGTAGGCTGGCGAACTGTGTACCGGCTACGCCACCTCGCGCCTCTGATGATATAATTCTGCTGCCCCATCGACACGCTCACCTCATACCGCCAACGGACGTCCTGGTACTTCGTCGTGCCGGCGCTCCTGGTGGGGATAGGCGTGTTGGTGCCGCTGGTGTACCTGGTCGTCCGCGCCTTCAGCGCCGAGCCGGCCGAGCTTGCGGCCGTGCTGTGGCGGTGGCGCAACGTCGAGCTGCTGCTCAACACGGTTGTCCTCACGGTGGGTGTGGTGCTTGTCACTTCCGCGCTGGCGTTTCCGCTGGCGTGGCTGACCACGCGCTCCGACCTGCAGGGCAAGCGTTTCTTTACGCTCCTGGGGGTGCTGCCACTGGCCGTACCGGGCTATGTGATGGCGTACGTGCTGCTGGCCACCACCGGCAACTACGGCACCCTGGCCAACCTTTTCGGGATCGAACTGGCGCGCATTAGCGGCTTCTGGGGCTCCCTCATCGCGCTGTCGCTCTACACCTTCCCCTACCTCTTTCTGAACCTGCGCTCAGCCATGGCGGGACTGGACCCCGGCCTGGAAGAGTCAGCGCGAGCGCTGGGCTACGGGCCGCGCCGCACGTTCCTGCGCGTGGTCTTGCCGCAGCTCCGGCCCGGCTTTTATGCCGGCGCGCTGCTGGTGGGGCTGCATGTGATTGGCGACTTCGGGGTGGTCTCGCTGATGCGATTTGAGACCTTCAGCTATGCGCTGTACCTGCAGTATGCGTCGTCGTTTGACCGGGTGTACGCTGCCTGGCTGGCCCTCATGCTGCTGGGGCTGACGGTGGGCCTGCTGCTGCTGGAGGCCCGCCTCCTACGCGATGTGCTGTTTCACCGGACGGGGTCGGGCACCCAGCGCATGGTGCCCGCCGCCCGGCTGGGCCGCTGGCGCTACGCCGCGTA
>LKNB01000052.1 GCA_001564055.1 Rhodothermaceae bacterium Tc-Br11_B2g6_7
GTATGCAGCAAATCCGATCCATCCTGCGTGGCGTTCAGGTCAATGTCCATCAGAACCAGGTCGGGCTGGAGGTCGACAACCTGATCTAACGCGTCTTGCGGCGTTCGGGCAATTGCGACGTCGAAGGATAGGCTCAGCAGCCGTTCAAGCAGTAAACAGGTTTCGGCGTTGTCTTCAACAACAAGAAGCGTGGCCATGTGATCAGGAAACTCTCCAGGCGAGTAGGGAAGCGTAAGCAGGACCTATGCAGGAATAAAACTATCAGAGATACTGAAGGCACCGGTTGTTGTTACAACAAGGAAATAGGAAAGAATGTGAAAATAACCGGAGCGCGAGGGAAAACCATGCGGGAGCAGGATGTGCTCAATCCTCAACATTGTTACGAAAGTACGGCTTCTGGTCCACAAAAACACGGATTCCTTGGCCTTTCTTCTGAATCAATGGTATACGCTCGAGGGTTTAGCGAGTGTATTATGAAGCGATTGGTCCATTTTCGTTTGCGAAAACGCTTAATCTCCATGCAGATGACGTCTGTGCTCTCGTGCTGTTGTTTACCCTTTCTACAGGGGGCCTACGGACCGGTGTAACACAAGCATCGCTCAATATACAGATCCGTGCTTTTGCCCTCGTCGCTTTTCGACGCGGGCTTTTTTTATTTCTGCTACTGCTATGCCTTCTTCTCTTTCGCCACATCCTACAGCACCAGGCCCCAAGGCCACGCGCACCAGCCAGGTATGCGATGCCATTGGAGATACTCCGCTGCTACAGTTACACGTGGTAGCGCAGGGACTGCCCGAAGGCGTCAGTGTGTGGGCTAAAGCTGAACACCTGAACCCCGGAGGCTCGGTGAAGGACCGTCCGGCACTGGCGATGGTGCGTGCCGGTCAGCGGTCGGGCGCGTTCGACATGGCCCAGGATACGCTCATTGACGCCACCAGCGGCAACACCGGGATCGCGTATGCCATGCTGGGCGCTGCTGTTGGCTTCTCCGTAGAGCTGGCCCTCCCTGCCAATGCCTCCGCGGAGCGCAAGCAGCTGCTCCGCGCCTATGGCGCCACACTCCACCTGACGGACCCGATGGAGGGCACCGACGGCGCCCAGCGCGTGGTCAGGGAGCGCGTAGCCGAGTCGCCAGGCCGCTACTTCTACCCCGATCAGTACAACAACGAGGCCAACTGGACCGCCCATTACGAGACCACCGGCCCAGAAATCCTGGCCCAGACTGACGAGCAGATCACCCATTTTGTGGCGGGCCTGGGGACGACCGGCACCTTTACAGGCGTCACACGCAGGCTGAAGGCACACGATGCGTCGATCCAGTGCATTGCGATGCAGCCGGACAGTCCGCTTCATGGGTTGGAAGGACTCAAGCATATGCCCACCTCACGCGTGCCGGGCATTTACACGCCGAACGAGGCGGATGCCCACGTCACCATGCAGACCGAGGAAGCCTTCGCCATGACCCGCCGCCTGGCACGTGAAGAAGGCCTGCTCGTCGGGCCCTCCGCCGGTGCCAACGTAGCGGCAGCCCTGCGGCTGGCCCGAACGCTGGACGCCGGTCGGGTCGTGACGATTTTGTGCGATACCGGGGCGCGGTACCTCAGCGAAAGCTTCTGGGAAAACGCCACCGATACGACGTCGTAGCACACCACCTACTATCGAACCGCCCAACCTATGATGACCACCGACCCTATCCTCGATCAGATACGCGAGCACGGGGAAGCCACCTATCCGGAGGAATGCTGCGGCTTCCTGCTGGGTACAGCGGGTGACGAGAACCACGTTACGGCGCTGCACCAGGTGCCCAACCGGCAGGAAGACCAGCGGACGCACCGCTACACCATCACCCCGGCAGATTATCGCACCGCCGATGCGAAGGCCAGCGCTCGTGGGCTGGACATCGTCGGCATCTACCACTCGCATCCGGACCACCCCGCCAGGCCCTCCGAGACCGATCTCGCTGAAGCCACCTTCCCCGGGTACACCTACGTCATTGTATCGGTGATGGAGGGCACGGCTACTGACCTCACGGCCTGGTCGCTTGCTCCTGACCGATCGACGTTCCACGAACAACCGGTCACGGTTGAGGCTCCAAGACCATCGACGTAGTGCACGTCGCCACCCTACCTGTTTCTACTCACGTACCGACCCTCCTTATGGCTACGACCACTGAGCAACCGTCCGTCACTATTCGGATTCCGACCCCGCTGCGTTCATACACGAATAATCAGAGCATCGTGGAAGTGAACGGTGCTACGGTACAAGCAGCGCTCACCGATCTTATCGACACCTATCCAGCTTTGAAGCCTCACCTGTACCACGACAACGGCGACCTCCGGTCGTTCGTAAACATCTACGTGGGCGATGAAGACATTCGGTACCTGGAGGGCCCCCAAACTGCGCTTGAAGAAGACACCGAAGTATCTATCGTGCCTTCTATCGCGGGTGGCTGATCCTTGCTGCGTTCGTTTCTTGCTTTACTTTTGTATCCAAATACTTATGGCTACCACCACGCAATCCGCACCATCCGCCCTTAGCACCGACGAGGTGCAGCGTTATGGGCGACATCTAACCCTTCCCGAAGTCGGCAAGGCCGGCCAGGAGAAGCTCAAGGCGGCGTCCGTGCTCATTGTGGGCGCCGGCGGCCTCGGCTCCCCCGCAGCCATGTACCTCGCGGCGGCAGGAGTCGGCCGGATCGGGCTTGTTGACTTCGATACCGTCGAAGCCTCCAACCTGCAGCGGCAGCTCCTCCATGGCACCTCCGACGTCGGGTCCTCCAAGCTGGCGTCCGCCAAAGCCCGGCTACACGATCTCAACCCTCACGTAGACGTGGAGCTGCACGAGACGCGGCTGACCAGCGAGAACGCGCTCGATATTGTGGACGGCTACGATATCGTGGCCGATGGCACTGACAACTTTCCGACGCGGTACCTCATCAACGATGCCTGTGTGCTGACCGGCACGCCGAACGTGTACGCCTCCATTTTCCGGTTTGAGGGGCAGGTCTCGGTATTCGCCACGCCCGAGGGGCCCTGCTACCGCTGCGCCTACCCGGAACCGCCGCCGCCTGGCCTCGTGCCTTCCTGCGCAGAGGGCGGCGTCCTGGGCGTACTTCCCGGCCTCGTCGGCACCTTGCAGGCCACGGAAGTCATCAAGATGCTACTGGGGATTGGCGATCCGCTGATCGGCCGACTCCTGCTCATTGACACGTTGCCGATGACCTTCCGCACGCTGAAGATTCAGAAGAATCCAGACTGCCCCGTCTGCGGCGACGAACCCACGCAAACTGAACTCATCGACTACGAAGCCTTCTGTGGCATCCCCGCCCAGAACGGCACCGACGACCCTATGCGCACCGTTCCTGAAACTACCGTTACCGACCTGCACGCACGCCGCGAGGCAGGCACCTCACCCTTTGTCCTCGACGTCCGCAAGCCTCGCGAGGCGGAGATCGCATCGCTGGGCGCTGATCAGCTCATTCCGGTGGATGAGCTGGCCGACCGGCTCGATGAGCTGAACGCGTCGAAGGATGATGAAATCGTCATCCATTGCCGCTCGGGCGCGCGCTCCGCGAAAGCCACCCAACTGCTGCTGGATCATGGCTACACGGATGTCAAGAACCTTGCGGGGGGCATCCTGGCCTGGAGCGAAGAAATCGATTCTTCCGTGCCGCAGTATTAAACGGCCCTCGCACGGAAACCGAAGCACACGCTTAATTACGCACCATCGCCATCGGGTGGTGGTGCGTTTTCTTTTGTGGAATTCTTTTGCTTGAGGCTTGCGGTTTTCTACGGCGGTGGCATTCTTTACCATCCCTCTTCCACCAGACTCTACCCGAGGCCATGCTCAACCGTCTGCTCGCGTTTACCCTCGCCCTACTTCTTCTGCCTACTGCCCTTATGGCACAGGACGACCGCGCCGACTACCGCGACCAAGCCATCAGCATCCTGGAGCGGGTGCCGCTGTTTGACGGCCACAACGACGTGCCCTGGCAGTACCGCAATCGGGTCGACTACAAGTTTTCCGAGCTGGACTTCTTCGACACCACCCACCTCGACCGGCCCATGCACACCGACATTCCGCGGCTTCGCGAGGGGCGGGTGGGGGCGCAGTGGTGGTCGGTCTACGTGAGTGCCAATCAGCCCGAGCCGCAAGCGGTCGTGCAAACGCTGGAGCAGATCGACTTCGTGCATCGCATGGTTGAGCGCTACCCCGAGCACTTTGCGCTTGCCCTCACGGCCGACGATGTGGAGCGCATCTTCGCCGATGGCAAGATCGCCTCCCTGATTGGCATGGAGGGGGGACACTCCATCGGCAATTCGCTGGCTGTGCTGCGCCAGATGTACGATCAGGGCGCGCGGTACATGACCATCACGCACGGCCGCACGCTCGACTGGGCGGATGCCGCCGGCGACGATCCGCAGCACGATGGGCTGACGGCGTTCGGCGAAGAGGTCATCCGCGAAATGAACCGGCTGGGCATGATGGTCGACCTGTCCCACGTCACCCCCGCCACCATGCGGGATGCGCTGCGGGTTTCCGAAGCGCCGGTGATGTTCTCCCACTCCAACGCCCGCGCGCTTGTCGACCATCCGCGCAATGTGCCGGACGACGTCCTGGACCTGACGGCCGAGAATGGCGGCCTTGTGATGGTGACGTTCGTGGAGACGTTTACCTCCGAGGAGCGGCGCCAGCATTTTGCCGAACGGGCCGCCTATCAGTCCAAAATGGAATACCTTTTCCCGGGGCAACCCGAAGCCGTCGCTGAACGCATGGACGCGTGGGATGCGGAGCATGAAGCCCCCAAGTCCACACTTGAGCAGGTAGCCGATCACATTGACCACATCCGCGACCGGATTGGCGTAGACTACATTGGCATTGGGGGCGACTACGACGGCATTCCCACGTTGCCGCTCGGGCTGGAGGACGTGTCGACGTACCCCGATCTCTTCGCGGAGCTACTGAAACGCGGATACACGGAGGAGGAGTTGGAGCAGATAGCGGGGCTGAATATGCTGCGCGTGTTGCGGGGTGCGGAGGCGGTTGCCGAGCGTCTGCAGGCCGAGCACGGCCCTTCCGAAGCCCGCATCGGCGACTTCGAGTGATGCGGTATCAGTTCATCACCACGACACTGCGCACCCGGGCACGCTGCACATCCACATCCGCCTCGATCAACTCCTCAAACTCTTTCCACTCTCCGGGTTGAAGATCGCGCACGGTGAAACTGGCCGATCCTGTGCGCTCGTTGGTCGGCCCAAAGAGGGTGACCTGTACCTGCGCCACGTTGATGGGGCGCTCCCGTTCGCTTTTTATGCGGCCCGACACCACCGGCGCACCGGCATGATCGCGCTGCAGAGCGATGTCCTCCACCTGAATGTCGTCGGACACATCCTCCAGTCCGCCGCAGGCCGGCAGGCTCATGAGCAAGAGGAGGCAACATACCCCGAGGAGGGCGCGACGTACAGGATGCACAGGCGTGGATGAGGGCATACCAAAAAACATTTTGTAAGAGACAGCGTGGATGAAGCCGTGCTATTCCGCGGCAAACTCTTCGAGGCTTGCGCGCAGGCGTTTGAGTTCCGCCTTCGCGTCGGCCTCTTTTTGCTGCTCTTTCTCGACAATTGCGGCTGGAGCCTTCGTACGAAACTGCTCGTTGGCAAGTTTACCCTGCACGCTTTTCAGGAATCCTTCCTTGTCGCTGATCTCCTTGCGCAGCCGCTCGCGCTCCTGCTCCAGGTCAATCACATCGGCCAGCGGGATGAACACCTCGCTGCGCCGGATCACGACGGAGGCGCTGGCATCGGGCTTCACCAGACCATGCCCGACCGTGAGGTCGCCCACACGCGCCATTTTGGCGAAGTACCCGGCGTACTGGTCCATCACCTGCGCGACGTCCGTGTAGGATTCAGGCAAGTTCACCAGGGCCGCGATATCCTTACTGGCCGCGACGTTGTACTGGCTACGCACGTTTCGGATACCGGAGATCATCTCCTGCATCAAATTGAAGATCTCGGTGCCGCGCTCGTCGATGAGCTCATTGTCCGCTTCGGGCCAGTCCGATACAATGCACGAGTCGCTTTCCTCTCGCGGTCGCAACCGCCACCACAGCTCCTCGGTGATAAACGGCATAAACGGATGCAGGAGCTGCACCAGCTGCTCGTAGATCTCCACAGCCAGCGCAATGGTGTCGTCGTCCATCTCCTCGCCATACGGCGGCTTGATAAGCTCCAGGTACCAGTCGCAGTAGTCGTGCCAGAAGAGGTCGTAAATGCGCGAGAGTGCCTCGTTCAGCCGGTACCGGCCGATGGCGTCATCGATCTCTTCGATAGCGGTGTTTAGCCGGGTGAGCATCCAGCGCTCTACCAGCTCCAACTCCTCGAAGCTGCGCTCGCGGCGGTAGTCCGTGCCCTCCTCCATGAACTGGCCGAACACGTTAAACGCGTTCCAGATCTTGTTCGCGAAGTTGCGGCCCATCTCAAACTTGAGCGGGTCCAGCTTGATGTCCTGCCCTTGCGCGCAGAGCACCGTGAGCGAGTACCGCACCGCGTCGGCGCCGTACTGATCCACCATCTCCAGCGGGTCGATGCCGTTGCCGAGGCTCTTTGACATCCAGCGGCCGTGCTTGTCCTTCACCATACCGGTGATGAAGATGTCCTTGAACGGCTCCTTCCCTGTAAAGTACTGCCCCGCCATCACCATGCGGGCGATCCAGAAAAAGAGGATGTCGTAGCCCGAGACGAGCACGTCGGTCGGGTAGAAGTACTGCAGGTCTTCGTTGGCGGCGTCCCGTTCTTCGTCGCCCGTCCAGCCCAGCGTCGCAAACGGCCAGAGCCAGGACGAGAACCATGTGTCGAGCACGTCCTTGTCCTGCACCATGCCCTCCTCCGGCCGATCCACCGCCACCACAAAGTCGCGGCTTTCGTCGATGGAGCCATCGGCGGTGGTGTGGTACCAGACCGGAATCCGGTGGCCCCACCAGAGCTGCCGTGAGATGCACCAGTCGCGGATGTTTTCCATCCAGCGGAAGTACTCATTCGCCCAGCGCTCGGGGTAGAAGTTGACGCGTCCATCCTGCACGGCCTCAATCGCGGGCTTGGCCAACGGCTCCATCTTCACGAACCACTGCCGCGAAATCAACGGCTCGATGATTTCCTTGGAGCGGCTGGAGATGGGCACCGTGTTGGGGATGGTTTCCACCTTCACGAGCAGCCCCGCCCGCTCCAGGTCCTCCACGATCTGCTCGCGGGCATCGAAGCGATCCATCCCTTCGTATCGCCCCCCATTCTCGTTGATGGTGGCATCCGGGTTCATGATGTTAATGACCTCAAGCGCATGCCGCTGCCCAATCTCGAAGTCATTTTTGTCGTGGGCTGGCGTTACCTTGAGGGCGCCTTCCCCAAACGACTGGTCTACATATGCGTCCGCGATGATCGGGATTTCGCGGTCCATCAGGGGCAGCCGCACCGTCTTGCCAACCAGACCGGCGTAGCGCTCATCCTCCGGGTGTACCGCCACCGCCGTGTCGCCCAGCATCGTCTCGGGGCGGGTGGTAGCGATCTGGAGATGCCCGGATCCGTCGCTGAGCGGGTACTTCATGTGCCAGAAGCTTCCCTCCCGCTCTACGTTGTCTACCTCCTCATCGGAGAGGGCGGTTTGGTTCTCCGGATCCCAGTTGACGAGGTAATCGCCGCGGTAAATGAGTCCATCTTTGTACAGCTGCACGAACACTTCCTGCACGGCGCGGCTGAACCCCTCATCCATGGTGAACCGCTCGCGGTCCCAGTCGCAAGAGACGCCCAGGGTACGCATCTGCTGGGAGATGATGTCGCCGTACTCCTCCTTCCACTCCCACACGCGCTCGATAAATTTGTCGCGGCCCAGGTCGCGGCGCGTGGTTTCCTCTTCGTCCTTCAGCTTGCGCTCGACCACATTCTGCGTGGCGATGCCGGCATGGTCCTTCCCCGGCATCCAGAGGCTCTCCTGCCCCTGCATCCGCCGAATGCGGGTGAGGGCGTCCTGGATGGTGCTCTGCAGCGCATGGCCCATGTGGAGCCGCCCCGTGACGTTGGGCGGCGGCATCATGATGACGTGCGGGGTGCGCTCCGGCGCGGGCTCTGCATGGAAATAGCCGTTCTGCTCCCAGAACCGGTACCACTTGTCTTCGATGGCACTGGCGTCATACGGTTCTTGGGTCGACGCGGTGGAGTTGGAGGCGGGGGTGTCGGACGCCATGTGGGCTGTGCGGTTAAGTAATGCAAGGGGGGCGTAAGCGAAGCGTTCGGTGCTACCAACGGGGTGTCGGAAGGGTTCGCATGCGGTCGGCACCCTATATGCTCACGAGGAAACTCCAGAAAGGCTTCATCTGCTACGGGAGATGAGGCGCAATGTTAGAGACGAACGCTCGGAGGTCGTCTAACTGGTCGAGCGACCGAAGGAGCTCGCCATCATCAACCGCGCGATAGTCATGAGCCGAAATATTTCGAAGACCGATGGCGTTGACCAGACTACGCGCCAGTGCTTCCGGTAGACGTTCAGTAGCCCGTAGCAACCGAACACCCCCGCATCCAGCTAAGGTACCGCGATAGCTGGCGCCTCGCGTGCGGGCGCCTGCGGTCGCACGAACTGGCCATTAGGAACGATGCCACTCCGCCTACAGCGGTAAGCCGGGCAGGTAAAATGCCTGTGCTTAATGGGCCGCGCCCACCGGGAAGCCGTGAGCCAGCAACACCCGCTGCGCCTGCTCCACGTGCCGTAGCTGATGGAGCGGCGTAGCCTCAAACCACGTCCCTACCCTGAGGCGCACAAGCGGGGCGGCCTGGGAAGCCGCCTTGAGGGTTCGCAGGTCGATGCCTTCGGCCTCCTCCACGGATGTGATCCAGCGCTCCTGCAGCGTGCGAAAGGTATGCAGCGTGGCACCGCGATCCACAGCCGAGGCTGGTGGCCGGTACGGAGCAGGCGCGGGCAGGCGTGGGGACGATGGCCGCACGGACCAGATAAAAAGGCGACTCAGGGGGCCGTAGGTAAATGGGCCTCGACCAAACGGGCCGTACGTCCGCGCATGCCGCACTGCTTTCTCTATATTGGGCAGCAGGGCTTCACTTGCTTTGTTGAGGTGCACGACGCCTTGCCCCACCGACCACGTAGTAGGCTCCGGTGCCCAGTTGAACTGCTCATCGGACAGCCCGAGCGTCAGCGACTCGAGGCTCGCGCTTACCTGCTCAAACGCCGTCCGGTAGGCCCGAAGATACGGTGGAAGCATGGGGGAAACATCAAACGGAAAGGGGGGCGCGAGCTTGCGACGCCCCGTTCTACGCTGTGGCCTGCATGTGCGGTGGGCGCTCGAACGCAGGGGCATCAGGCAGCAGTGTATCCAGCACCCGGGCCGAGGAAATTACACCCGGCATACCTGCGCCAGGATGCGTACCCGCACCGGCAAAGTAGAGGCCGTCGATATCTTCGCTCTTGTTGTGCGGCCGGAAGTAGGCGCTCTGCGTGAGCACCGGCTCGATGCTGAAGGCTGAGCCCTTGAACGAGAGGTAGTCATCCAGGAAGCCCTGCGGGGTGAGCACCCGAGAGGTTACGAGATGGTCCCCGAGGTCAGGCAGGATAGTGCTCGCAAGGTAGTCCTCCACAGACTGCCGGTAGGATTCCGCCTGCGCGTGCCAGTCGGTGCCGCTGTCGAGATGCGGAACGGGCGAAAGCACGTAAAACGCATCGTGTCCCTCCGGCGCCATCGACGGGTCGGTGGCGTTGGGCCGGTGCAGGTAGAGCGAAAAATCGTCGGCCAGGTGCTTATGCTCAAAAATATCGTCCAGCAGTTCCTTATACCGCGGCCCCAGGAGGATGGTGTGGTGCTTCACCTCGTCGTAGTGGCGGTCGGTGCCGAAGTACCAGACAAAGAGGCTCATGGAGTACCGGGCGTTCTCGACCCGCTTGTTCGTCCACCGGCTGCGGGCATACTCGGGCAGCAGGTACCGGTACGTCCAGCCGACATCGGCATTGGACACCACGAGGTCAGCGTCAATCACTTCACCAGAGGCCAGGCGGACCCCACTCGCCCGCTGCCCCTGCAGCGTGATCTCCTTTACTTCGGCGCCGAGCCGCATGGTGCCGCCCAGCCCCTCGATAAGGTCCACCAGCCCGTGCACCAGCGACGTGGTGCCCCCCATGGCGTAGTGCACCCCCCACTTGCGCTCCAGGAACGCGATGAGCGTGTAGATGGAGGTGGTGTTGAACGGGTTGCCGCCCACCAGCAGCGGGTGGAAGGAGAGCACTTGCCGAATCTTGGGATGCTTCACGTACTTCGATACCAGGCCATACACCGTGCGGAAGCTCTCCAGCTTCATCATGGCGGGGGCTATTTTCGCCATGTGCGAGGGCTTGTTGAAGGGAACGTGCGCCAGTTCCTCAAACCCCACCTTAAAGATGTCTTGGCTCTTGTCGAAGAACCGCTCGTAGCCAGCTACGTCCTCCGGGGCAAACTTGGCGATTTCCCGCTTCATCTGTTCCGGATCGCCGTTGTAGTCAAAGTGCGTCCCGTCATCAAACCGGATGCGGTAAAACGGATCCACCGGCCGCAGCTCCACATCATCGGCCATGTCTCGGCCCGCCAGGCGCCACAGCTCTTCGAACAGGAAGGGCGCGGTGACTACCGTTGGCCCGGCGTCGAAGCGAAAGCCGTCCTGTTCGAACACGCGGGCGCGGCCGCCGGGCTGCTCCAGCTTGTCCACGACCGTGACGCGGTATCCGCGAGCCGCCAGGCGCACAGCGGACGCCAAACCGCCAAAGCCCGCACCGATGACGACGGCATGGGGCGCGTCTTCTGTTACCGGGATGGGTTCGGATCGCGTATTAAGCGTGGCATCTTTGCGGGGAACGAGGGCGTCAATCCAACCCATAAAGCGGCGGGGTATTAGTGTATGAAATGAAACTATCGCTGCAACGACCGACTTTCTGCGTTAGTTCGTGACGAGCCTGTAAGCGTTCGGTAGGTACGCAAGACATACGTGAGCGGCACTGGCAGCAGGCGCGACGAGCTACCCACTTCAGGCAGGGACCCCACTCGTCGCTTACGCCACGGCTGCCGCCCGGGAGGTTACCGCGGCATAGAGCGCTTCCTGTAGGTTTTCCGAGGTGAAGGGCTTGGCGAGGTAGGCGTCGGCCCCTTCGTCCATCAGCGTGTCAATCTCGACGTCCGCGACCCCACTCATCGCCACGATGGGCAGGTCCGGATGCGCGGCCCGCAACTTGCGGATAAGCGCACGACCGTTCATCTCAGGCATCATCAGATCCGTAAGTACCACATCGACGGCCTCGTCGTCTTGTTCGAGGCGCGCCAGTGCGTTCACTCCATTTTCTGCGGTCCGCACGCGAAACCCAACCTCCTCAAGAATCTGTTGCCCCGTCTCCCGGATAAACGGCTCATCATCGACAAGTAGCACAAGGCGGCCTTCACCGTCCAGGGACTCTACGTCAGTGGTGTCCTCCTCCGTGGAATCCTCTTGCGCGGCCGCTGCGGGGAAGCACACGCGGAAGGTTGTGCCTTTGCCTACGGTGGAGTCTACATCGATGAAACCGCCGTGACCTTTAACAATGCTGTACACCGTGGAGAGCCCCAGCCCGGTGCCTTTATCCGAGTCTTTCGTGGTAAAGAAGGGTTCGAAAATTTTGTCCAGCACTTTGGGGGGGATGCCGTCGCCCGTATCGCAAACAGTGATTTGGACATACTTTCCGGGCTCCGCATCGATGTTACGGCGGGCTTCTTCCGGGGAGACCACACTGTTGCCAGCGTACAGCCCAAGGGTGCCCTCTCCGTCCATCGCATCACGCGCATTCACGCACAGGTTCATCAGCACCTGCTGCAGTTGCGTAGCATCGCCACGTATCTTCCAGAGGTCATCAGCGGTGTCGGCCACGACGGCGATTTCGTCGGGGAAGGTTTCGTCGATAATCCGCTGGACCTCCTCCAGCACCCGCAACGGCTGCACCGCCACGCGTTCGCCCTCAACGCCGCGCGCGAACGAAAGGACCTGCTCCACCATATTGGAGCCGCGCTCTGCGCTTTGCTCAATCATACTGAGCGTGCGCTGGGCCTTCTCATCGTCGATGCGCTGGCTAAGGATGCGCACGCCCAACGAGATGGGGACCAGCAGATTGCCGAGGTCATGCGCGATGCCGCTCACCAGACGCCCGACGCTCTCCATCCGCTGCGACCGCAGAAACTGCGCTTCGAGCTCTTTACGCTCGGTGATGTCGGTGTTGATGATAAGGATGGACTGCGGCTCGCCGTTGTTGTCGCGGACGAGCGTCCAGCGGCTTTCCACCACGATTTCCTCACCCTCCTTGGTATGCTGCTTCAATTCGCCCGTCCACTCGTCTTTCTCGCGGGCTACACGCCTCGCCTCCGCTACGGTTTGCCCTGACTCGTCCGTGCAGAGGCGGTCATGGGCCACTTCGCCAATCATCTCGCTGGCGGGATAGCCAGTAAGCCGTTCGGCGCTTTTATTCCAGTAGACAACGTGGCCCTCCAGGTCCGTCGCAATGATAGCATCGCGGGCTTTGTCCAGCAGGGCCGCTTGCTCCCGAATGCGCTGCTCGGCGCGCTCACGCTCCCGGGCGTACCGAATGGAGCGCTCCAGGAGTTGAGCGTCAAACTCCCACTTGACGAGGTAATCGGAGGCTCCGGCCAACATCGCTTTGACGTCAACCTTGCGGTCGCCCTGACCCGTCAGCAAGATCATGGGGATGCGCGCGCCCTGCTCCGTGGCCTGCTCCATCAGCTCGAGGCCATTTTCGGCGCCCAGCCGATAGTCGATCAGGGCGATGTCGAAGTCGTTGCTGAGAATGGCTTCCAGCCCGTCCTCGTACGTGCGACACCACTCAATATCCGCGTCGATTTCGGTGGCTTTCGATACGAGCCGACGGGCAATGAAAAAGTCGTCTTCATCGTCCTCTACGATGAGGATAGTGAGGGCCTTCTTGTCGACCGGGTAGTCTGGATCGCGGGGGGGATACATCAGGCTTCTTGGGGCGGTAGTTTAACAATCTCGAACCAGAAGTTACCCAGCACAGTGACGGCCGTGCTGAGGTCATCGAACGTCACAGGTTTCGTAACGAAGGCGTTGACGCCGAGGTCGTAGCTCCGAAGGATGTCCTGCTCGGCCTGCGACGTCGTAAGCACAACGACAGGAATACGGCGGAGTGAAGGGTCCGTTTTGATTTCCTGAAGGGCTTCGCGCCCGTCTTTTCGAGGCATGTTGAGGTCGAGAAGGATGAGGCCCGGCCGCGGGGCCGCGTCTGGGTCAGCGTAATCGCCCTCTTGGCGAAGATAGTCCATCAACTCTTCGCCATCCTCTACGCAATGCAATTCATTGGCAAGGCGGCTCTTATCGAGCGCTCGCATCGTGAGCAACCGATCATCCGGATCGTCCTCAGCAAGCAAGATAACAACAGGGTCTCCAGTGCGGTTCATGTGATCGACGCTGGTTCGGAGGATTGACCTTGGTCTGGCAGCCGGTCGCCCGGCTCAGCTTCGTCTGGTTGAGGCTTGGGCTGCCGTTTGGGAAGGGTAATGGTGAAGGTAGACCCCTGGCCGGGCACGCTTTCGGCCGCCAGTTCGCCATCGTGTCGTTCTACGATACGGCGACAGATGGCCAGCCCCATCCCGGTCCCCGCGTACGCGGAGCGGTTGTGCAGCCGTTGAAAGGGGGTGAAGATGCGGTCCAGGTACTTTTCGTCGAAGCCGATGCCATTATCGATCACGCGAATGCGGACGAAGGGCCCCTGCGCATCTCCTGACCGCATCGCGGGAGCCAGCTCCTCAGCCTCGACGCGCACCACCGGCCGGGTGTCCTCGCGGTAGAACTTCAGCGCGTTCCCGACGAGGTTTTGCAGCAGCTGACGGATCTGGGTCTCGTCCCCCTCAATCGTCGGCAGGTCGTCCACATCAATGCTGGCCTCTACATCGGAGATACGCAACTCGAGGTCTGAGATTACGTGGTGCATTACTTTATTTAGATCGACCGGCTCGAACGGCTGGGCGCGCGTCGTGATGCGGGAGTAGTCGAGCAGGTCGGAAATAAGCTGCGACATGCGCTTGGCGCCATCCTGCATACGCTCCAGGTAATACCGGCCGGTATCGTCCAGCGCGTCGTTGAAGTCCTCAATCAGGAGGTCGGCAAAAGCGCGGATTTTACGGAGTGGTTCCTGGAGATCGTGGGAGGCCACGTAGGCGAAGTCTTGCAGCTCGCGATTCCGCTGCTCCAGAGCGCGGTTGGTCCGGCTCATGGCCCGCTCCGCACGGACGCGGTCTGATACCTCGCGCGAACTCGTTAGCAGTTTCTCAACCGCTCCGTCGGCATCGCTGATAATCTTTGTGCTGGTTTCCAGCCAGATGTAACTGCCTTCGGAGGTGCGCATACGGTAGGTCACCTTCTCGGTAGGGCTGACGGAAAAGAGCTTATCCCCTTCGTCGCTCTGCAGCCGTTCGGCATCATCGGGATGAATGAACGGGTAGGGCGTCTGGCCTTCCAGCGCCTGTGGGGTGTAGCCAAGAATGCGTTTCACCGAGGAGCTGACGTATTCGTAGTGGCCCTCCGGATCGTGCAGGCAGACGAGGTCCATCATGTTTTCCCCCAGCATCCGGTAGCGGGCTTCACTTTCCCGGAGCTTCCGCTCAGCTTCTTTACTCTCCGAGATGTCTCGGTACGTCACAGCGAGCCCATCACCCACGCGCACGGCAGTGATGTGAAACCAGCGAATAGCATCCCCGTCCCCCGCCACACGGACTTCGCGCGAGAGCGGCTGGCCGGTTTCCGCCACGGCTTCAAGGTCATCAAATAACGACAGCAACAGGCGGTCTCCAACCTCTTCCTTCAGGCGCTGGCCTACCACCCGATCGGCCGGGTATCCCAGCATCTCTTCAGCCCGCGGGTTAACAAGAACCCACTCCAGATCCTGCAGGCGGTGGGCTTCATCACGGACTGCCTGGAAGACCATAATGCCATCCAGCGAGCTGATAAGTACACTGGAGAGCAGATCTTTGGAGACTTGTAGTGCCTCCTCTGCCTCCTTACGCGCGGTTTTGTCCTCTAAGAAGACGATGCTTCCGCCGCGTTCGCCATTGCTACGGTACCACGGACGGACCTCCCACCGGACCCAGAAGCGTTGCCCGGTGGTGCGGACGAGCCGGGCCTCTTCGCCCTGCTCCACCCGCTCTTCCTTCACCGTCTTCAGCACCCGCTTCCAGTGTCCATCCGGGTCCTCGAAGTAGTCAAAATGCGAAGCGCCGGTGAGCTCTTCCCCCCGCAGGTTGAAGTCCGTGATCCATCGGCTGCTGACCATGACGTAGCGGTCTTCCGCGTCCACCATGGCAACAGCGGCCGGCATGTGCTGCACGAACAGGCTCAGTAGCAGCTCACTCTCGGGGATGTCTTGACCTGGACTGCCCGCTGTGTCGCCGGTAGCCGCGCCGGAGGGCGCTGCGTCTTCGGTTGAGCGGGAGGGGGAAAACGAGGGCATGAAGAAAAGCAGGCGATTAACATAAGGGCCCGGGCGACTGCAGCCATGTGCGGCACCATCAAGCGGTTCGTACGACGGTGTAACGAAGCTGTTCACACGTAGCGAGCGGAACGAGGGGTCGGTCAGTTCTCTGACGTCTCGCGCATAAAGCGGTCGCTGAGTTCAGCAAAGCTATCGCCACCGTACTTCCGAAGCACCGCATTGGCGATGGTGAGCGCCACGGTCGCCTCAGCCACCGTAGAGGCAGCAGGCACGCTGGTGACGTCACTCCGCTCGTAGCGGGTGGGTTGCGGCTCGCGGCTGGCAATATCAACCGTCCCGAGGGGCTTGATAAGTGTAGGGATGGGCTTCATAAACCCACGCACGATGATGGGCATGCCGTTCGACGTGCCGCCTTCGATGCCGCCCGCATTGTTGCTGGTGCGGCGCAGCCGGCCGTTCTCATCTTCGGTGATGGGATCGTGGATGCGCGAGCCCGGGCGGTAGGCCCCTGCGATGCCGTTGCCCACCTCCACCGCCTTCTGTGCCTGGATAGACATGATGGCGTGCCCGAGTTGACCGTCCAGGCGGTGCTCCCAGTGCACGTAAGAGCCAAGACCCGGGGGTACCCCGGTAACGACCACCTCATACTGCCCGCCCAGCGAGTCGCCCGCCTTTTTCGTAGCTTCGATGTGCGCGATGCATTCTTCGGTAAGGTCCTCCCGTAGCATGCGCGTCTCACTGGCATCGGCCGCCTCGTAGACCGCCCGCGCCCCGCCTTCGTCGATAAGCGCTTGCACCGCGTCGGCCCAGTCTTCCGGCGTCTCATAGCCTACCTCGCCCAGCCGAACGACGTGACTGCCGACTTCAATCCCCAGCTCTCGCAACAGCTGCCGGGCCACCGAACAGCACGCCACGCGCATGGCTGTTTCACGGGCCGACGAACGCTCAATGACGGGCCGGATGTCGTCGAACCCATATTTCTGCGTGCCTACCAGGTCCGCATGACCGGGGCGCGGAAGCGTTACCTTTTCGATGCCCTCCCCGGTGCCCTCAACGGCCATGGTCTCTGGCCATCCCGCCTTGTCTTTCTTGTGCGAGGCATTCGGGAGGTGGAGTGCGATGGGGCTCCCCATGGTTTTGGAGAAGCGCACGCCCGCGTCAATCCGAACCTTGTCGCGCTCGATCTTAGAGCGCCCCCCACGGCCATACCCGAGCCACCGACGGGCGAGGTGTTCGTTGAGGTCATCAGCGGTAAGAGGTACGCCAGCCGGAACACCTTCAACAATGCCAGTGAGGGCGGGGCCGTGCGACTCGCCGGCCGTGAGAAATCGAATCATGGGGTGGGGTTTACTGCGAAAAGACGAAACGAGCAGACTGTGGGGTTATGGCCATGCACAGGAGATCATCGCATGCACGACATAGCGTAACTGCACCACAAACATACACCTCAGGACCAAGAGTTGCGCCCGGTCAGTCATCCTCCACAGGAGATTCAATATCGTAGAAAGCGCTAATGCCTCCCGGGCGCTTCACACGGAGGAGCACGCGATCCTGCGTGCCGACGGCCGCATTCAGGACGCGCTGCGCTTCCTCAGCCGAGCCGACAGATTGCTCGTCCACGGCTGTAATGACACCTCCGCGCGGCAGCCCACCGCGCGAAGCCCGTCCACCGCGCTCCACGAAGGCTACGTAGGCACCGGTTGGGGTGAGTTCCGACTGCTCTCGCTCCGTCAGGTCCCGCAAGCCCAGTCCCCAGGCCGGCAGATCGATGATGCGGGCGTCGGGGACCTCAGCTTCCGGCTCGGCGCGCTCCCGCTCGGCACCATTCGGCGCGTCTGAGGGGCCGTCGAACCAGTTGGCGTACGCCGGACTGTCGCTACCCTGGAGCGTGAGCGTAAGGCGGCGCTCCTCTCCGTTGCGGCGTACCGTCACTGGTACCGCATCGCCCGGGCGGAACTGTGCGACAGCGCTCTGCAGCTCATTCGGCTCCGCCACCTGGCGCTCACCAATGGCCATCACCACATCGCCTGAGCGGATGCCGGCCATGTCGGCTGCCCCGTTGCGGGTCACGCGCTCGATGTAGACGCCGGCCACCTCGTCCAGCCCAAGCTCGCGGGCCGTACGGCTATTGATGGGAGCAATCTCAACCCCCATAAATCCCCGCCGCACCTCCCCGAAGTCAATCAAATCCTGAGCGACGCGGACCATAAGGTTGGCTGGTACGGCAAAGCCATAGCCCTCATACGAGCCGCTTTCGGTGGCGATCGCCGTGCTGATGCCGACCAGTTGGCCATCCAAGTTAACGAGTGCCCCACCCGAGTTTCCCGGGTTGATGGCCGCGTCGGTCTGGATGAAGTCCTCAATCCGAAACGCATCGTCAATAATATTGACCTGTCGCCCAAGGGCGCTCACGATGCCAGCCGTAACCGTGGAGGTGAGACGAAAGGGGTTGCCCACCGCGATGACCCACTCACCTACCGCTACCTCAGACGAGTTGCCAATGGCTGCTACCGGCAGGGGCCTGTCGGCGTCTACCTTGATGACCGCGAGATCCGTAGACGGGTCGGTGCCCACAACATCTGCCGCGTACTGTCGCTTATCGGCCAGGGTGACGCGGATGTTCTCCGCACGGCCCACCACATGCTGGTTCGTAATGATGTGCCCTTCATCACTTATGATCACTCCGCTACCCACGCTCTGCCGACGGAACTCCCGAAAGAACCGATCGGGCGCGTCCCGACCATCGAACCGAAAAACCTCGTCCGACGTGCCGCCCCGGGGCGCATTTTCGACCTCGATGAAGACCACCGCGGGTGTTACATGCGTCGCCACTTCCTTGAATATCTGGTTCAAGGTCATGATGTCCGTCAGCACCGGGGCACGTGCGGAGTCTACCACCGGTGCTGTCTGGCCCGGGGCGTTGGCGGCCTGCGCCCCCAGCTCCACCCGCTCCACGATTTGGGGCGGCTGCGCTGTCTGGTTGACGTACAGCAGCATCACCAGAATACCGATAAACAGCCCGACCAGTAGCAGGCCCAATCGTAAGAGCACGGTATAACGGCGATCAGACATAACAGGCAAGACAAAGCGGGGACAGACCAGAAGGGCATGCAGCAAGGGCCGGGGGGCCTCCGTGCTCGGTGCAGAGCATCAGGAGTGCGTGGCCGACGTACCCACATGCGTTTCAAAAAGCGTGTGAACCGCAGCATAGGCGTCTTGGGCTAACGCTCTACGACCCATGCTGTTAGTAGGTATGGGCCTACCCGCACGCACCCTCATGGTTGCATGGCGGAGGCCGAGAAGGGTCCATCCGTAGGCCGCGAAGGAGCGCTCTCCTCCGGCCCACGCGGCCACCGTTGGCACGTCGGATGCGGGAGCACCCTCAGCGGTTGCGAGCCAGAGGTACACCGGCAGAACGTGTGCATCATCGCGGCCGGCCACGGAGAGGAAGACCCCGGTCTTGAACGGACGCACCGTCTCCCCGTGCGTCGTCGTACCTTCCGGAAACGCCACCACGGGGACGCCGGCCGCCATGCGATCGTGCATGGCGTCGATCAGCGCCCCCACGTTTTGGGCACGGCCCCGCTCAACAAACAGCACGCCCATCTGCCGCGCTACCCAGCCGATGAAAGGCCAGTCGCGCACCCCGGCATTGGCCACGAGGGTTACCGGGCGAGTCGCACTCAGAACGAGCGGATCCAACGCCCCAATATGGTTGCTGACGATGAGGTCGGCCTTGGCTTCTGCGATGGCTGGTTCAACGGACCGCCGGATGCCCATCACAAAGCACAACCAGCGGCTTCCGTATTGCTGGGACCGGGCTCGAAAGCGAATCTCGGCCTCCGGCGATAGCAACCACGCGATCAGCTGAACGCCTGCACAGTAGATTGCACTCGACACGATGATGATCAGCAGGCGGCAGACGCGCCGGAGCGTACGCATGAACATCAGGACTCAGCGGGAGGAATCGCTATCGAGAATGGCTGGCGCGCTGGTGGTTTTCGATGGTGAGGCTGCAGACGACCCAGGCGCTCTGCCCTCTTTGGGCGTATCGGTCGATTCCTCGGCCCCGGGAAAGGTCACCATAAACGTTGTGCCCTCCCCTTTCTCACTTTCCACCTCAATGGTCCCGTCCATCATATCCACGAGGCGCGCAGTAATGGACAACCCCAAACCGCTCCCTTCGTGCGAGCGGTCAAGTCCCGACGACTCCTGCTTGAACTCCTCGAACAGATGCGGCAGAAACGCCTCGTCAATGCCCACCCCCGTATCCGACACCTGCAATACGACCGTCCGCGCCTGTGCCACCACGTTAACCTCCACGCGGCCCTCATTCGTAAACTTGATCGCATTGCCCACGAGGTTGAACAGGATCTGCTCCAGGTAGCGGCGGTCGACGAACGCCTCTGCATCATCGGCATTGGGCAGAACTTGCATTGCCAACCCTTTTTGCTCGGCCAAGGGCTGCAGCATTCGAGCAATCCGCTCGGCCAGAGCCCGTATCTCTACAGGCTCGCGCTCCATGTCCACCATCCCCGCACGCAGCTTGGCGATATCAAGCAGCGAGTTGACTGTGCTGAGGAGGCGTTGGCCGTTCATCTCAATGAGCTCAAGGAATTCGCTCCGGTGGTCATCGGTCTCTTCCTGCAAGACGGACGTAAACCCAAGGATTGCCGTTAGCGGCGTGCGGAGTTCATGGGAGGTGTTGGCCAGGAACTCGTCTTTCATCTTGTTGGCCTGCTGGAGCCCCTGGTTGGCCTGCTGAAGACGCCGGTTGGCCTGCTTCAGGCGCTCATTAACCACACGCTCCCGAGCCAGCTCCCGCGCCTGCCGCTCGGCTCGCTTCCGCTCCTGTACAGCCTGGCGGTAGTTGTACCCGAGCAATAGCAAAATGCCTACCCCACCCGCATACAGCGCAAACGCCCACCACGTGCGGTACCAGGGCGGCAGCATCTCAAACGAGAACGCCGCAGCTGCTCCGCTAACCCCCTGGGCGTTCCGGGACTCAACCTCCAGCCTGTACGTTCCCTCCCATAGATTGGTGAGGCTGACGGCCCCACGATTCGTCCATTCCGACCACCCATCGTCCAACCCGACCAAACGGTAACGAAAGACGGTTTCTTCGGGCTGATTGAACGTGGGAGCTGCAAACTCGAACCGGATTCCCGTCTCGGAATACGCAAAGGCTGGGACCTCGTCCAACATCTCGGCGCCGCCATAATACACATACTGCCCGTCCCCACTGCTCACGCGCCGCACCAGCGTGCGAAAGGGTCGGTCGTATTGCTTCTGCACGTTCGGGTCGTACCGCAACAGCTCGTCGCCAGAGCCCATCCAGAGGATGCCGCTGTCTTCTGCATAAAAGTTGATGGGGGTGCTTTTGCCAAAGCGCAGGGCGTGGGGTGCATCTCGTGTGTAGCCCCCATCGCCATCCGGGATGAGGCGCTCTACCGTTCCATCGCTGTAGGCCAACCAGGCATCGTCATCGAGACCCTCGACCAGCGCCAATACGCTATCCGTAGGGGCTTGGCTTCCTTCGGTGAGGGATCTATCCGGGGCAAAACGCTCGGCCTCAGGGTCGTACTTGAAGAAGCCCTCCGCGATAGACAGCGCGTACAAGTCGTCATGCATCTCCACAAGCACCGATCCATCCGTCGGCAGACCATCCGCTTCGTCGAACGACCGCGCTTCTTGCACGCGGGGTTCTTGATCGTCGGGCCCCGTCAAGGAAAGACGTTCTATCTGCCCCCCGTCGCCCTCAAGCCACAAGGTTGAGGCATCGGTCTCGCGCACCGAGCGAATGCTTCCACTTGTTGCTGCAACGGCACGCTCACGCACCCACCCCTCTTCCGGGGTCTCCTTGAAGATCGACAGGCCGTCTCTGTGCCCAACGTAAACGGTACCTTCGTGGATACTGGAATGCCGCAGTGCATACACATTGCCCCGCATCCGCTCCACGACATCTGCCGCATCTGGGCTTTCTTGTAGCGTAAACAGACCGTCGTCAGTGGCTACCCATAGAAAACCGTCTATGGCCATTAAGCTCCATACCGCAACCTCTGGCATGTCGTCGACCCGCTGGAACGTAATCGGTGTATCTAAACTTGCTGCAGACGGCCGATGCATGACGAATAGTCCCGTGCTGGTGCCTACATACAGCCGATCCCCAAATCGGTGGACGCGATTGACCGTTCCCCGCAGGCCATCGTCGGCCGTGAACCTTGTAATCTGAGCGGGTAGATCCACGCGCACAAGTCCCCGGTTATTGAGTGCCAGCCATAATGCCCCCTGCTGGTCTTCAAAGACGAAATTAATCCAGTTGTCTGGCAGACCATTCCCTTCGTGTAGCTGATACAGCAGGTTACCTTCTTGGTCGACAAGCCCTACTCCGCCTCCGAGGGTGGCCAGCGCGTAGAGCCCTCCCTCGAGTTTTGTGCCGTGATACAGACGACTCTCGCGCAAAAACGGATCGACCGAGGACGATAAGGCCTCTACCTCGTTACCATCGTGAACGTACAACCCTTGGCGCGTGGCAATCATGAGTTGGTCGGTTTCTCCCACTGCCTCAATCATGTGGATGCCCGTAGAGGCAAACTGAGCCCCTCCCGGCAGTAGCTCCAGTTGGCCATTGCGTACCTCTTGTAGCCCCACACCCTGTTCATTCACAAGCACCCGGCCATTGACACTGAACGACGTATGAAAGATGGTTTCCGTTGTGAGTA
>LKNB01000053.1 GCA_001564055.1 Rhodothermaceae bacterium Tc-Br11_B2g6_7
AAGCGCACGCAAACCATCACGGTACCGCCGGCTGACGCGCCGGTGGTGGCGTAGTCCGTATCACGAATATCGGGGTATAGGGCGGCCGGTGGGGATCACGTTCCAGGGCGGCGCGGTGTATGCATGTGTTGCACCGCGCGTCCGTTGGCGCGTCCCCTCCTCTTTTGCGCCCTGCTCATCCGCGCCATGCGTCCGTACCGTTTCTCCGTCAACCTGAAGCTGGGGCTGATCCTGTTTGCGGTGGGCCTGGCGGTGGCCTCGCTCTGGTACACCAATAACCTCGTGGACCGCCTCCGCGAGCGAGAGCAGGCCCTCATGCAGCTCTGGGCCAAGGCCAACGAGCAGGTTACGCAAGCCCCGGCCGACAATCCCTACCTCGCGGAGCTCGAGACGCTTGACGACCTGCTGCGGCGCTGGCGGCAGGCCCCGGCGGGCGGCGATATGCTGCTGCCGGTGGGCACTGCCGACTCGCTCCGCCGCGCCGTCAGCTGGGCACAGGGCATGCCGCCGGGCGATCAGCTCGACTTCATCCTGAACGAGATCATCGAGCCAAACCCGTTTAACATCCCGGCCATCGTCACCGACTCGACGAAGGGCGCGCCGCTCTTCTGGCGCAACGTGCCGATCCCGGATACGGTGCGGGTGCTCTCCACCGAAGACTCCCTCCGCCTGGTGCGTCGGGTGGAACGCATGGCGGCCGCGTACGAGCCCATCGCCATCCAGCTCAGCGAGTCGCCGGCTATCCAGCAGTACGTGCACTACGATGAGTCCGGCCTCATCCGCGAGCTGCGCATTTATCCCTACGTACAGCTCTTTTTTGTGGGACTGTTTGTGCTGATCGGGTACGTCGGGTTCTCGTACGTCCGCCGGAGCGAGCAGAGCAGCCTGTGGGTGGGCATGGCCAAAGAGGCGGCGCATCAGCTCGGCACGCCGATCTCCAGCCTCATGGGATGGACTGAGCTGCTGCGGACGCCGGGGTTGCCTGAGGCCCAGCAAAAAGAGGCGCTGGACGAGATTGAGAACGACATCATTCGCCTCAAGCGCATCACGGCGCGCTTCTCCGACATCGGCTCGCAACCCCGGCGGGAGCTGGCCGACCTGCGGCCGGTGCTGGAGGAGGCCGTGGGCTACATCCGCCGCCGCATCCCTCAGCAGCGCGGCCGTGTGGAGGTAACCATCACCTTGGGCGAGGGCCTGGAAGCGCCCATCAACCAGGACCTCTTCGAGTGGGTGATCGAAAACCTGCTCAAAAACGCGCTTGATGCCATCGACCACGAGGAGGGGGCGATCGCCGTCACGGCTCAGCGCCTGGACGATACCGTGCAAATTGATGTGCAAGACAACGGCAAAGGCATCGAGCGGCGCGACTGGAGCAGCATCTTCCGGCCCGGATACAGCACCAAGCGGCACGGCTGGGGGCTGGGGCTAAGCCTGGCCAAACGCATCGTGGAAGACTACCACGGCGGCGAACTGACGGTGGCGCAGTCGAAGGTGGGGGAAGGGACGACGTTTCGGATTGAGCTTCCCGCCGGCTAAGGCGGACCCGGTAGCACGGAAGCCCCACCCGGTGCGGGTACCCTGCTGAGCCCCACCGATGGCGCAGGTCAGGACGGCATTACGATTCGGTCGCGGAGGGCGGCCGCGTCGCCGTCGGTGACGGCAATAAAGATGACGTCCCGATGCCGCCACACGAGCACCTGGGCGTGGCCCAGGTCGTGCAAGTCAAAGTGGGTGTCGTCCTCAATCTGCCGCAGCACATCCAGGTCCAGTTGCACGCGGCCACTGTACCGATCCAGCAGGCGGTAGGAGAGCGCATACAGCGTAACGGGCGTGCCATTGGCCTGCTCATAGAAGAAGGCGGGCACGGTGACGTTGGACGCCAGCTCCGCGAGGGTCACCCCTTCCAGCGTTGCCTGATCGATGCTGGGCAAAATGGCCCGGAGGTTGAGCTCGTCCTGCACGTAGCGCTCGGCTTCGTCCAGGCGGCTGGTGGCCAGGTTGGGGCTGGGGCGCTCCGCTGCGTGCTCGGCGGAGAGCATGATAAGGTTGGTCTCCGGCCCGCGGTCGATCCACTGCGCGGTGATGTAGCCGGCCGTACCCACCACCGCCACCAGCACAATGGCCACGAGGGCCCGCGTGAGCAACCGCGACCCACGGCCGGTGGGAACGGTTGCGGCAGGTGGGGCTGCCGGGGAGCTTTCGTCTGAGGTGGCGAGGGCGCTTGCTGTCGGTGCCTGATCGCGTGCGCGACGAGGCGCGGAGGTGACACTGACCACCGAGTGGCGCAGCCCCCCGGGCAGCGGCGTACCGAGCGACTGGATATGGGCCTGCAGGCTGTCGCGCAATCCGCCCTCGGGAATGTAGGCCCAGACGAGGGCTTGTTCGCTGGGGCGGAGGTCGGCACGCAGCCCCTGCAACACCGCGGCGCGTGCCCGTTGTACCTGCGCTGCAGCAGCGTCCGTTGACTGCCCCGTAACCTGCCCGATGGCATCCGCGTCCAGCTCCTCTACGTCGGCCAGAAAGAGCAGCACGCGTTCGCTCGTCCGCAGCGTCGCAAAAACAGCGGGCAGCCGGTCGGCGATGGTCTGGCGGGCCAGGTCCTCCCGGTGCGACTGCAGTGGCTGGTCTACCGCCGGCTCGGACGGCCTGCGATCCGCCGAGCGCCGACGGGGCCCGTCCGGCCAGGTGAGCGCATCGTAGGCGGTGTCTGCGCGGTAGGTCTCAAGCAAGCGGCGAAGCGCCCAGACCTTGCCCTCCGTAGCGGTTGAGACGTCCCCTGGAGCTGCCCCCGCGGCCGCTGCCGCCACGACCAGCTCCGTCGCTGCCGTGGTGTCGGGCGTAAGCAGGCGGGCCAGCGTGTAGAGCCGCTCCAGGTGTACCAGCAGGATCTCACGCGCAGAGGAGCGGGCATCAGAGGCCATGGCAGAGCAGGGTACAGAGAGAAATCGGAAAACAGGGCGCCGAAGCGCCTGGGGTGAGCCTACTGCTCCTTGAAGACGAGGTTAACCGGAGCGCCCTTACGAATGTTGAGCATAGCGGCAGCGTTCCCGCTGTTCACGGCGATCTCCAGAAAATCACTGCTGCCGACGACGAGCAGCGGCTCGCCTTTATCCACGGTTCCATACGTCTCTCGCAGGCCGCGCACAACGCCCGTGCCCACGTAGCAGGTAACGCCTCGTCCACTACGGCGCTTGTCCAGCAAGGGGCGGGGAATATTGGTGATGCAGTTGCCAAAGTGGTCGATGTGCACCACCCAGCCTCGGATGCCTTCCGCATCAGGAATGGGGAGCGCCCAGTGGAGCGCCGTCAGCTCATCCAACGGCGTCCCGAGTTCATCAAGGGTCCCACCCGCAGCGATGTGGGCAGCGGCCGGAGCAAACAGGTCGCGCCCGTGAAAGGTGGTGCTGAGGCGATCGTCCGGGCCAATCTGCGCGGGATCCAGCGTCACCCCGGCGTCGATGCCGTCCCCATCCAGCAAGAGAGAGAAGAGCCCGTTGTCGGGCCCGACGAAGTAGTGCCCCCCGGCGCGGATCGCCACCGGCCGCCGGTCGGTCCCCACGCCCGGGTCCACCACCACCAGGTGCACCGTCCCCGGCGGAAACTCCCACGCGGCTGTTTTCAGCAAAAAGGCCGCCTCCATCACATCTTGAGGCGCCACCTCGTGCGTCAGGTCGATGAAGCGCAGCGTAGGCGTGGCCGAGAGCATGACGCCCTTCATGGCGGCCACATAGCCATCTTGCGTGCCAAAGTCCGTGGTTAGGGTGATGAGGGCGGGAGCGGACATACGGATCCAGAAGCGTGCGAGGGGGGAGATTGCTGTTTTCAGCAAAAAATGAAAGCGGCCGGTGGAACTGCTCATTCCGGGAGATGGTCGAACATGGCCCTACTATCCAAACAAGGTCCCAGCGCCATGGCCACGCAGGCATCCACCGACAGCAACAATTCTGCCGGTTCTGCATCCGAGCCGTACGACCAGGCGCTGGAGCGGTTCACCCTGTTGTGGGGAGAGATGGCCTCGAACTGGGGCATCAACCGCACGATGGCGCAAATTCATGCGTTACTCTACGCCTCCGACGAGCCGCTGCACACGGACGCGATCATGGACCGGTTGCAGATCAGCCGGGGCAACGCCAACATGAACCTCCGGTCGCTGGTGCAATGGAATCTCGTGCAGAAGACGCACCGCCCCGACTCACGGAAAGATTTTTACGAGGCGGAAAAAGACGTCTGGCAAATCACGACGGAGATCATCAAGGAGCGGCAGCGCCGCGAGCTGGGTCCGCTGGGCGAAAAGCTGGAGGCACAGCGCCAGGAATTGCTTACCGCTGCCGATGCCGAGGCGTGTGCTGACCTGCCGGCGCGAGAGCGGTACCTCTGCGAGCGCATGACCCGCATGATCCACATGATGCGCGTGTTTGATGAGTTCATGGATGCCTTTCTGCCGTTCCTCCGAGAAGAGCACGCGCCGTTGCTGCGGGACCTCATCGGGGTTGCCCGTGCCATGCAGGAAACCGTGCAAGAGGATGATGCCCTACTCGACGCCTCGCTCCAGGCGCTCGAACCTTCAGGCGAATCGTCTGAAGCGTAATGCGGTGCCACGGGCCTGGCGTATCGTCCAGCCCACCCCACTCCTGACGTCTTATCACGCTTTACCCATCGTATGACGCATCAACAGATTGGCGCGCGCGGCGAGGCGCTGGCCGCGGACTTTTTGGAGGAGCAGGGCTGGCGCATCATGGAGCGCAACTACCGCTTCGAGCGGGCCGAGATAGATCTCGTGTGCTTCGAGCCGGCCGCGGACGCTGCCCACGGGGGCGAAATCGTCTTTGTGGAGGTGAAGACGCGGACAGGCGTCGGCTTTGGCCGCCCGGAGGAGGCGGTGACGGAGGCCAAGCAGGCCCACATCGTATACGCCTCCCGGGCCTTTCTGTATGAATACCAGCTGGAGGGCGCCCCCTGCCGGTTCGACGTCGTGAGCGTGGTGCTGCGTGGCGAAGACCCGCCCGAAATTACGCATTTCCGGGACGCCTTTGTGGCTTCCTAAATGAGGGTGCCGTGCCGAATGACGCTCTCGTTCCGTCCGTCCTGGGCGGAATGCATCCGCAGGGCCGTCCGCGACCCCCAAACTTCGGTCGGCAACGCTATACGGTTAGCAACGCTGTGCGAGGGCGCGGCTGTTTCTCGCTCCCATGCTCTGCGTGGGAGCGCACAATGGGCACGCTCTGCGTGTGATGCAACGGCTGGCTTAGCCTGCCTGACCCTCAGCACCCTGATTCATCACCTGGCGGCACTTCCAAGGGGATGTGCTTTTGCGAAGCCGCAGTACCGCCGCTCCGCGTGTGCTCGCGCCGGGGCATCGGTGCGAGAAATGCTGCTTCCATCTTGATGCAGTCCCGAGCGAAGCTCCGCCGGTCGCTCCGCCCGTTCTGGGAGGCGACGGAGCGGCTGGCTCGTCTGACCAGATACGGGCGGTAGGCCGAAAGCATCGGGCAAATGCCGGCATCGTGAGGTAGATTGCGTATAAGGTCAACCCGTCACGTCCGGATGACCGGGCGTGTTAATCGGCTGTGTTGTAGGTCACCAGGAACCTGTACTGTTGCTGTACAGCCGTCACGAGATGAGGTACGTCTTTCCAGTCGGCCCGCTCGGCCATGCGATAGACCTCGGATTCTGACGGCGCTGGGACAACGGATAGAGTTCGCTGCACCAGCAGGTCAAACGTTTGGAGTGCGTCGGGAAGCTTTTGATTGAGATTGCGTCGACATTCTTCCACGGCTAACGCGGACGTAAGCCCGTCGATCAGGGTGATCTCGGAAAGGGTGAGGAGTACCTGTCCGGCCGAATGAGGCGATGGAGAAGCGGCACTTGCAAAAAGGACATCGGCGTCCACGTAAACACGGGGCCGGTTCGCCGATTCAGGCACCGGAGGCGTCCTCCGGCGCGTTACCGTACCACTCCGTGGTTAGCTCCTCCCGGGTTTTCTGCAAATGGGAAAGCAGGTCTTCGGTCGTAAGCTCCGCCTCAGTTCGCATGCGTTCGATCTCCCGTGCGAGCTGCGGCGCCATAGACGTCATGGCCGTCATCACGAAGCCCCCGTCAACGTCAACGAGATGGAGGACATCACCTTCCTCAAGCTGATATTTTTCACGGAGCGCTTTCGGCAGCGTCAACACGCCCCGCTTGCGAATCTTGACGGTGTCTGGCATAAGCTGAGCGTGCGGGAGGTAGGTCAGAATGTTCTGAATCTCAGTATTTGCGACACGCAGATCAGGCGCTGGTTTCTCTGGGATGTGCTGTGGCCGGATTGCGTGCATCCAGTACATCGGCCGCCGTTGGCGTGAACACCCTCCGGCGCGGGCCCAGCACCTCGGCGAAGGAAGCGGTTGGCCGGTGCCGCTGTTTAGCAGGGCTGTTAGGGTGGGTGTTGGAGAAAAATCAGGCGGCCCTGTCGCTTGGGCATCCTTCCATTGAGCCTGTTGGTACCCATGCACCTGCTCTCAGTCCACCGGCCGGTACGCCTTCGGCAGGCTGTCAGCGACGCGGGTGAAGGCGTAGTAGCCGTAGCGCGTGACAGCAAAGGGTTGAACAACATCGCCATACCGGTCGATGGCTGCGGGGCGTTCGTTGAGGGAGAGGTAGGCCGTGCGAAAGTCGCGAGGCACGCGGCGCTGGTCGCGAAGCCACTCTACATAAGCCGGCGGCTCGGGCGCCTCCCGATAGAGGATTTCGAGCTGGCCCCGAAAGTCCAGCTCGTAGTGCGCCCCATCGGCGGCGCTGCTGAAGAAGCGGTGGGTCCGGCCCCGAAACCGCGGAGCCCCGTCGCGCGCATGCCGGAGCCCCAGGGAGCGCACGCGCGGCAGCTGATACACCACAAAGCCTTCCTCCGCTACGCGGTCGTCCATCACGGCATGCAAGAAATGCTGCAGCGAGCCGCGGTAGACCTCCTCGCGGGCGGCCTCCCACGCCGCGGCCTGCTCCGGCGACTCCGGCTCCATCGGCTCGTAGAACCGATCGCCATCGTACTGTATCCGGGCGCGCGTGGAGGAGAAGTGGGTCAGGTGATACGTGATGGTGTAGCCGAGCGCATGGTTACGAAGGCGCAGCGGGGCCGCGGCTTCCGCCCGAAAGCGGCCCCACCGGCTGGTGAACGAGAGCACCTCCGGGTTCAAAAGCTCCGTCTGCTCTGCCCGCGCCGAGGTTCCGATAAACTCCTCCTTAAACCGGGCGAGGCGCCGCTCCCAGCGCCGGTCGCGCTCGGCGGTGACCTCGGCCTCCTGAAGCTCCAGGACGGCTTCCGGCAGCGCGATGTCGATGATGTAGCGTCCGGGCGCCGTCAGGGCGGTATCAACCGCCGTCGGTTCAAATCCCAGCATGGAGACGTGCAGGCGGTAGGCGTCCACCGGCAGGTCGGGCAGCGTGTAGCGGCCGTAGAGATCGGTCACTGTGCCGGTGGTAGACCCGGCCAGGATCACGTGGGCGCCCGGTAGCGGCAGGCCCGTGTCTTCAGCCGTCACCGTGCCGGTAAGGGTGACGCGCTCCGCATTCTGGCCATAGGCTAAGGGGAGGAGACTAAACCCGAGCGCCATTACCAAGAGGCAGCAAAGGGTCGCCAGACGACTGTGCATCATGAGGCTACAGGGACGGCTACTATCCTGAAATGAAGATACCGTGTAGCCTTTGACGCGCCAGCCGCCGGGAAGATCAGACGGCTTTGCGGATGGCCTCTACGGTGGCGGGGTCTTCGAGGCTGCTCACATCGCCGAGGTCCTCGCCCAGGTAGGTTGCGCGGATGACACGGCGCATGACCTTCGCGTTGCGGGTTTTGGGTAGCGCGTCGGTGAAGCGGATCTCGCGCGGGCGGAGGGGCTTGCCCATGGCATCGGCGATGGTGGCTTGGAGCGTTTGCCGGAGGTCTTGGGTGGGCGCCTGGCCCTCCTGCAGCACCACGTACACCACCACCTCTTGCCCCTTCACCTCGTGGGGCACCCCGATGGCGGCACTCTCCGCCACGGCCTCATGCGCGTTCATGAGCGCCTCCACCTCCGCCGGCCCCAGGCGCTTGCCCGCCACCTTGATGGTATCGTCCGACCGGCCCAAGATGTACCACAGGCCGTCTCCATCGATAGCCGCGAAGTCGCCGTGCACCCAGAGCCCGTCGAAGCGGCGCCAGTAGCTATCGAGGTAACGCTCATCGTCTTCCCAGAAGCTGCGCGTCATCCCAATCCACGGCTGCCGGATGACAAGCTCGCCGACTTCGCCCCGGACGGGGGTGCCTTCGGTGTCGACCACGTCGGCATCCATGCCGGGTACCGGGCCGGAGAAGGCGCCGGGCTTCAGCGGCTTAAAGAAATTGCCACACAAAATGCCGCCACTGATTTCGGTGCCGCCGGAGTAGTTCAGGATGGGCTTTTCCCCGTTCAGCACGTTTGTGAAGAGCCACCGCCACGACTCCGGATCCCACGGACTGCCGGTAGAGCCGACGGCGCGCAGCCCGGACACGTCGTAGCGGCTGATAGGGGCGGTGCCGTGGGCTTTCAGCGCGCGGATGAGGGTGGGAGAGATGCCCAGGTGCGTGACCTGATGCCGCTCCACGAGGTCCCAGAGCCGCCCGGCGTCCGGATAGTCGGGCGCGCCGTCATAGAAGACCATCGTCGCGCCGATGGACAGCGTTCCAAAGACGAGCCACGGCCCCATCATCCAGCCCATATCGCTCATCCAGTACATACACTCGCCCGGTTTCAGGTCCATGCTGTGGTACATGTCCTGCGCACTCTTTACCGGAAACCCGCAGTGTGTGTGCACCGCGCCCTTGGGCCGGCCCGTGGTGCCGCTGGTGTAGATGATCATCACCGGATCCTCAGCGGCCGTGCGTTCGGTAGGCGCATCGGTGCCGTGCCCGTCCATCACGTCCGCCCACCACTGGTCGCGGCCGGCTTCCATGGGGACGTCCAGGTCCTGGTACCGGTGCACGATCACGTGCTCCACGGAAGGGCACTGGGCCAGCGCCACGTCCATGGTGTCTTTCATGCGGATGGGCTTGCCGCGCCGGGCGCAACCATCGGCGGTAAACACGGCCTTGGCTTTGCCGCCCCGCAGGCGGGTGGCCACCGCTTCCGGGCCGTAACCGCTAAATAGAGGCAGGATGATGCCGCCAATCTTCGCGATGGCCAGAAAGGCGATGCAGATCTCGGGCGTCATGGGCATGTACAGCCCAATCGCATCGCCCTTGCCGAGTCCGAGGGCGCGCAGCGCGTTGGCGCAGCGGTTTACTTCGGCGTACAGCGCTGCATAGGTGAGCGTGCGGGTGGACCCATCCTCTGCTTCCCACCGGAGGGCATCCTGCGTGCGGCGCTCCGTGTCCTGCCATTTGTCGAGGCAGTTGTGGACGATGTTCATCTCGCCGCCCACGCACCAGGACGTAAAGGGCACGCCCTTCGACTGGTCCAGGATTTGGTCGTAGTCGGTGTAGAAGGCAATCCCAAGGTCTTCAAGGGCCGCCTCCCAGAACCATCCTACGTCGTCCGTAGCCCGCTGCATCAGGGCGTCGTAGGAGGCGATGCCGTGCCGGTCCATAAAGCGCTGCAGGTTACTGTCGGCGATCCAGTCGGCGCGCGGCTCCCACACCACCTCCTGATGGAAGGGAAAGCCATCGGGCGTGGCGTCGGAAGCGGTTTTAGTGGCCATGATAAAAAAGGGGATGCGTCGGAAAGAAGGGGGACGGTGCCATGATAGGCGATGCGAGGGGAAAGGTGCAAGCCAGAGGCCGGGCGCTGCCGTCCGATCGCTGCCGTCCGATCGCGAATGGGCGATACAGAACCCCTCGGGCAACGCGGTCGTTCATTGCGCTGGACTGTACGGGCGCTCGCCCCGGAGCGTCTCGTTCCCCTGTTTATTCTTCATCCTTACCGACTCCTCGTGCTCATGGATGCTTTTTCTCGTTTTGCGTCAGCGGCCGTGCTGGCTGTCCTTCTGCTTGTTACCCTGCAGCCCGAGGCCGTTGCGCAGGAGCGCGCGTCCGAATTGCCTCGGCTGAGTCCCAGCGCCTCGGTGGGGCAGATGATCGGTATCACGGAAGTGACCGTCACGTACGGACGCCCAAGTGTCCGCGGTCGCGAGGTCTTTGGTGAGCTGGTGCCGTTCGACCGCGTCTGGCGTACGGGGGCCGATGAAGCCACCGTGATTCAGTTCGCCGATCCGGTGACCGTTGGCGGGGCCGAGATTGCCCCGGGCGCGTATGCGCTGTTCACCATCCCCGGGGAGGAGGAGTGGACGGTGATCTTGAATGACGAGCCCAACCAGTGGGGGGCGTATAATTACGAGACCGATCGCAACGTCCATACCTTCACGGTCACCCCAGAGGCTGCGTCGTTTCGGGAGCTGATGACGTTCACGTTCGACGGCGTTACCTCCAATGAAGCCACCCTGACCCTTCACTGGGATGAGCTGCGTGTCCCCATTCCGCTGGCCGTGGATACCGAAGCGCTCGTTGTGGCGCAGGCCGAAGAGCAAATCGCCAACTCCTCCTCCTGGCAGGAGCCGCTCCAGTTTGCGGCCTACGCGCTCCAAAATGAGGTGCTCTTGGACGAAGCCCTGCGGTGGGCGCAGCAGTCCACCGACCGACAGGAAAACTTCAACAACCTGTACGTGAAAGCCCGTGTGCACGCTGCGCTCGGCCAGTACGATGAGGCCATCGCCACTGGCGAGCAAGCGCTGACCGTGGCGGAGGAGGCCGAGGATACGCCGGTCACGCTGGATCGCCTACGCGGGGACATGGAGCGCTGGAGCGAGCAGTCGTAGCGTACGGTGCGGGCCTACCGGCCTACATCCGCATCGCCAAGCTTTACGGAGTCCAGGATCTTGAGGTAGCTCACGTACCGCTCTTCAGGGATTTCGCCTGCGTCGGCGGCGTCACGCACGGCGCAGTTCGGCTCGTGGTCGTGCGTGCAGTTGGGAAACCGGCAGTCGTGGATGTAGGGCAGAAACTCGCGGAAGTAGTGTGCCAGCTCCCAGGCCTCCATCTCCACTACGCCAAACTCACGGATGCCGGGCGTATCCACAATAGCGCCGCCGGACGATAGCTCGTACCGCGCGGCGTACGTTGTGGTGTGGCGGCCCTTCTGGTTTTTCTCGCTGACCTCGCCGGTGCGCAGGTCAAGCCCCGGCTCCAGCGCATTCAGCAGGGTTGTCTTCCCGACCCCTGAGGGCCCCGTCACGACGCTCACGCGGTCGGATAGGTGCTCCGTGAGGGCGTCGAGGCCGCGTTGCTGCTCGGCGCTGGTGAACATCAGCTCATAGCCCATCCCGCCATAAATCGCGGCTATGTTTTCGATGCGCGCCTCATCCTTGGGGCGCAGCAGGTCCATCTTGTTCAAAATAATGCCCGCCTCCAGTTCGTAGCGCTCACACATGACAAGCACGCGGTCGATGAAACCGAGCGTGGGGGTGGGCAGGCGCACCGACTGCACAATCCACACAAAATCGATGTTGGCTGCGATGATCTGCGCCATACCCACGCGGCGCCCGGCGGCCCGGCGGCAGAGCATCGTTTCCCGGGGGTGCACCTCCTCGATAACGCCAGTGCCATCCTTCAGGTGCTGAATGGTAACGCGATCCCCCACGGCCACCGGGTTGGTCAGCGCAGCGTCCTCCATCTCCAGGCGAAACTTGCCGCGGATGGTGGAGGCGATTACGTCATCGCCCACCTGCACCTCGTACCAGCTCCCGGTGGAGCGGATGACCACGCCTTCGCTGTAGTCGCCGGCGGTATCCGTCGCCGACGCATCTGTCGCAGACGCATCGGTTACAGACCCCTCGGTGGCGGATGCGTCTGGGCTGGGCATAGGGGGCGCGTGGGTGAAACTTGTGGTTGGAGGTTACGTCTACCGCATCGAACGGGCGCTGAGGTCAGCCGAGCAAAATGAAGGCTGGGCCTGTGTCACGTTTACCGAACGAGTCCGCCGACAGATCCCAACCGCACGATGGCAGATCCTACGACGCAAGACCCGGCACAGGACGCCGAAGGGGAATCCGAGGGCCGCTACCGCCATACGCGGGAGGCGTTTCATGAGCTTCCGCTTGAGAAACAGGCCCGCTTTCTGGTAGAGGCTACCGCGTCCACCATGGCCCGAGGAATAGAAGCCGCCGCCCGCTCAGTAGCCGATGAGATGGAGGAAGCGTTTCGCGCTGCTGAATCGGCAGCGGACGACCCTGCGGCGGATACTGCAGCAGCCGACACACCATCCTCCGAGGCCAGCCCTGCCGATGCCCCCGACGCCAACGCGGGGCCGGCAACTGATCCCGCCGATGCCCCCAACGCGCCCACCGATCCTCCCACCGCCTGAGCCTGCCCCATGTCTGATGAACGCCGTGAAGTAGAGTTTGAAAAGCTCAATTTTCTGGGGAAGACGATTTACCTGACCGGAGCGGCCTCCCGCATGGCGGCTGGGGCGCTGGATGCGGCGCTGCACCGGGCCGCTGACCTGGCGGTCGACACCGAGCGGGCCTTTCGGCAGGGGCTGGATGACTCGGTAGAAGATGCGAAGATTATCGCTGAGCGTCGGCGGGATGAGGAAGAAACCGATCAGTAGCCCTTCTCCGGGCAGCCCGGCTCCTCACATCACGTGATGCACACCGCCATAAAAAAAGGGCATCCCGGTTGGGGATGCCCTTTTACGTTGCAGCTGAGGGGGGAGCCCCCATCATATGTCAGCCGCTTAGTCGCTGCCGGCTACCTGCACCAGCTCACGACCGTTGGCCTCGGTGCTGTGGAGGCGCTTCTCGTGATCGGGCACGCTGAAGAACGCCTCGGGATCGGTTTCGACCTCGGATTCGAGGAGTGCGTCGATCGCGTTATCCATGCGCTCAACATAGGCGATGTTTAGCCCGTCCAGCGCTTCGTCGTTGATCTCCCGCACGTCTTTCTCGTTCTTCTGAGGCAGGAGCACCTTCTCGATGCCTGCGCGCTTGGCGGCCAGCACCTTCTCCTTGATGCCGCCCACCGGGAGCACGAGTCCGCGGAGGGTGATTTCCCCCGTCATCGCCACCGTGTGCTTCACGCGGCGCTGCGTGTAAATGGAGATCAGCGCAGCCAGCATGGCTACACCGGCGGAGGGCCCATCCTTGGGTACCGCCCCGGCCGGGACGTGCACGTGGGTGTCCCAGTAGCGGAACGCATCGTGCGGGATGCCCAGCTCATCAGCGCGGGCCTTCACGTAGGAGAGCGCGGCCTGCGCCGACTCCTTCATCACATCACCCAGCTTCCCGGTCAGGATCAGCCGGCCGGTACCGCGGGAGACGGACGCCTCCACAAAGAGGATGTCGCCCCCCGTGGGCGTCCACGCCAGCCCCGTGGCCACGCCCGGGACTTCCGTGCGCTCGGCCACGTCGCGGAAGAACTTGCGCCCGCCGAGGTAGTCCTCCAGGTCATCTTTTTCGATGCTGGCGGCCTCGGCCTCGCCGACGGCTACCTTCTTGGCGACGCCGCGAGCGACGGAGCCGATGGTGCGCTCCAGTTGCCGCACGCCCGACTCGCGGGTGTACGCATCGATAATGTGGCTGAGGGCGTCGTCGGAGATCGCAAACTGCTCCTCCTTAAGCCCATTTTCTTCGATCTGGCGGGGCAGGAGGTACTGCCGGCCAATATGCAGCTTCTCGTGCTGCGTGTAGCCGTTGATCTCGATGATCTCCATACGGTCGCGCAGCGGCGCTGGAATCTGCTCCAGGTAGTTTGCCGTGGCGATGAAGAGCACCTTCGAGAGGTCGTAGTCGAGCTCCAGGTAGTGATCGTTGAAGTTGTCGTTCTGCTCGGGGTCCAAGACCTCAAGCAGCGCACTGGAGGGGTCCCCCCGGAAATCCGAGCCGAGCTTGTCTACCTCGTCCAGCATAAAGACGGGGTTGGACGTGCCGCCTTTGCGGATGCCCTGGATGATGCGGCCGGGCAGTGCGCCGACGTACGTGCGGCGATGGCCGCGGATTTCGGCTTCGTCGCGCACGCCCCCCAGGCTCATCCGCACAAACTCGCGGCCAAGCGCCCGGGCGATGCTCTTGCCGAGGCTCGTTTTCCCCACGCCAGGTGGCCCGTGGAAGCACAGGATGGGTGCCTTCATATCGCCCTTCAGCTTCAGCACCGCCAGGTATTCCAGGATGCGCTTCTTCACCTTCTCCAGGCCATAGTGGTCTTCGTCCAGCACCCGGTCGGCCCGCTCCAAATCGAGGTTGTCTTCCGAGTACTCGCGCCACGGGATGTCCAGGATCGTCTCCACGTAGTTGCGGGTGACGCCATAATCCGGCGACGCAGGGTTGATGCGGGTGAGGCGGTCAAGCTCTTTCATCACCACCTGCTCTGCATGCTCAGGTAGGTCTTTCTCTTTCGCCTTCTTGCGGAGCTCGCTCACGGCGTCATCGCCTTCGCCTTCGCCCAGTTCATCCTGGATGGCTTTCAGCTGTTGCCGCAGCAGATATTCGCGCTGCTGCTGGTCGACATCCGTCTTCACGCGCGAGCGGATCTCTTCCGACAGCTGCAGCACCTGGATCTCTTCGTTCAGGTGCTCCATCACGAGGTCGGCCCGCTCCACGAGCGGCACGGTCTCCAGCAGCTCCTGCTTCGGCTCGACGTCAATCTGCAGGTTTGACGCAATAAAGTGGATAAGGAACGCCGGCGACTCGATGCGCTGAATCGCCTCTGCGGCCTCACTGGGCAGGTTCGGAGAGAGGTTCACGATCTGGATCGCCAGCTCCTTGATGGAGCGGATGCGGGCCTGCAGCTCCACATTGTCGCGGTCCATCTGTTGCGACGCGATCGGCGTCACCTTGGCCCGGTGATAGGGCTCGGTCTGGGTGAACTCGTCGATCGTGAACCGCCGCTTCCCTTGGATGACGATGGACTTGGAGCCATCGGGCATCTTGATGAGCTTCAGGATTTCGGCTACCGTGCCGGCCTCGTATAGCTCGTCGGGCGCCGGGTCTTCCACCTCGCTGTCACGCTGCGCGACCACCCCGATGAGCTTGTCATCGTTGAAGGCGTCCTTCACCAGGGCCAGCGACGTATCGCGGCCGACGGTGATGGGCAGCACCACGCCAGGAAACAGCACGGTGTTGCGCAGGGCCAGGATGGGTAAGGTCTCCGGTACGTCCGAGGTGCTCATGGCTTTCTCCTCGTCCGGGGTCGGGAGCGGGATGCTCTGCTCGGGCGATTCATCGCCGTCGAGCCCCAGCATCCATTCGTCGTTGAAGTATCTATCGTTAAACATGGTCGCTGTCTATTATCAGCAAAATAAACCGGCGGTATCCGGGGATGCCGCCGTTTAGGGTTCAGTGGTAAGCTCAAATTCTGAGCCAACGCCCGGGCTCTGCCAATGTGACGGGTGCCGGAGCGGGCGTCCTCCAGCCCGGGCCTGGCCCCGCGCGGGAGCGCAGGAGGAGCGGCTGTGGATAGCGGGCCGGGATGCAGCGGACGGGTACGTCACACCACCTCCTGAATGGTGGCCTCCAGGACATCCAGCTTGAAGGGCTTGGAGAGCACCACATCAAACGCGTGCTCGGGGTCGCCGATATCCGTATCGCCGGTAAGCAAGACGATGGGCAGGTCCGGGAAATCCTCCCGGAGGTGACGAGCGAACTGCCGCCCGTTCATGACCGGCATGGCCTGATCGGCAAAGACCACATCGAAGGACTGCTCCCGGGCGCGCTCGAGCCCCTCGGCGCCCGAGCTGGCCAGCGTGACCTCGTGCCCGCGCAGGGACAGGAGGCGCTGCAGCACCGAGCGGACCATCTCCTCGTCATCCACCACCAACACGCGGACGGGGCGCTGGGCAGGGGCCTCGGTGGGCACATCTGCCGGCGCAGCGCGGCGGTCCACCGGCGGGAAGGCAAACTGGAAGGTAGTGCCCTGGCCCAGCGCGGAGCTGACGTCCACCGTGCCATCGTGCTCCTGCACAATACCGTAGGCCACAGCCAGCCCCATGCCAGAGCCGTCGTCGCCCTTGGTGGTGTAGAGCGGCTCGAAGATTTTCTCTCGCACGGAGGGACTCATGCCCACCCCGTCATCGCTGACGGTGGCCATCACGCCCTGGTCTTCCTCAACGAAGGTCTTCACCGTAAGCGTCCCGCCCTTAGGCATGGCATGCACGGCATTCAGGATAAGGTTGATGAACACCTCCCGCAGTTCCACCGCCGAGCCCATGATGGCGGGCGTGGGCTGCAGGTCTTCGTCCAGCTCGATGGCAATGCCCTGCCGTCTGGGCTCGTTGTACCAGTAGGGTCGGGTGAGGGCCAGGCAGTCCTGCAAAATCGTCGGGAGGTCCACCGCCTCAAAGCGGGTGCGCTTCTCCTGGCGGATGTACTCCTGGATCTTTTCGATGAGGCTACTGCCGTCATCGGCGGCTTTCTGGATGGTCTGCAGGCTATGCACCAGCGATGGCACGTCGATCTCCGCAGCCCGCGTTTGGGGGCCCACTTCGTTGAGCAGCAACTCGGTGTAGCCGAGGATGCCGCTGAGCAGATTGTTGAAGTCGTGCACCATGCCCATCGTCATCCGGCCCAGCGACTCCAGGCGGTGGCGTTTCGTCTGGGTGCCTGTCCACGAGGACGGCTCCATCATCGCCTCGCCGGTCACCAGCACAGCCGTCACGCGCGGCCCGGCGTCGATGGTATCATCGGCGTCGGGGGGAGGGGGTTCGTGCACGGGCAAGAAGTTGAGCAGGACCGGCACCGGCTCATCCCGGGTGGGGGGCTGCACCATGAAGATTTCGTTAGTGACGAGCGAGCCGCAGCCGGCTTCCTGGATGCGCTGCTCCGCCAGCTCCACGTCGGGCGGGGCCAGGCGTTGCCACAGGTCACCCGCGCCCAGCAACTGCCGCCAGGCCTCGTTCCGATGCACCACGGCCCCAGCCACCGTACAGGAGGCCGTGAGGACCTCGGTTTCCACGGGCCCAAACGCAGCATCTATCGGTTCCGTCATAGCAGCATGTCGTCGTATCCGTGTTGCATCAGCGGTTGATTGTATCCGTATGGATGGGCGCGCCGCGAACGATGCCATGGCAGCCGGGATGCTGCGGCCGTCGATCCTCGTAGCGCTTCCTCCGTATCATAGGATGAAGTACGGCGTACCAAGCAGCGCAATCGCCGATCGATCACCGAACAGCGCCGCAGGTGCTCCCCGCGCACGCCGGTCGATCAATTGGGCGGCTCTCGGTCGCTATATTCCTCTTACGATATACAACATTTCTACCTCACATAAAAATAGCACGCTTCCATGTGGTACGATAATATCCTCGGTACGGTAGGAGAGACTCCCCTGGTAAAGTTGAACAGTGTTACGGAGGGGCTGCCCTGCACCGTGCTGGCTAAGGTCGAGTTTTTCAATCCTGGTGGCTCGGTGAAAGACCGCATTGGGCAGGCGATGGTTGAGGATGCGGAGGCGCGCGGACTCATTGAGCCCGGCGGCACCATCATCGAAGGCACAAGCGGTAATACAGGCGCCGGCCTCGCGCTGGCGGCGATCGCGAAGGGCTACCGCTGCATCTTCACCACCACCGACAAGCAGAGCAAGGAAAAGGTAGACGTGTTGAAGGCGCTGGGGGCTGAGGTGATCGTATGCCCGACGGCGGTGGAGCCGGACGACCCGCGCTCGTACTACTCCGTTGCCCGGCGCCTGGCCTCGGAAATCCCGAATTCGGTGTACCTGAACCAGTATGACAACCCGGCCAACGAGCAGGTCCACTATGAGACCACCGGTCCGGAAATCTGGGAGCAAACGGAGGGGCGCGTGACGCACTACGTGGCCGGCGCGGGCACGGGGGGCACTATCTCGGGCACGGCGCGCTACCTCAAGGAGCAAAACCCGGACGTGAAGGTCATCGGCGTAGATCCGTACGGCTCGGTCTACTATTCCTACTTCCACACCGGCGAGTTTAAGCACGAGGACATCTATCCCTACCTCACCGAAGGGGTGGGCGAGGACATCCTGGCTGAGAATATGAAGTTCGACATCGTGGACGACTACGTTCGGGTCACGGACAAAGAGAGCATGCTGATGACGCGCCGCCTGGCCCGCGACGAAGGGCTCTTCATCGGGCAGTCCTGCGGGATGGCCGTGGCCGGTACGCTGCAGTGGCTTCGGGACCACGCCGACGAGGTGTCGGCCGACGACGTGGTGGTGGTGATCCTTCCGGATTCGGGCTTCCGGTACCTCTCCAAGACGTACAACGACGAATGGATGCGGGACCACGGCTTTGTGGAAGAGCAGCCGGGTATGACGGTAGATGAGGTGCTCAGCAAGCGCAAAGGAGCCAAGATGGAGGGGGTCGTTTCCGTGACGTCCAGCGATACCCTGGGCACCGCCATCAAACGCATGGCAGAGCACAGCATCTCGCAGCTGCCCGTGATTGACGACGGGGAGGTGGTTGGTAGCCTCACGGAGTCCCGCATTCTGAACGAGCTGATCGAAACGCCGGGGGCCCGCGAGGAATCGGTGCAAGGCATCATGGGCGATCCGTTTCCTATTGTGCCGCGCACGTTGCATTTGGCGCACCTATCGGCGTTCATTGAAGAAGGTGCAGGCGCCATCCTCGTGGAGCAAAACGGGGACCAGGCATTCGAGATCATCACCAAGAGCGACCTCATCGGGGCGCTGGCCGCCAACGGGAACGGCAACGGCACGAAACCGCACGCCGGCTCTTCCGTGGGGGCATCTGCCTGACGCAACACGCGGACTCATCCTACTTTTCGTTACCCAATCCCTCTTATGGCCAACAGCTCGAAAAAGAAAAAGCAACTCAACATCGAACTGACGAAAGACGTCGCGGAAGGCGTCTATTCCAACCTCGTGATGATTTCGCACTCGCCGGAGGAGTTCATCCTCGACTTTATTCGGGTGGTGCCCGGGGTGGAGAAGGCCCAGGTCAAGAACCGCATCATCGTGACGCCGCAGCACGCCAAGCGGCTCCTGCGAGCGCTGCACGAGAACATCGAGCGGTACGAGCGCTCCCACGGCGAGATTCCCGAGCGCTCCACGGGTCCAGGCGGCCATGACCACATCCAGTTTGGCGGGGTGAGCGGCGAGGCCTGAGCCTGACAGCCCACCGCTGAGGCGCCCCGCCCGTCCAGTTTATCCTCCCACGCCCGCTTGCCCGGTACCCGTTCCTGCTCTGCCTGCGCTATTTCCGTGCGCGAAAGAGCAAGAAGAGCCCGAGGGCGAGGAAGAGGAGGTGGGGGATCCAGGCGGCCAGCAACGGGGCGATCGTGCCGGCGTGGCCCAGCGGTTCGAAGATCTTCTGCACGGCCAGATACAGAAAGGCGGTCGCGAGCCCGAGGCCCAGCTGCACGGCCTGGCCACCGCGCCGGCGCACAGAGGCCAGCGGTACGGCAATCAGGATCACAATCAGATTGGCCAGCGGGTAGGAGAACTTGGTGTAGTACCCCACCAGCGTAATCCCCATCTGATCGACGCCGGAGCGCTCCAGCGCAGCCACGTAATCGGCGGCGACGGGGATGGTCATGGATTCCACATCGCGGTCGGTGCGGGCCAGGTCGCGCGGAAAAACGTTCAGCAGGGTGTCCATCTGGGAGACCGTGCGCCGATCCTCGACGCCGTCGGGGCTGAAGGTTCGGATGGTGACATCACTCATGCGCCACACGCCCAGCGAGTCGTTCCACCACATGCGCCGGGCGTCGATGCGCTCGCGCAGGGTCCGCTCGGCGTCAAACTGCTGCAGCGACACGCGATGTGCCATCTCGTCGCGCCGGTCATAAAAGGACACCGTCACAATGCTCCCCGGCCCGTTCTGCCGGTGAATGTCGCTGACGTCCAGCTGGGCGGGGCCGCTGGCCAGGTACTGATCCTCAAAGTCGAGCGCTGTTTCGTTGGTAAGCGGAACGACCCAGCCGTTGAACCAGAACATAAACCCGGTCAGCACAAGCCCCACAAGCAGGTACGGCCGCAACAGTCGGTAGAGGGACACCCCACTGGTCTGCAGCGCTGTTAGCTCCAGTTGCTGTGCCAGCTTGCCGGTCAGGTACACGCACGCCAGGAAGATGGCCAGCGGCGAAATAAGCCGGATGATTTCGGGCATCAGCGCCGGGTAGTAGACCAGAAACACCTCCTGCATCTCAGCCCCACGCTCCAGAAAGTCGTCGACGTGCTCCAGGTAGTGAATAAGGATGTAGAACACCAGCAGACCGCCCGTGAGCAGAAAAAAGCCACCGAGCAGCCGGCGGATGATGTACCAGTCGAACGTCGTCACAGCAAGCGTGCGGGGCACGGTGAACAGAGTAGGGGGCGGCGCTCGCGCCGGGGAGCGGGCACGGGGGCGAAACCTCCCCGTGATTTCATCCAACCTGCGAGGCCTACAGTTGGCACTTTGCGGCGGGATGTGTAGCTTTATTGCAAACCATACAAAAGGCCAAACGAACATTGGGCCGTGCGGGGTCCAGCCCGCCAGCCCGTGTGTACCTCGAACAGACGGCACTCAACCGACCAGCGACCATGAAAGTACACGAGTATCAAGCAAAGGATATCCTTGAGTCTTACGGCGTAGCGATGCAGCCCGGCCGCGTGGCCCGGACGGTAGACGAAGCCGTTGAGGCGGCAGAAGCCATGGCAGAGCAAGGGTCGACCATGTTTGTGGTGAAAGCCCAGATCCACGCGGGCGGCCGTGGCAAGGGCGGGGGCGTGAAGCTGGCCAAGAGCATCGACGAGGTGCGGACCCACGCGGACAACATCCTGGGCATGGACCTGGTGACGCATCAGACCGGCCCGGAAGGCCAGAAGGTGCGGACGCTGCTAATCGCCGATGCGGTGGACATCGCGCAGGAGTACTACGTGGGCGTGACGCTCGATCGCCAAACGTCCATGGATGCCATCATGGTCTCCACCGAAGGGGGGGTCGAGATCGAAACCGTGGCGGCTGAGACGCCGGAGAAGATCAAGAAAGCCTTCATCGACCCGACCATCGGGCTGCGGGCCTTTCAGGCGCGGCGCCTTGCGTTTGGGCTGGGCCTCGAAGGGCAGGCGTTCAAGGAGACCGTGCAGTTCATCATGGCGCTCTACGACGCCTACGCCAACAGCGACGCCACGCTGGCCGAGATCAACCCACTGGTGCGTACGGAGGACGGCGCCATTGTAGCGGTGGATGCGAAAATCAATCTGGACGACAACGCGCTCTTCCGCCATAAAGACCTGGCGGCGCTGCGGGATGTGAATGAAGAAGACGCGCTGGAGGTGAAGGCCAGCGAGCACGACCTCAACTACATCCGCCTGGACGGCAACGTCGGCTGCATGGTGAACGGCGCCGGGCTGGCCATGGCCACGATGGACGTGATTAAGCTGGCGGGCGGCGAACCGGCCAACTTCCTTGACGTCGGCGGCTCGGCCAGTGCCGAAACCGTAGAAGCGGGCTTCCGCATCATCCTCGAAGACCCCAACGTAGAGGCCATCCTGGTGAACATCTTCGGCGGCATCGTCCGGTGCGACCGCGTGGCCAACGGCGTGGTGCAGGCGGCCAAGAACGTGGATATCGACGTGCCGCTGATTGTCCGCCTCCAGGGCACCAATGCCGAGGAAGGGCAGCAAATCCTCAAGGAAAGCGGCCTGCCCATCGAAACCGCGATCCTGCTGAAGGAAGCAGCCGACAAGGTGACGCAGGCACTCGGCGCCTCGCAGGCAGCATAAGTCCATTCGGTAGCCGTACCGTTTCCCCTTATCTTCGCGCATTACCCCTGGCCCATGGCAACGCCTGATGTTTCCTCAATCGACGATGTGACGTTTCGCGAAGGGCTGGAGGGCCTCACGCCCGCCCGGATTGCCACGCTGTACCGGCGGGCGCCGTTGCTGCGGCCGGTGAGCGATCTCGACCAGGTCTGGACGATGTTCGAACAGTCCTCGATGGTGCTGACGGCGCACTACCGCGGAGAGCTGGTGGGCATCGCGCGCGTCTTAACCGACGGTGTCCTGAATAGCTACCTGTGCGACCTCGCCGTGGCACCGAATGTGCAGCGGCTGGGCGTGGGGCGTGCGCTCATCAACCAGGTGCTGGAGCGCTGTGAGGGTACCGAACTGGTGCTGCGCGACTCCGATATCTC
>LKNB01000105.1 GCA_001564055.1 Rhodothermaceae bacterium Tc-Br11_B2g6_7
GGGGAGGAATCATGACGTAACAGAGAGCTTCTAATGAGCACGGAGAATAGCCAGCTTGCATGTGCTCTGTGGGCCGAACGCCGGTTCGTGTTACATCGGCCTGAACGCGCTGGCTTCACCGTGCGTTAGGATAACGACATGTGTTCTCTGGCGCCATTTTTCTCTTGTACCCGTGCCCATGCGTTGGTTTTCCGTATCCTTAGTTGTATTGATGATGGTGCTCGTGGCCTGTGCTACCGAGCAGCCCGACGAAGTCGCTGACGTTGCTGAGCCTCCCGAAACGTCGGAGGCCCCGGCGCCCGATCCCGAGCGCGCCGGGCCCAGCCAGGGCGAAGCCATGGACGCCGGTATCGACGAAGCGCCCGACTTCGAGCGCGAGCAGATGGACGGCTCGTTCTTCCGGCTGTCCGAGCACGACGGCACCGTGCGCGTCCTCAACTTCTGGGCCACCTGGTGCATGCCCTGCCGGGTAGAGGTCCCTGAGTTTGTCGAGATGCAGGAGCGCTACCGCGACGACGGCTTGCTTTTTGTGGGCATCTCGCTGGACGATGAAGGGTTCGCCGCCGTTGAGCCATTTGCTGAGGAGTTCAGCATGAACTATCCGCAGGTGGTGGATGATGGAGAGATCACCGACCTCTACGGCGGGGTCTACGGCCTGCCCACCACCTTTATCGTGGACCGCCACGGTGAAATCCGCGCCCGCTTCAATGGCCGCGTTCATCAAGAAGACCTCGAGCCCTTCCTCCAAGAGCTCCTCGCTGAATCTGTTTAACATCTTTTTATCCTACCTGCTACTGCTATGCACTACCGCCTACCGTTTTCTTGGATGTCCTCTTTGCTCGCTGCAGTGGTGCTATTGGTAGGCACCACCGTAGCCACCGCACAAGAATGTGGGTTCGATGACAGCCGCGCGCTGGACGTCCCCATCGAAGAGGTCCTGGATGAAAACGACCCCATGATCGGCAACGCCGATGCGTCGGTCGTGATGGTCGAGTTCTTCGACCCGAACTGCCCGCACTGCCGCACGCTGCACCCCATTGTGAAGGAAGTCGTCGCGGAGTACGAGGACCGCATTCGGTACTACGCCAAGCCCTTTCCGCTGTGGGATTTCTCCTTTCCGCAGATTGAGGCGATGCTCGTCGCCGACCGCATCGGGAAGTTCTACGAGATGGTAGAGCTGCAGATGGAAAACCCGCAGGATGGGGGCATTCCCATCGAAGACCTGGCGGAGATGGGCGCGGAGCTGGGCTTTAGTGCGGATCGTTTTGCCTCGGTACTGGAGGCCGGTCCGTTGCAAACCCGTGTGCGCAATCTGCAGCAGCAGGGGCGCCAAGCGGGTGTTCGGAGTACGCCCACGCTAACGATTAACAATCAGGTGGTATCGGGCAGTTCGCGCTCGGTGGAGTGCCTGAGGCAGTTGCTCGACGAGGCGCTTGAAGGGGACTCCTGAGCCGTACGGCAGGCGATGTAACAGGGGAGGGGTTCAGAACGCCGACTACGTGTCGGGCGCGCCTCTGGCTACCGACGTTTCTTTTCCTGCCACCATTACTGCTTTCACCCATGCGCATTCCGCCCGTTTTTGGCTCTTTTGGGGTTGTGATCGTTCTCCTGATGGGAGTCTACGTTTTTGCTCCCACCGCTACAGCTTCGGCTGAGGATCCGACAGCCCTCACAGCTTCCGATGGCGCCCCCACGGTGCTGGCCGTCCGCATGTATGCCGACTGGTGTGGCTACTGCCAGGCGCTTGACGAGAAGCTTGACAACGAAGTGCGGGCAGCACTGGTGGACGAACCGGTCGTGTTTTTGTACTTCGACATGACGGACGAGCAGACGCAGACGCACGCCCGTCGCTACGCCGCGCACCTGGGCCTCGCCGAGCTCTTCGACGAACATCAGGGGCAAACGGGCTACATGGTGCTGGTGGATGCTGAAACGGGCGAAGCCTTTGACCGCATTACGTCCGAGGCCTCACCCGACGCCATTCGCGAGACCTTGACGAACGCGGCATCGACACGGTGAGTATATGTTTGCCCTGATAAATCCGGCCCGCTTCGCTCCGTACGCTATGAAACGCTGCCTCTCTTTTCTTTTGTTGATCGTCGCGCTGGGGCTCTCGGCGCAAGCGCACGCGCAGCCGATGTCCAGCGCCGACAAGGTGAGCATTGAACCGGTGCTGGAGCAGACCGGCGTGCTGCCCGGCACGTCCTTCCGCGCAGCCCTGGTGCTGGAGCTGGAGGATGGCTGGCACATCAACGCGCATCAGCCGCTGCAGGAGTACTTCATCGGGACGGACCTTTCGATGGAGCCGCACAACGACCTCTTGCTGGCAGATACCCGCTACCCGGAGCCCTTCCTCGACAATTTTGGGTTTTCGGATGAGGACCTGGCCGTCTATGAAGGCACGGTGCCGATCTTCCTGGACATCCGCGCTTCCGAATCTATTGCCGTAGGCACCCACGAGTTGAAGGGTGCGTTGCGCGTGCAGGCCTGCGATAATCAGGTGTGCCTGGCCCCCACTACGGTAGCGGTCTCGTTCTCCATTCCGGTGGTGGCGGATGAAAGCGAAATCTCGAAAATCGATACCGGCGTGTTTGCAGGCTATGAAGACGCGGGCTCGGGCGCCGTTACGGCCGAAGCCAACCAGATCGCCTCGCTGTTCGACGAGCGGGGGTGGGTGCTGGCCTTCTTGAGTATCTTTCTAATCGGCCTGGCCCTCAACCTGACGCCGTGTATCTACCCCATGATGTCCGTGACGGTAGCGCTCTTCGGAGGGCAGCAGGCGGGGGGCACCACGCAGGCCTTCGGGCGGGCCTCCGTATACGTGCTCGGCATCGCCACGATGTACAGCCTGCTGGGCGTGGCGGCGGCGTACACGGGTACCCTCTTTGGCAACTGGCTGCAGCACCCCATAATGCTGGCAGGTATCGCCCTCTTGCTCTTTGCCCTGGCGCTGAGCATGTTTGGGCTGTTCGAGATACAACCGCCGCAGTGGATGACGCAGAAGCTGGGCAAAGCGCAGAATGCCTCCGGACTGGCCGGCTTGTATGGCTCGGGCGTGGTCGTGGGGGTGTTCGCTGCGCCGTGCATCGGGCCGCCCATCATTGCGCTGCTGGCCTTCGTGGGCGCGCAGGCGGATCCCCTGTTTGGCTTCCTTGCGTTCTTTGTGCTATCGCTGGGCCTCGGGCTGCCCTACCTGATTTTAGGCACCTTCAGCAGCCTCATGCACCGACTGCCAAAGTCAGGCGTGTGGATGGTCTGGGTGAAGCAGGTCTTCGGTGTCATTTTGGTGGGCGTGGCCTTCTTTTATGGCGCGCTGGCCACGTACCCGGCATTGGCTGAGTGGATGATTCCGGCGACCCTGATCCTCGGCGGGATCTACCTTGGCTTTGTGGAGCGGTCCGGACACAACCAGACGCTCTTCCGCCGGGCCAAATGGGCGGTCGGCGTTGCGGCTATCGCTGGGGGGCTCTTCTTTGTACAGTACCTGCAGCAGCCCGCCTTGGAGTGGGAGCCGTATTCCACCGAGCGCGTGGCAGAGGCGCAGGCCGCAGGGAAGCCGGTGATGATGGACTTTTACGCGGACTGGTGCATCCCCTGCCTCGAACTGGAGCGCGTCACGTTTACAGATGACACTGTCCGGGCGCTGGGCGATGAGTTTGTGCGGTTGAAGGTAGACCTCACGCAGTTCAATTCTCCGGAGGCCGAGGCCGTCCGCGAGCAGTACAGCGTGGCCGGCGTGCCGACGATTGTATTTCTCGATACCGACGGCGAGGAAGTGCACGAGGCCCGTGTGGTCGGCTTCCTGAGCCCCACACGCTTTGCCGAGCGTATGCAGCAGGCCCATCCGCCGTTGGAGGAGGTAGAGGAAGCGCAAGACGCATTGGCGGCGGAGTGAGACGCCGGTCAGGGACAGCCAGAAGAACGCGTGAGGTACGCGAAGATCTGGCGCCGCCCGTACCGAGAGGAGCCAACGTCGCTGCCGTATGTGGACCATGTGGACGAGAATGGCCGCCTTTACCTGCGCACGACCGACGAGACCACGGGAGCGCCTGTGGTGCAGGTGCTGCAGGGCTGCAGTTGTCGATAGGGGTTTGACCGGGTCGCTGCTCCACCGGCGCCAACCAGGAACGTCTGTTTAAACAAATATCCGTTGTATCCGGTGGATGGCTGTCTATAACACATGCGTTACAATTGAGGCGTGCAAGTAACGCGGGGGGGGGTATTGTGTGTTAGCAGCATCGATCAGGTGGTAAATCGGGTAGACTGTAGTGTGACTCGCGCGTTATGGACTGATCATAAATAAGCAGAATGTCAATCTATTTTTGAGGAGGATATCATGCGAGAACCAGTGATAGTGGTAGGTTTTGCTCTCGTCGTTGCTGCCGCCTGTAGCAATCCCGCAGATAACAATCCTTTAGCATCGCTCGGGGGGGAGGTGCGGTCCATCGACATAGACCACGTTGTAGCCACGGATTGGGAGGCCGATTCGATCGAGTCAGACGGCGAGGTATTGTTCACCTTTGACGATGACAGTTCGTATACCCTCTTGTTCGAGGATGATTGGGCTGGTGGAAGCGCGAGCTTAAACTCATGGTGGGCTTCTTTTCGCGTCGACAACGAGTCTATTATCTTCAGCGACCTTGCCGCTACATTACAGGGGGTCTCTGACCTTGAGCGGTTGAAAATGTATATTGGTATTCTAAGAACCGCAGATGTGTCAGGTATGGAGAATGAGCGACTCGTGATACAGAGTACGGAGAAGGATAAAGCTATATTATTCCTCCCTTCAGAATGACCATGGGAGGGTGAAGCGGACGTAGAGAGTCGTGCAGGTTCCGCTCTCGTTCCCATGCTCTGCGTGGGAACGCTCACGGGTACGCTCTGCGTGCCATCAGCCGGCTGTGCAATTAGGATAGCGCCCCTTTCGTCCTTACAGATCTGAGCTCACGAGGTATCCATGCTGTCGATGGCGCTTACCCAACCACAGGACGGAGGACCGTCCGGTTTGGGCGTGCCGACGCTGGAGCATCGGCACGAGGGAAGAGCGTTGGTTGGATGGCAAGGAAGAGCACACTCCGATCGTCGCAGTCGCGTGCGAGGCCACGTGCGCGCCGGTCGTGCAGGTGCTGCAGCTGGCAAAAGAGGAGTGACTGGTTGGGCTACTCCACCGGTGAGGGCTGTTGGGAGGGTGTGCGAACATCCCCAGAAGAGGTAAGTGGCCAACCGGGAATGCCTGTTTAAACAAATATCCATTGTACCCGGTGGATGGCTGTCTATGACACATGCGTTACAATCAGTGCTGGCATGTAATGCGGGGAGAGGGTAATGTGTGGTAGCAGCATCGAACAGGTGGTAAAGCGGGGAGGCCGTTGTGTGCCCCGCGCATGTTGGACTGTTCATGAACGCAGGGGAGGTGTGCCATGACCATCGCGCGAGCAAAGATTGCCGTTGCGGTGCTGCTGTTCGCGGCAGGAGGTGTGCTCTGGGCGCTCTCGCTCACCGGCCATGCCGAGGAGGCGAC